>JAHEER010000035.1 GCA_024640625.1 Desulfobulbaceae bacterium
TTAAGTCGACAGGCCACAGACAAAGGATGCGGATGATAAGATTCACTAATCGACAATAGGTAATATATCCTTCTCCATCTGGGATAAAGCTAGGAGGAAGACCATGTTGCAACCTCTCTGGAGTCCTTCTGCGGAACGTATCAAAGCCACCAACATGTACCGATTCATGCAGCAGGTGAATCGGTCGCATTATAAGAATTTCACCACGTACGATTCACTCTACCAGTGGTCCATCGACGACCTCGAAGCCTTCTGGGCGGAGCTGTGGCGATTTGCCGGTATCATCGCCTCAAGGGGGTATGACAGGGTCATCGACGATAGCGCCAAAATGCCCGGCGCCCAGTGGTTTATGGGCAGCCGTCTGAACTTCGCGGAAAACCTGCTGCGCTACCGGGATGACCGCCCCGCCCTCATTTTCCGGGGCGAAGACCGAGTGCGAAGGACCGTTTCTTACCGGGAACTTTACGCTGAAGTAGCAAAAGTTGCTGCGGCGCTGCGCCGGGCCGGCATCGCACCCGGAGACCGGGTGGTCGGTTTCATGCCCAACATGCCCGAGTCGATTATCGCCATGCTCGCTGCGACCAGTCTCGGTGCGACATGGTCTTCCTGCTCCCCCGATTTTGGCATCAAAGGAGTCCTTGACCGCTTCGGCCAGACTGAGCCCAAGATACTGTTCACCGCCGACGGCTATTTCTTCAAAGGCAAGGCGCTCGACAGCCTGGACCGAGTGGCTCGCATCAGCCAGGAACTGCCGTCCATCGAACGGATCGTCGTCGTACCCTACATCAGCGAGCGGCCCGATCTGAATGGGCTCGCACAAGGCGTTCTTTTCTCCGAATTTTGCGCACCCGAGGAAACGGAGATCGATTTCGTCCAGCTGCCCTTCGAACATCCTCTTTACATCATGTATTCCTCGGGTACCACTGGCCTGCCCAAATGCATGGTGCAGAGCGCCGGCGGCGTCCTGCTCAACCAGATCAAGGAATTACTCCTGCACACTGACCTCACCCGGCAGGACACCATTTTTTACTTCACCACCTGTGGGTGGATGATGTGGAACTGGCTCACCACCTCACTCGCCGTCGGTTCCACCCTGGTGTTGTATGATGGCAACCCCTTCCACCCGGAACCTGATGCCCTGTGGCGGATGGCCGAGGAGGAAAAGATCACCGTTTTCGGTACCAGCGCCGGCTATATCGCCGCCCTCAAGGGGACCGAGGTCAGGCCGGCCCGCCAATTCGGCCTGAGTTCACTGCAGGCTCTGTTGTCCACCGGATCGCCGCTGCCCAAGGAGGATTTTCACTTCATCTACCAGGAGATCAAGGCCGACATGCAGCTCGCCTCGATTTCCGGCGGCTCTGACCTCAACGGCTGCTTCGCCCTCGGCAACCCCATGGGTCCGGTCTACGAAGGGGAACTGCAGTGTCGCGGCCTCGGCATGAAGGTTTTTGCTTATGACGACGCCGGCAAGCCGGTGGTCGGCCAGCAGGGAGAACTGGTCTGTACCGCTCCCTTCCCTTCCATGCCAATCTATTTCTGGGACGACGAAAACGGCAAGAAGTACCAGGCAGCCTATTTCGACCAGTATCCAGGGGTCTGGACCCACGGTGATTTTGTCGAGGTCACCGAGCGGGGCGGACTCATCATGTACGGCAGATCGGATGCCACTCTCAACCCGGGCGGGGTGCGGATCGGTACCGCTGAAATCTACCGGATCCTCTCCGCGGTGAGCTCGATCGAGGACAGTGTTGTGGTCGGCCAAGAATGGCAAAAAGACATCCGGGTCATTCTTTTTGTCAAGATGAAGCCCGGAGTGAAGCTCACCGACGAGATCCGGGATCAGGTGAGAAAGGCAATCCGCACTGGCGCCTCGCCGCGCCATGTTCCGGCCAAGATCATCGCCGTACCGGACATCCCCTATACCCTCAACATGAAAAAGGTCGAGCTAGCGGTGCAGAAAGTCATACATGGTCGTGAAGTTAAGAACAAAGACGCCTTGAAGAACCCCGAGACCCTCGATTTTTTTGCCGGCCTGAAGGAACTAGCCGAGTAAACACGCGCCTCGCGCCGGTTGGCACCGCGATACCTGCAGGTATCCGCCTGCACCACTGGCCGGCGTTAAAATCTTGCCCCGCAGGAGACAGCATGAAAAACTATCCACAACTGAATTTTGGCCTGGGCGACACGGCCAATCTGCTCCGTGAATCGGTGCAGGATTTTGTTGCCGCGGAGATTGCGCCCTTGGCCGCCGATATTGACCGGAATGATCAATTTCCTCTGGAACTCTGGCAAAAAATGGGGGACTTGGGCCTTCTCGGGATAACCGTGCCGGAAGAGTTCGGCGGCGCCGGCATGGGCTACCTTGAACACGTCATCGCCATGGAGGAGATCAGCCGTGGCTCGGCCTCGGTGGGACTTGCCTACGGCGCCCACTCCAATCTCTGCATCAACCAGATTAAACTGAACGGCACCCGGGAGCAAAAGGAGCGCTATCTGCCGAAACTAGTCAGCGGCGAGCATATTGGGGCCCTGGCGATGAGCGAGGCGGGGGCGGGCTCGGACGTGGTCAGTATGCGCCTTGCGGCGGTGAAAAGAGGCGACGGCTATGTCCTCAACGGTACCAAAATGTGGATCACCAACGGCCCCGATGCCGATGTCCTGGTAGTCTACGCCAAGACCAGCCCGGAAAAGCATCACAAGGGCATCACCGCCTTCCTGGTCGAGAAGAACATGCCGGGTTTCAGCACCAGCCCCAAGCTCGACAAGCTGGGAATGCGCGGCTCGCCAACCTGCGAACTGGTGTTCACCGACTGTGCTGTACCGGAGGAAAACATCCTCGGTACACATGACCGTGGCGTCGAGGTGCTGATGAGCGGCCTCAACTATGAGCGCTTGGTTCTTGCGGGTGGGCCTCTTGGAATCATGAGCGCCTGCATGGATGTGGTGTTGCCCTACATCCACGAGCGCACGCAGTTCGGTCAGCCGATCGGCATGTTTGAGCTAATGCAGGGCAAGATCGCTGATATGTACTCCACCTGGAGCGCCTGCCGCTCCTACGCCTACACCGTGGCCAAGGCAGCCGACAGGGGCGGCAATATCCGCAAGGACGCCGCTGCAGTCATCCTTTTCACCGCCGAAAGAGCAACCTGGATGGCCCTTGAAGCGATCCAGTGCCTCGGTGGCAACGGCTATATCAATGATTTTCCGACCGGCCGCCTGCTGCGCGACGCCAAACTCTATGAAATCGGCGCCGGCACCAGCGAGATCCGCCGCATGCTCATCGGCCGGGAACTGTTCAATGATACGATGGATTGAAAAGCGTCAGTAGTCCATCCTCATTGATTGTCAGCGCTGGTGCGACGTACGGCTTGTCTGCCACTCGCCCCGTGTCTCTTGGCATACCAAACAAGAAAAGCCCGGCCTTGGCGGCCGGGCTTTCGTGTGCGCCCCTTTTCGTACCCTGAAATAGTTGTTTCCCGGTGAGCGTTAATAAATTTTGTTATGCTCTCCTACCTCCTAGCGGGATGATAACTTGAAGGCGACCATATCCGGGCCGCTGACCTTCTTGGGCTTGACCAGCGTGACCGGAGAGCCTTCATAGAAGCGTTCGCCATTCTTTACCTCAAGCATACCGAAGATCGACCCGGTGACCCCCGGGAATTCTACCTGAACAACCACTTGTTCCTTATCCAGCAGATGCCCCAGACGGTCTTCGTAGACGACGGTAAAGGAGCGGATAAAACCGGACCCTGGATTGATGGCCCTGGCATCCTTTTCCGGATCAAGAATCGACAGGCTCTCTTCATCGAACATCGCCGGCGGGATTATCACCTCGTCGCGCTCAGCAACGAAGGTGCCGTTTATCTCGCCCTTGGCCAGGTCGGTATAGAATTTCGAACCACCCACACCTGCGGTATAGCGGTATGACAGCGGAATCTTGCCCTGCTTTTGCGACATGGCCAGCACATCGACCTCCACCGGCTTGATCTGCGTCATCTCGAGATTGGTCTTTTTCCTTCCCAGCGGGGCAAAGTATTTAATATCAAGAATATCCCCGGTCCGCTTTGATTCTGGCTTCCAGACCGCTTTGACGCGCATGCCGATCTTCACGTTCTGGGGGTCGACCTCGCCCAGTTTGTGCACCAGGCCCATGTCTTCATTGATGCCGTCCAGGGCAATCACTGCGAAAATGTTAACCTTGCCATCAGGCAGAGGCGAACTGTCCCAATTGACATGAGAAATGGTAAAGGTTTTGACCACGCCGGAATCGGGCAGGTTGTAATAATTGGTGACCGGGGCCAGGTCGGCAATTTCCGAGAATGGGCGCGCGGGCACCATCATGCGGTTGGTGCGGCTATCCAGGCTGCCGCGTATTTTGCCTTTTTTTAGACCATCAAGATAGGTCGATATGGCAAAGCCGTTATCCCAGGCATAGCGTAAATCAGGGGCATCAGAAATATTCGGCCCGGCATCGACTGACTTGATGGGCGTACCTGGCAGATCCTCGCGCTTCATGTCATTCCAGCGCGATGAGGTGACTGGAGAGGCGCCTTCAGCCCCCATCACCACCACGGTACCCGCCTGCATCAGATCACCCCAGGCCTGGGCCACACCGCGGCGCAGTGGTCCTTGGAGCTGCCGCTTGCCGGCCTGGCCGCTGAGCTGGAAATAGAGTTCCGCGATTTTCATCAGCCCGGTGGCGGCGATGGGATTGCCGACGCCCAATGCCCCTCCCGAAGGACACATCGGGTGGCTGCCTTCGCAGGTCAAGTTGCCCGATTCGAACAGATTCCTTACCGTCCGTCCGGTCTTGTCGAGAAGCAGCGCGTTGAGGTGGTGCAAGGCTTTATAATCGAAAGGATCATAAGGCTCGAAAAAATCGATATCGGTCGCCGGGTCGACGATGCCCGCCATCTTGTAGGCATCCCGTGCGGCCATTGCGACATAGTCCGGGTAGCAGAGATCCCGGGTGCACCAATAGGCGGTTTCGAGACGAAAACCGACACCCTCGATGAACACCGGAGCTTTCTTCAGAGTGCGGGCTATGCGCTCGTTGACCATGATGATGGCAACGGCGGCGTCTGAGGTCGGGCTTATATCCAAGCGCTTGACAGGCCAGGAAAGCAAGGGTGAATTCAGCACATCATCGGCGCTCAGGTCCACAGCCACTTGAGAGGCGGGGTGATGGAGCGCGTTGCGCTTGATCATCGCCGAAACCTCAGCCAGGTCTCGCTCGCTGTACCCGTACACGTGCATGAACCGAGCCATCTCCAGGGCGAAGATATGGATCAGGGTCAACTCGAGTGGTTGTTCGGTAACGCGGTCGAAGATGGTCAGAAAGGCACCGGCAGGATGCGGGGTGCAGGGAGACATCTTTTCTTCGGCAACTACCAGGCAGCTGTTGTATTTGCCTGAGGCAACGTGCATCCAGCCGTGAATCGGGCTCATTACCCCGGTGGCGCCGCCGATGAAGTGGCGCATATAGGGCTTGTTGGAACCACCGGCCCCGGCGATCAGGTGCTCGCCCTTCATGTGGATACCGTCAAAAGCATCAGGGGCAGTGCCAAGGGTTACGGCATCTATGTCGTCGATATCGAGGCCAGCGTCTTCCAGGGCCATGCGGACTGCCTGGGCCGCCAGTTCACCTGGCGCCTCTTGGGCCCGGCGCATGAATTTGGTCATCCCCACACCAATAACTGCTACGCGATTACTCATAGCGCCCTCCTATCCTTGTCTAATATGGCCACGACGCAGGAATCGGTCGGGATTCCACGCCAGGCGTGCACCAATAAGCGCTCGGCGTCTATCTGGCATCTGCCGGCTTCACCTCGCAGCTGCGTAAATGCCTCGTAGAGGCGGGCACCGCCTGTAGCCTCAAACATGTCGCCGCCCCCCAGGGCACCGCCATCCGGATTGACCACAGGATTACGGTTGCCGTTGACACCGATGGCTTCCATATGCATCAGCTGTCGATGTGCATAGGTGTCGGAGACAAAGAAGGCATCGATTTCTTCCCCCGGGTTGTTAATGCCCGACTCTTTGCAGGCTCGCTCGGCGGCTAGAGCCGTGCCGATCGAAAAACTGTGATCACGGCGTTCGAGGATGGAAGTACCCGACCCCCAGCCGATGCCCGAGATAAAGGCCGGCTTTTTAGAGTACCTGTATGCGGCCTCGTCGGTACCCAGCACTGCGATGACCGCACCATCGGCATAGTGGGCGCACATCAACTCGGTCAGAGGCAGGGACACCGGACGAGAGTCAAGAACGTCATCAACAGAGAAATTGTCGCCGTAGGGTGCGTTCGAGTTGGCGAGAGCGGCTCCACGATTTTTCACCACGACTTCGGCCACCTCTTCGATCGCGTATCCCGTTTCACTCAGAAAAGAATTGAGTTCCAGCCCTGCCAGCCAATGAGGCGACAGGCCGAAACGGTTGAAGACCGGGTCGAAGGCGAAGCGAACCATCTCATCCTTGGTTAACACATTCGAGGCCTTACTGTAGGACTCGACGACCAGGATATCGAACCGTCCGGTCTCGATCTGCATGGCTGCCGAGGCAACCGCATGCATGAAATCACCCGGGATGGTGTACACCGGTTTGCGCACCATGCCAAGCTGATCGGGAACATACTCGTCAGCTATCGAATAGCCGGAGGGAAAGTCTTCTTCTGCAGATACGGCACCGTCTATCTGATCTATCGTGACGCCCGCATCCCTGTAAGCCATTTTGGCAGCTTTGGCAATCATCTCTCGATACGACAAACCCGTCGACGTAGGAGTGAAGCCGCAGATGCCCATTCCTAACAATGCAACGCCCATAGCACCTTCCTTTCGTCCGGTGTTCCCCAATTCATCATACCCGGGGAATTACCCCTCCGAGTACAGCGCCCCGGAAAAGCCGCTCATGGATTTATTGGTACAGAGTCACTTCGTGGACAAGAAACAGCATCATAAATATTCTATATAAGTAAACATTAATCTATGCAAATAATTAGTTCATGTCAATTCCAATTTTATGGTTCCCGCCTTCTAAAATCGGCGGTGTTCTGCGTACCTTTCCGCACAAAGGTGACCCTTTGAGTCGCCCCGGACGGATACCCCCACAACTGGAATGGTTCCCGATGAGGCGGCAGGTCATGTTTCCGGATCTGAGTCGAAGTATGCAAGATCTCATCTTCCCCTCTGGTGATGTGCTCGAGTTCGGCTGTTTCATTGTCCGTGAACATGCGCCTGTCATCGCTCTCCGACCTCTTTTATAAGGTTCAGCGCTGAGCCCGCTTTAAACCACTCTACCTGTGACTCACTAAAGGAGTGGTTCAGCCGCAGATTGTCCCGGGTACCATCGCGGTGCTTGACGACACAGGTCAGTGGCTGCCCTGGAGTGAGGTGGGCCAGGTCAATCAGATCAATACGATCATCCTCGCGGATGCGAATGTAGTCGTTCGGATCGCTGAAGGTGAGTGCCAGGAGTCCGTGCCTCTTGAGATTGGTCTCGTGGATGCGGGCAAAGCTGCGCGCGATGACGGCCGCAGCCCCCAGCAGCCTTGGGCACAGGGCGGAATGCTCGCGGCTGCTGCCTTCGCCGTAATTCCAGTCGCCGATCACGACCCATTTCCTGTTTTTTGCCTTGTAGTCGCGGGCGATATCGGCAAAAGATTGTCCTCGCTCCCCCGTCAAGACGTTCAAACCGGAACCGGCCTCATCATCGTAGGCGTTTATTGTGCCCATGAACAGGGAGTCGCTGGTTTTGCCCAGGTGGCCGCGGAGTTTCAGCCATGGACCGGCGGGAGTTATCGCATCAGTCGTAGTCTTGCCCTTAGCCTTGAGCAGGATAGGGGCGTCAATCACATCTTTACCATCCCATGGCGGCCACGGTTCCAGTATTTGCAGCCGTTCGCTGTCCGGGGCTACCTGCACCGCTAGGCCGCTGCCATCATCCGGCGGAGCGAAATAGGCGGTTTCACCGCGGTCATAGCCTGCTTCGGGTACCTCGGGCGCCTTGCCCGGCGCAGCCAGCTTGAACGGTCTGCCCTCAGCACCGGTCAGGGTATCGGTAAGCGGGTTGAACGACAACCTGCCGGCCAGGGCCATGGCGGTGGTGATTTCCGGGCTGGCAATAAAGTTCATCGTGGTGGGCTCCCCGTCATTGCGGCGTGGGAAATTGCGGTTGTAGGAGGTAACGATCGTGTTGGGCTGGCCGGCTCGATCCTGGTCACGCCGCCACTGGCCGATACAGGGCCCGCAGGCGTTGGCGAGCAGGGCAGCCCCGATCTCCTTCAGCGACGCCAATTGACCGTCTCTGTCGATGGTCGATCTGATCATCTCGGATCCGGGTGAAACCAGCAATGGCACCGCACTCGTCACGCCATGGGACCTGGCCTGTTCAGCCAGTCCGGCCACCCGGCACATGTCCTCGTAAGAGGAGTTGGTACAACTGCCGATGAGACAGGCGGAAATTTCATCGATGAACTCATCGTTTTCCGCCACTTCACGGGCCAGATCGGAGAGCGGCCGGGCTCGGTCCGGCGAATGGGGGCCGACCACGTATGGCTCCAGGGTGGAAAGGTCGATCCGCACCACCCGCTCATAATAGGTTTCAGGATCGTCCAGGACTTCCCGGTCAAGGCAGAGCAGTTCCCTGTTCTGTTCCGCTAGCTTGGCGAGCTCGCCCCGGCCGGTGGCCCGCAGGTACCTGGCCATGGACTGGTCATAGGCGAACATCGAGGTTGTTGCGCCCAGCTCTGCGCCCATGTTGGTAATCGTGGCCTTACCGGTACAGCTGATGCTCTCGGCCCCCGGCCCGAAATATTCGACAATCGAATTGGTCCCGCCCGAGACCGTCAACTCATCCGCGACCCGGAGAATGATATCCTTCGGCGCAGTCCAGCCGTTCAGTTTGCCGGTCAGTTCGACCCCTATATATCGGGGATGCAGCACCTCCCAGGCCAGGCCTGCCATTGCATCGACGGCATCAGCCCCCCCCACTCCCACCGCACATGCACCGATACCTCCTGCATTCGGGGTATGCGAGTCGATGCCCAGGATAACTGCCCCCGGAAAAGCATAGTTTTCTAAATTGACCTGGTGCATGATTCCGGCACCGGGAGCCCAGAAACCGATCCCATATTTGGCTGCCGCACTTTTAAGGAACTCATAAATTTCAAAATGCTCCGCATTCGAAGCCAGAAGGTCCAGGTCTGCTCCGACCCGCGCCTCGGTCAGGTGGTCGCAATGCATAGTGGTGGGCAAGGCCACGCGCCTTCTTCCTGTCTGCATGAACTGCAGTATCGCCAACTGGCCCAATGCATCCTGGAGAATCAACCTGTCGGGTTTCACCTGCAGGAAGCTTTTTCCCGGTATAGTCTCCTGCTCGTCCGGTAAAGCCAGATGGGAAAGCAGAATCTTGTCGGCCAGGGTAAGCGGCCGAGCCAGTTTCCGGCGGACAACCGGCAGGTTCTTCCGCATGGCTGCATATACCTTGGAGACGAAATCCGGGGTTGAGTTCAGATCAAGCATTTTTTCGCCGCCTCAGTGACAAAAGCACCTCAACTATTGTCTCCCTGATTTCCAACAGGCTCCAGCCCGCTTTGCCTTATAGCACCGGCGGCGTCGGGCGAGGTCAAGAAATTAATAAGCGTTTGGGCTATTTTCGGATGCGCTGCGCTGGCGGCGATACCGGCCGAAAATACCGAGATTTTCTGGACTTCGGGCGGCAGCGGGGTGATATGTGCTATGCCGGGCACCGGAAGAAGCTCGCTCAGCTGCTGAAAACCAATTTCCGCTTCGCCGCGGGCAAGCACCGCACCGACCCGTTCACCCCCGCCGATGAGGCGGCTTTTGCCCACTGCCTGCTCAGCAATCCCCAGGCGCTGATAGAGCTCTTCGGTAAGATATTGACCGCTCACACTGGCCGAGTAAGCAATGGATTCGGCGTTTATCAGGGTACGCTTCAAGGCCTCGACGGAACCGATGTCCGGAGCCGGGGCACCGGCACGGACGGCCATTGCTATCACCGAACGGACCAGCGGCCTATACGATTCTGCCAGCACCCATCCCTCCTCAATAAAATTTTTCAGAACCGTATCAGCGACGATAACCAGGTCCGCAACCTCGCCTCGTTTTAAACGGTTCGGGATGGAGTTCTCTCCGGTGCCGATGGAAGTCGTGAGTGTCGCCATTTTTCTCCCGCTCAGAAGTTCCAACTGAGGTATAAGCGCACGATATGCTGCGGTAAAGGCGCCGGATGTCATCACCCTGATGTCGCTCTTCATAACAGCGCTTCTTATCCAGGCTGGCCCGTAAGAAAGAGGTGGCGTACCTCATCAATCAGGTTTTCTACCCGCAGATCCAGTTCAGGCTCGCTCAGGTTGGCGATGGGATGTGGGATGTCGAGAAATTTGAAATCGGCGCTTCCCCACTGCTTGGCCATTTCTGTGCCGGTAGCCCGAAAAGGAGCAGTGACAATTGAGACGGCAGGGATACCGGATTTCTCCAAAAGAATCGCGTCGAGTACACTACCCGAACTGCAGGACCCTCAATCCCCTATTCCGGTTATCGCAATATCGGCGGTATTAGCACAGGTTCTGATATCGGCAGCCGTGACGGGGTGCCCTGCCGACTGCTTCCGGATAACTCCGGCCAGGTGCATCTTATACCTGTCTTCGAGCTGCTTGAACAGCTTCAACAGTATGGTTTTGGAATTATATTTTGTATTCTCGATAAGGATGACTCTGAGGCCGTGCAAGCGTTTCGGTCTAGGCGCATAATCGATCGGTTGGGGCTGGGCCGGAATTGTAGGATCGAATATCGTAGGGTCCATAACCGTTTTCTCCTGGTGATTAGATTCTGGTGGTTACCATGCTGGTGGCTGAGCGCGACCCGCCCCAACTCAGCAGACAGGCCGAAAAGGTGCCGACCGCGCCACCCCCGCTGACGACAACGATATCTTCAGGCTGACTGACAACGTGTCTGTAAGTGGTTTCATCGCCCGGCTCCGGCTCGCCCGGAAGGCGCTTGACTTTTTTCAACTCAGCTATCGAACGCCTGGCGTGCTCGAACAGGTAGCGCTTGACCTGCTGCTTGCTCCAGCCGGCCTCTGCCACAAGCCGCCGGTGCTCGCCGGAGAGAACGACAATGAGGTTCTGCTGACTGGTAATATTCATTGAACCCAGGTTGGCCATTGCATCCGCCATCCCTTCAAGAAACGGTTCCGGGGTTCGGGCCAGCTGGTTGTATACCTGGATAATATCCTGGCAGGCAAACACCGTGGTAGTGCTATCATCAGGGCCAAAACCCCGTTCTACATGGAACGGCTCCCAGGGACTGCTCTGTTCATTTTCGGCAAAGCAGAAGGAAATCTTGGCGGGAGTGCCGATAGTGGAGCGATCCAACCCTCCCGGCCTGGTATTGAGACTGTTCATCATCAATAAGCGCAGAGCCCTGCCGATGGTCATGTTGGCCCGGAACCCGGGCCCGAAGAGGTTTTCTCCCGAATTTATGCCAATTCTTTCGGCGATAGCGCCATTGACCAGGATTGCCAGGGCGGCGCCGCCCGTGCTCGTGGCCATACCGTGATAATTGAAGTCAGGGTGGCAGATGCCCCTGACGGCGGATACTACGACCGGCATATACTCGGGCATGCAGCCCGCCATTACTGCATTCAGCGCCACCTTGTCGGCGCTAATGACCACATTGCGGGTCGCTATTTCACCTATTACCTGGTCCTGCTCAAGAGAGGCGGCAGAAAGCATTGCAGAGACGGAATCACGGCTCGGGGGAACAACCGGGAATCCATCTGTGAAACCTTTCTGGTAGTAGAGCTCGATCAGGTCTGCCGCATCGTGCGGGGTGGAATTGCTGTGCATGGCGGTTAATCTTTCAGCCTGTCTGCCGCTGCTCAAATCCTGCGGCGAGACAGAGGTCGATAAAGAATTGACATTACTTCTGAGCTACTCTAAACTGTCGACAGTTGACGGTTGACAACCACTACAGTACCACAAGATTCTACCACGTCAATTTCTATTAATGAGTGAATTCAATACCAGAATTATCAAGAAAGTTCAGACCCAATCACTCACCAGCGTGATCTACGATCAGCTTGAGGATATGATCCTTACAGGAAGGCTGAAGCCGGGAGAGCGGATCAATGAGAGCAAGCTTTCCGCTCAACTCGAGGTCAGCCGTGCCCCGATCAGGGAGGCCTGCCGGCAGCTTGAGAAACACGGCATGGTCCAGATTCTCTCGCGCCGGGGAACCTTTGTCGCCAATATCGCGGTGAGCGAGGTCAAAGAATTATATGATATTCGTGCTTCGCTGGATGCTCTTGCCGCTGAAAAGGCTGCGGTACACGCCACCCCTGAAGATCTTGATGAGTTCCGGAACATTTTGAAAAACATGCACGAGGCGATAGAAGCAGATGACGCGAAAAAATATTTTCAAGCGAACATCGTCTTTCATCGCACAATCGTGCGAATCTCCCGAAATAGAAACCTAGAATCACTGATCGAGGGAATATACAACAAAGCCTCACTGTGCCGTAAAACCAACCTGTTGCTGTCTGAGCGAATGTCGATTTCCTACCGGCAGCACAAGTACATCTTCAAGGCCATAGAGGCGGGTAATCCGATGGAAGCCTCCACCCAGATGAAGCATCACGTAATAGAGGCGCGCGATGCCTTGCTGAACACTCTGGATTCGGCGGATATCGACAGGGATGATCTGGTCCGGGAGTTGGCGCCCAGATAAGGGTAAGCAGACGCGGCGCTCTCAGACAGAAGGGGGCGCCTTTAGGCATTATTTCCTAGAACTATCTACTCATGGTGCGTGAATGGAGGAGCAATGGGTCAGGCAGAACATACCAAGGTGACGCAGGAGGCGGCGGATTTCGCCAGAAACCTTTCTTTCGATGCTCTTCCCGCTGAGGCGGTAAGGATTGGCAAGCGCTGCGTTCTTGACGGGCTTGGGCTGATTCTTGCCGGCTCATACGAAAAATGCACTCAGATTGTCACCCGCTTCAGTTCGGGGGTCAGCCAGTCGCGCGGAGCAACCGTCCTGGGTAAGAATCCGATCACTGTCGCCGCGCCGTTTGCAGCCCTGGCAAATGGCACCGCCGGTCATGCGATGGACTGGGACGACAGTCAATTATCGAAATCGCCCGGTCGGATGTACGGGCTTTTGACCCATCCCACCATACCACCGCTTGCGGCCTCCCTGGCGCTGTCCGAAGAGCTGGGCTCGGTTGATGGAAAAACTTTCCTGACTGCCTTTCTGGCTGGATTTGAAGTTGAATGCAAAATTGCCGAGGCGATTAACCCCGATCACTATATTAAGGGCTTTCACACCAGCGGTACGGTGGGCACTTTTGGCGCAGCGACGGCAGCCGCCAAACTGCTGGGCCTCAGTAGCGATGAAATTCTTCACACGCTCGGGATCACCTCGAGCATGACCTCAGGAATTCGCACAAATTTCGGCACCATGACCAAACCGCTGCATGTCGGCCGGGCGGCAAGCAATGGGATAACCGCTGCAATGCTGGCGCAGAGCGGTTTCGAGGCAAACATGGAGGCGCTTGACGGTCCCTGGGGCTTCTTCAGTGTCTTCGGCAGAGGCTTTGATGTCGAGAATATTGCCGGCTGCATTGGCAATCCGCATACGATCGTCGATCCGGGCGTAAGCATTAAGCCCTATCCGTGCGGTGTATTAACGCACCCATCCATGGATACCATGCTCTCCATCGTAATCGAGCACGACCTCAAAGCGGAAGACATCAAGGAGGCGATACTCTTTGCCGGATCCAACATTTTAAAGCCCATCAGGTACAAGATTGCCCATGATGAATTGGAAGCAAAGTTCTGCATGCCGTTCCTTCTCGCGGCGATCATCCTTTCGAGAAAGGCCGGCGTGCATGAATTCACCGATGAGTTTGTCAACGCCGACACTACCCAGCAGCTGATGCGCCGCATTCGCACGGAATTCGATGCCGACATAGAAGCCAGAGGCTGGGACAAGATCCGTTCACGGGTTGAGGTTGTTCTGCACGATGGCCGCAGGATTGCCAAGGAGGCCGATGAAAATTACCGGGGAGGTCCGGACAACCCGCTGACCGATAAGGAACTGCAGAACAAATTTACCGACTGTACCGAACGTCTACTCGATAAAGGCGCCCGGGAAAATATTTATACCATAATAGAAAATCTGGAAGATCTTGAAAATATCACCGAGCTGATTCAGGCAACATTGCCTGCGGCATGAATAGTTGGAAGGGAGAACCTGTCGATCACACCAGCAGGCTTTATTCTGACTACTCAATAACATCAAGGAGTAATCAAAGGGAGGTGTCTCATGAGAACAATGGTACCGTTTAACCGTCTGAAAATCCTGGTCTTCGCTTCGGTTATTCTTGGCTTGAGCACAGGGTTCTGCCTGGCGGCAGATGAAAAGTTTCCCTCAGATACAATCAAGGTGGTCATTCACACCACCTATGGCGGCGGGACCGATATTACGGCCCGCATGATGACCATGCGCAGCCGTCGGACACTTGGCGTCGATATGCAGGTCATGTCCAAGAGCGGCGGATCCGGGGCCAAAGCCCACCAATTTGTGCAATCTCAGCCCAAGGACGGCTACACCATGCTGGCGCTGACGCAGAGTCATCTGTATACGATTGCCAGAGGCAAGTCCGTCTTGAAAATTGACGACCTGGTCGGTGTGGCCCGGGCCATGGACGACCCGACCTTTATCACGGTCAATGCCAAGAGTGACTACAACACCATCGAAGACCTGATTGCCGCTTCCAAGGAGAAACCACTCAGCTGGGGCGTCTCGGTCCTCGGCAGCACCGAACATATCGGGCTGGCGCAGTTAGCTGAAGCGGCGGGGTTCGAGTACAAGGCCGTTCCGTTTGAAAGCGGGGGACAAATGGTGAACGCCCTGATGTCCGGAGCGATCGATGCAACCTTGCCCAATGTCAGCGAGGCGCGCCAACAGATTATGGACGGAGCCCTGAAAGCGCTGGTAGTCATGGCACCGAAGCGTTTGGGCGGCTACCCTGATATTCCCACGACGTATGAGAAAGGATACGAAGTTGACTGCTCTACTACCCGGGGGTATGCAGTCCTGAAAGGTACTCCCGAAGATCGAATCAAAATTCTGTCCGATGGTCTGGTCGAGGGAATGAGCCACTCAGTCTTTGCCAATTATCTCGCTTCTGCAGGACTCACGGTCGAGGAGAGTGTGGCGGGAAGCGAAGTGTGGGATGCCCAGATCAAGAAAGAGTACGCCAAGGCCGTCGAGGCTGTGGAAAAACTCGGTTTCAAGTAAGTACTGGCACGAACCCAAAATTCTAGGACCTCACAGTGAAGAACACTATACCTGAGCGTCCTGATACGGAGAAGAGGGGGGGCGGAACGCGCCCTCCTCTCGGCGTTGACTGGACAGACTTTATTCTGGCGGTGATCATTCTTGCAGTCTGCGGGTTTCTCTTCTTCATCACCACCCGGTTTGAAGAAGCGTCGGAACAGATGTCGCAGAATATTCCGCCCGAGTGGTTCCCGCAGATCATCCTGATTTTTATCTCGGTTCTGACACTTGCCATTCCCTTTGAACATTACTTCAAGGGGAGAAAGGTGGCGGGCAAGGAGCGGGAGGTCAAGGTCAAACCGATTTCCATCCTCTCTGCCCTGCTGCTCTGCCTAATCATATTTCTGATGCCATGGCTGGGCACATTTGCGACCATGCTATTGATCTGTCTGCTGCTGCCCCTGCTCTGGGGGGAGCGGCGCATTAGCGTTCTACTGCCATTTGCCATTATTTTCCCCGGGGCGGTGACCCTTTTATTTACCAAGGTTCTCGGTGTTTATTTCGAGGCCGGCATCTGGTCGAAACTATTTTAACAGAGGGTCACTAATGGACGCTGCACTACAGGGATTCGCCTTAATCTTGGATCCATTCAACATCTTCCTGATTTTCATCGCCGTGTTGATCGGTGTGTGCGTTGGGGCCCTGCCGGGCTTGAGCTCACCCATGGCCGTTGCCCTGCTGCTGCCCTTCAGCCTTTCCCTGGAGCCGATACCCGCGATTTCAATGATGGCCGCTCTCTATTGTGCCGGAACCTTCGGCGGTTCGATCACGGCAATTCTGATCAATGCTCCGGGCGCCCCTCCAGCGGTAGCCACTGCCTTTGACGGCTATCCGATGGCCAAGCGCGGGGAAGCAGGCAGGGCGCTGGGGCTTGCCGCGGTCAGCAGTGTTACGGGCGGGATCTTCAGCCTGCTCATTTTTCTTTTCCTGGCGCCGATGCTGGCTGAAGTAGCATTAAAATTCAGGCCCCAGGAATACTTCGCCCTGGCCGTTTTTGCCCTCTCCATGCTGGCTTCCATCAGCGGCACTTCATCCATCCGCAACCTGATCTCCGGTGCCGCCGGAGTGCTTATCGGCACCGTCGGCATTCACATTACCACCGGCGTCGAGCGGTTCACCTTTAACTCTCCGGAACTCACCGAGGGAATCAATTTTATTCCTGTTCTTATCGGTCTCTTCGCCGTGGGAGAATTGCTTAACCAGTCGCAGGCGCTCGACAAAACACTTGAGCGCATAACTTCGGTGGTGGTGAAGCTTCCTTCCGTGAAAGAATTCGTCAAAATGAAGTGGACGATAATACGTTCCAGCGTGCTCGGAACTTTTATCGGCATCCTGCCCGCCGAGGGGGCCACGGTGGCTGCCCTGATGGGATACAATGAGGCCAAGCGCTTCTCCAAGAACAAGGAAGATTTCGGCAAGGGGGCCCCGGAAGGCATCGTCGGCCCCGAGGCCGCCAACAATGCCGCTACCGGAGGCGCCATGGTGCCCACCCTGGCACTCGGTATACCCGGGAGTGCAACCACCGCGCTTATCCTTGCCGCCCTGATCATGCATGGTTTTCGTCCTGGACCGTATCTAGTGAGGGAAACGCCTCACATCGTATACGCCATTTTCGGCGCCATGATCATCGCCAATTTCATGTTCCTGATCATCGGCCTGACCGGAGCCAAGGTTTTTTCGCGGATCACCCTGATTCCGAGACAGATTCTCTGGCCGGCGGTATTTGTCTTCTCCATGGTGGGCTCCTACGCCTTTGCCTCATCGCTCTTCGATGTCTGGACCATGCTGATTGCCGGCATTATCGGTTTTCTGATGAAACGATACGGCTTTGGCGCCGCCCCGCTGGTCATGGGCCTGATTTTGGGCAAGCTGGTCGAGCAGAACCTGTCCCGGGCAATGATAATCTACGATAACGACTGGCTGAGGTTTTTTGAAAGCCCGATTGTGGATGCTTTCCTGGTTCTAACGGCGGTGAGCCTGTTCTGGCCGTTAATCAGCAAACTCTGGAAGCGCAGCTGAAATCAATTGTTTACGTACCCCCGAAGCACGGTTGACCGGCCCCGCCATTGTCAGGGCACAAGAGTCTTGCGGCTGCTGCTCAAGCGCTGCTCCGGAAGAGGAGATTTCTGATGTCTGACTATCGAATAGGCATACTGCAGGGGGATGATATCGGCCTCGAGATTGTGCCGGTGGCGGTATCGGTGCTGCAGGCGGCGATCAGTAAATACCCTGATGTCGCCATCGACTGGGTGGATCTGCCGGTCGGCATGCCTTCCTATCGGCGGTCAGGCGAAACACTGCCTCAACAGACGCTTGATACGCTCTATACCCTGGACGGCTGGATTCTGGGACCAATTGGACACATGGTGTACCCAAAAGATGATCCCAAAGCCGTCAATCCGCATCCCATTATTCGCCGGAATTATGATCTGGTCAGCAATATCCGGCCGACCAGGTCGTATCCTTCCATTCCGTCGCTTCACCAGGACGTTGATCTCGTTATTGTCCGGGAAAACAACGAGGGATTCCAGCCTGACCGGAACATGTTCACGGGCAAGGCCGAGTTTATGCCGACACCTGATATGGCCCTTTCCCTGCGGGTCATTACCCGCCGGAATTCAGGGTTCGTGGCGCGGACAGGATTCGAGCTCGCCCGCCAGCGGGACAACAAGAAAAAGGTTACCGCAATCCACAAGAACACCGTGTTCAAACTTGGTTGTGGCCTTTTTGTCGAGGCATGCGCTGAAGTCGCTGGAGAATATCCGGACATAACCTTTGAGACGCGCGTGGTAGACACCTTTGCGATGAACCTGGTCATGCACCCGCAGGACTTCGATGTCATAGTCAGCACCAACATGTTTGGCGATATACTGACGGACGAAGCCGCCGGCCTGGTCGGCGGACTGGGAATGGCACCGGGGCTCAATGTCGGACCGAAGTACGCCATGGCCCAGGCCACCCACGGCTCTGCCCCTGATATCGCGGGGCGGCACATCGCCAATCCATATGCAATGATCGTATCTGCCCAGATGCTGCTCTTGTGGCTCGGCGAGAAGAAACAGGATCAAGCCGCAATAAGAGCGGCGCAGGATATAGAAGCCGGTATCACCGAGGTCCTGTCCCGGATGGAAACCGTGACCCCGGACCTGCAGGGAAGCGCTTCAACCGAAGAAATGGGTGAGGCGGTCTGCCGGGCGATCCTGGCTGTCTGAAGCGGCCTGGCCTTGCTGCCGCACAGGGGAGGACTGTCGCAGTGGAGCAATCGGTCAGTAAAGCATCGGTGCAGAATTCAGAAGTTGACAATGATGAGCTTTTTGTTGTGCTAAGCTAAGTCCGAGATATATTCTCTGGTCTGATTACCTACCATTACACAGGGAGATGTACAGATGAAAGGTATCCTGGTATCCAGGTTGGGAGCGTCCGATGTCCTGGAATACAAAGATCTTCCCGAGCCGGTCCCAGAAGCCGGCCAGGTACTGATCGAAGTGAGAGGGGCGAGTGTGAATTTCGCTGATATCAAGGCCCGTTCGGGCGGCTATCACCTGGCTAAAAAGCCACCTTTTATTCCCGGCCTGGACATTGCCGGAGTGGTCCTTGAAGTGGGCAGCGAAGTGAAAAGAATACGTCAGGGCGACCATGTGATCGCCTTTCCCGCCTCCGGTTCTTACGCGGAAAAGGCGGTTGCCAATCAGGCCCTCACCTTTGTTGTCCCCCGAAGGCTCGATCTAGTCAAAGCGGCAGCGGCAGCACTTGTTACCGGTACGGTGACCCACATGCTCAAACATATTGCCCGCCTGGAAAAACAGGAAAGCCTTCTTGTCCATACCGCCGCCGGCGGGGTCGGGACAACCGCGCTGCAGGTAGCCAGGGCTCTTGGGGTGACAGAGGTTTATGGTTCTGTCGGCAGTCCCTGGAAAGAGGAGCACGCGAGAAAGATGGGCGCGGTCGGCGTGGTTGACTACACTTCGGCTACTTACGGCGAAGATATTAATCGATTGACGGATGGCAGGGGGGTTGACGTCATTCTCAATCCGCTCGGCGGGGCCACCGTCGAGCGGGACCTCGAGTGTTTGGCTCCCTTCGGGAGGCTGATCACTTTCGGTGAACTGGTTGCTGGCCCCAGCACGATACCTCAAGGCGAGCTGTACAAGGGCAACCGGTCCATCCACGGCTCGAGTTTCGGGCATTACCGGAAGAACAGGCCGGGTGCTGTGCGGGATACGATGGCTACCGTCATTGATTTACTGGTCAATGACAAGATAGAGGTGTTCATCGACACCTGCTTTCCGTTGCAGCAGGCCCCGCAAGCCCAGCAGAAGCTGGAGGACAGGAAAGCACTCGGCAAGGTCGTCCTCGTTCCCGAGGCGTTCTATCAAGGGAAATTCTGAGCCGCCAATTTTCACGCAGCCGCCTGCGTGCTGAAAAATAGCACAGAAGGGTACGACGGGGTCGGTATGACCAAAATTCCATTAAGACCGGTGCTGATTACCCTGGTCATTGGTTTTTCAGGCGCCACGGCAGCCGCATTGGCCGGGGTACCGGCCGCGCCCCTGGTCGGGGCCAGCATCGCGGTGTCAATCGCCGCGCTTTCACGGCTGCCGGTTGGTATTCCAAATCTGTTGCGCAATTTTGCCTTTACCATTATCGGCTGCTCGCTCGGCAGCGGCATTACCAAGGAGGCCCTGAGCCAGGCGGTACACTGGCCCATCAGTCTTTTTTTCCTCGGTCTTGCGGTGGGCACGATAATACTCGCCGGCAGCTGGGTTCTGGCCCGCTTCTATGACCAGACGCCGGAGACCGCGGTACTTGCCACGACACCGGGGGTAATCGCCTACGTACTGGCAATTGCAGCCGGCGGAGTCGGTGATGTCCGCACTATTATCGTGATCCAGAACATTCGCCTGGTACTGGTCACCACCCTGTTGCCCTTTATCCTTACCCATCTGGGTTTTGCCCCCGGCCACATAGAGCCTCAGGCCAGCGGCAGTCTTTTCGGCAGCCTCGTCGTCATCGCCCTTGCCTTTGCCATGGGCATCGTTGCTCAAAGGTGGCCGATACCGGCCGCATTTCTGCTTGCCGGCGTGCTGGTGAGCGGTATCGGGCACTACCTGGGTATGGTCAGCGGCCGGCCGCCGGCTCCGTTGATTTTCTGTGGTTTCACGATAACGGGATCCATGGTTGGGACGCGCTTCTCATCAATCCCAATGGCTGACTTACGACGTCTGCTGGCGGCATCGCTAATCTGCGCCCTGATTACCGGACTGCTTGCCGTCGGCTTCGCCTACCCGGTTTCTGTAATGCTGGACATCCCGTTCGGTCAGGTATTTGTCGCCTTTGCCCCGGGAGGAGTCGAAGCGATGGCGGCCATAGCCCTTGCCCTGGGGTATGACCCGGCCTATGTGGCAACCCATCACCTGTTCAGGCTTCTACTGCTCTTTCTGATCGTACCGTTCTGTATCAGAATAGTCGCCAGGACGGTGCGTGAGCATGAGAGCTGAGACGGTTATTTGTCAGTTTAAACTATTGATTTATTGGGCAAACATGGAATCGGCCTGCAGCACCGGCTTGAAATTGATCGTCTTAAGAAGGTTATAATCGCAGGTATGGATACTGAAGGCAGCAGCCGATTTGAAGAAATAGCCAGCCGGCAAGAGAAAAATCGTGAATTATGAGCAGAATGTGTCCCCTGCACGAAACGCTTCGCAATAGGCTTGCCGTATTTGTCCATGAGACGGAATTTTCCAGCCTGCCTGAACAGGTGGTCAACCAGGCGAAGTTCTGTCTGCTCGATCTTGTCGGCGTGGCAATCGCCGGCAGCCTGCAGCCGACTTCCCTGCTGGCAAGAGAGGTCTTTGGGACACACGCCCCGCCGCCAGAGGCCACGCTCTGGACAACTGAGCAGAAGGTATCGGCGGCAACGGCAGCGTTTCTTAACGCGGTGCAAGGCCATGCCATTGATATGGATGATGGGCACCGATATGCAAACGGCCATCCGGGTGTAGTCACCATCCCGGCGGCATTGGCTCTGGCGGAATACCTGGGCACCGGAGGAAGAGAACTGGTTGCGGCAATCGTCATCGGCTACGAGGTGTTCATTCGCCTGGGAAGGGCGGCCAATCCCGATCTTCTGCAGCGGGGATTTCATACCACCGCAACTATCGGTACTTTTGCGGCGACGGCCGCTGCCGCAAAACTTCTGCAACTGACGGTCCCACAGATAGAGAATGCCTTCTCTCTGGCTGGGCTGCAAAGCGCCGGGTTGCTGGAAGCCTTGAGCAGCGGAGAAATGGGAAAATCATTTCAGGTGGGACGGGCGGTTCAGGGAGGTGTTCAGGCCGCCATGCTGGCGCAGAAGGGAGCGGACGGGCCGGCGAAAATCTTTGAAGGCGACAAAGGTTTCTTCAAAGCATTTTCCGGGAAGCAGTGCGATACGGAAACAATCTGCGGGGACCTGGGTGACGATTTTCTGATCACAACCGTGTATTTCAAGAGACATGCCGCGTGCCGCCACGTTCACTCGGCCCTGGATAGTATTGCCGAGATCCTTTTGGAGCATGATTTAGATCGAGCAGCGATCGAGTCGATTGAGGTTGAAACCTATTCAGTAGCCAAAAACCTGACGGGCCACCTGGCCACCCATGGCAGTGAGCTTGCCGCCAAATTCAGCATGCCGATTGCGATAGGTCTGTTGCTGATTTTTGACCGCACCGATGCGCTGGCTTTCACCAGGGAAAACATTTCAGACCCTCGGGTCCATGCCCTTGCTAAAAAAGTCTCCATTACTGCCAGTGCTGCACGGGATGCTGTATATCCGGGGGAGAGAGGGGCAGAGGTAAGGATCCGAACACAGGACAATACCTACGAAAAAGAGGTTACATTCCCGAAAGGTGAACCGGAGTGTCCGCTCAGCTTTGCAGAACTTCGGGAGAAATATGAAACCAATGCCGGTTTGGTCTATTCAGTTGAGTCCCGGAAAAAACTTCAAGCCGTCATAATGCATGTGGAAAATATTCAGGCATCTGAAATAACGGAGATTCTGAGGGGGCGGGAACCTGAAGGTTAGGCCGCACCATGATGCAGGAAAGAGCAGCTTATGAGTAAAGATATAGGCGTATGGAATAGAAGATGAGGAATATTGAAAAATGACCTGGGAACAAACGGAAAATTATGACGTGTTGGTGATTGGCGGTGGCTGCGCCGCACTGAGTGCTGCTATCACAGCTCGTGAAAAAGGTGCACGGGTGCTGGTGCTCGAAGTCGCTCCGAAATGTTCACGGGCCGGAAACAGCCGGCATACGAGAAACATGCGCCTTGCCCATGAAACGACTTTCCCTCCGTACACCGGTGCTTATCCGGAAGAGGAGATGTGGGAGAATTACCTGAAGGCAACCGGCGGGGTCGGCGACCTGGATTTAGCCAGAAAGGTGGTCAGCGGCTCGAGCACCGTCCTTGAATGGATGATGGATCATGGTGTCCGTTTCCAGCCGGCCATTGCAGGAACACTCCATCTGGGCCGCACCAACGCGTGGTTTCTGGGCGGCGGAAAGGCGATGATGAATTCATTATATCGTTCTGCCGAAGACCTTGGGGTGGATATACGCTATGAAGCAGAAGTGGTGGATTTGGATATCCGCGAGCGAAGGTTTCACCAGGCAACCGTTTTGCAGGGTGGAACCGAGCGTATAGGTGTAGCCGCAACTGCAGTTATCGCTGCGGCGGGAGGTTTCCAGTCAAACCTTACATGGATGAAGGAGGTGTGGGGACCCCCGGCCGATAATTTTCTCATCAGGGGCGCTCCCCATGACACCGGTACCGTGCTGAAAATCCTTTTGGACAAGGGGGTGGAAGCCGTTGGAGATCCGACCCAGGCTCACATGGTGCCGATCGATGCACGCTCGCCCAAAGTCGACGGCGGCATAGTCACCCGGCTTGACTGCGTCACTCTAGGCATCGTCGTGAATAAAAGTGGTAAGCGATTTTATGACGAGGGTGAAGATTTCTGGCCCATGCGATATGCGATATGGGGGCGCTTAGTCGCTCAGCAGGACGATCAGATAGCCTATGCCTTCATCGATTCCAAGACCATCGACAAGTTCATGCCTTCCGTCTTCCCTGCCCTGTCGGGTCAAACGATCGCCGAGGTGGCGGAACAGTTCAACCTGCCCGTTGATGTCGTCACCGCCACAGTCGACGATTACAACACAGCAGTCCAGCCTGGGGAATTTGACCACACCGTGCTGGACGGCTGCAAAACCAAGGACCTGGACCCCCCTAAAAGTCACTGGGCCCAGCGAATTGACGAACCGCCTTTTTACGGCTATCCGTTGCGGCCCGGCGTAACCTTCACCTATTTCGGCGTCAAGGTCAATCAGCACGCAGCTGTGATAATGGAGGGAGCAGAGCCGGCAACGAATATATTTGCCGCCGGAGAAATAATGTCGGGCAACATCCTGCCCAAAGGCTACATCGGCGGGATCGGTCTGGTCATAGGCAATGTCTTCGGGAGAACGGCCGGTGAACAGGCTGCGGCTTATGTCAAAACGATACAACAGGCAGCGTAAGAGGAACCACCACAATGGATAACAAGGAATTGATTGCGCAGGGCCAGCAGATGATGAGGATATGCAATTCCTGCCGTTACTGCGAGGGCCTCTGTGCGGTATGGAGATCGATGGAATACCGGCGCGAGTTTGCTGAGGGAGATCTGAATTATCTCGCCAACTTATGCCATGATTGCAGTGAGTGTTATTTTGCCTGCCAGTATGCTCCACCCCACGAATGGGAAATAAATCCACCACTGACCTTCGCCAGATTCCGCACCTACTCCTATGAAAAATACGCCTGGCCCAAGCCCATTGCCTCGGCGTTCAGGGCGAACGGACTGGTAGTGTCACTGGTCACTGCTCTGGCGCTTATCGGTGTCGTTTTCGGTATTGTCCAAGTCCGGGGACAGGGCGTGATGTGGAAGGCGGTTGAGGGGGGTAATTTCTACGAGATTGTCTCCCACAATGCCCTGGTCGCTCTGTTTGGGGTGGTGGGCGTTTTGAGCGTGGCTGTACTAGCCGTCGGAGTGGGCCGGTTTATAAAGGACATCAATGAAAAGCTCAGCGAGTTGTTAAGTCCTGCAACCCTGAAGATGACCCTCAAAGAGACACTGGCTCTTGAGTACCTTGATGGTGGCGGCTGGGGATGTTCTTATCCGGACGAGAAGAGTTCTCCAGTACGACGCTGGCTGCACCATTTTACTTTTTACGGGTTTCTGCTCTGCCTGGCCGCAACGACTGTAGGGTTTATCTATGACTTTGTGTTTGGCTGGCAGGCTCCTTATGAATACCTGAGTCTCCCAGTCGTGCTGGGTACTTTGGGCGGCATCGGCCTACTGGTCGGCCCCGGCGGCCTGCTGTTTTTCAAATACCGCCGGAACCGGGAAATCACCGATGAGAACCACAGCGGGATGGACAGTTCCTTTCTCGTGCTTCTGCTGCTGGCCAGTGTGTCGGGACTTCTGCTGCTTTTACTCAGAGAGACCAGCGCCCTGGGTATTTTGTTTGCCATCCATCTCGGCCTGGTGATGTCTCTGTTTCTTACAGCCCCCTATTCGAAGTTCGTTCATGGGGTCTACCGATTTCTGGCGATTGCCAAGTATGCGCTCGAACGAAAGCGCACGCAAGCCACAGGAGGATGAAACATCCTGGACAGAGGGAGTGGAAGAGGAGGGTGGAATGGGGACTCTGAGATACCAAGCCGGCGGAGAACAGCAAGGCTGATCTGACTGGGCAGCTGCAGATCAATATACAGGAGACAAGGGCATGAAAATTGGTTTTATCGGCTTTGGAGAGGCCGCCTACAACATTACTTCCGGCTGGCAGGAAGAGAGGCCGGTCTCGGTTCTGGCCTATGACAAGTATTGGGATGCAGACCCCCGTGGCGAACTCATTCGCATGCGGGCTGAAGAGACAGGCACGATCCTTCTGCCGAGCCTCCAAGCACTGGTCGAGTCCTGCGACCTGATCATCTCTGCAGTCAGTGCCGATAAAGCCGTCGAACTGGCCCGGGGGGCCAAGCCATTCCTGCAACCTGACAAGCTGTATGTCGATGTGAATGCGGCTTCTCCAATGACCAAGGAAGAGATCAATGCCGAGATTTCCGGCACTGCCCTGTTTGTTGACTGCGCAGTCATGGGGCCGCTGCCGCCATTCAAGCACAAGGTACCGATGCTGGTCTGCGGAGATGGTGCCGCCTTGTTCCGTCAGGCCATGATGCCGTACAACATGAACATCAGTGTGATGGATGCAGCAGCAGGCGGCGCCTCGGCCTCAAAAATGTTCCGCAGTATTTTTGTGAAGGGCTTTGTGATGCTGATGATCGAAGCGCTCATGGCGGCTCGCCAATACGGGATTGAAGATGACATCCTGGCCTCGATTGACAAGACGATTGGAACCGGGTCGTTTCTGGAGAACGTAAACGGGCTCGTAACTCGTGGAGTTATCCATTCCGAGCGGCGCGAGCATGAAATGGAAGAAGTGATAGCCACGCTCGATGCGCTGCAGCTTGACGCTACCATGTCCCGGGCCACTAAGGAAAAACTTAATTGGACCACGGGCCTGGGCCTGAAGGAGTATTTCAAGGGGGTTCCCCCGCAGGATTTTCACGAGATTTTCAAACCCCTTGAAAAGGGTGCCCCGGCATCCGGTGCATGAGAATTGCCGTTCGAACTCGCACGGGTCATGCACCCAGCCAAACCTTAGGTGTATGATCAGAGGAATAATGCTACATTAAATGTGCCCGAGTACAGGAGTTGACCATGCCTGATCCCACGGAAAAAAAATCAAAAGTAAAAACAGCCCTGGTAGTCAGCGCCCACTCCGCTGATTTTGTCTGGCGTGCCGGTGGGGCTATTGCCCTGCATGCCAGACGAGGGTATGAGGTCACGGTTGTGTGCCTGAGTTATGGCGAGCGGGGCGAAAGCGCGAAGCTCTGGAAGCAGAAGGAAATGACGCTTGAACGTGTTAAAATCGAGCGCCGTGACGAAGCCGAAGCTGCGGCCCAGGCCCTGAACGTCCATGATATCCAGTTTTTTGATCTTGGCGATTATCCATTGGAGATGGATCGCCAGGCAAAATATCGCCTGGTCGATGTCATCCGCTCTGTGCAGCCAAGCTTCATGCTCAGCCATTCACACTATGACCCCTATAACACGGATCATTCATATGTGACTAAAATTGTACTTGAATGTCGGATGATCGCCCAGGCCTGGGGCCACAATCCCGGCGAGAAAATCCTGGGCGCCCCGCAACTCTATCTGTTCGAGCCGCACCAGACAGAGCGTATGCAGTGGGTGCCCGACACCTTCCTGGACATCACTGCGGTCTGGGATCAGAAGCGGGCGGCCATCGAATGCATGCGCGGACAGGAACATCTGTGGAATTACTATACCAATGTGGCCGAGAATCGCGGCAACCATTTCCGCAGGAACTCGGGCGGCCAGGCCGGGGGGCGCGACGCCCGCTATGCCGAGGGCTTTCAATCGGTGTTTCCACGCACGGTGGACGAGCTATAAACAAAGGGGATTTGCCATGAGCGTAGTTATTCAGAAGATAAACCGAGCCAAACCGGAAGTGGTCAACGAGCTTGGCGCCTGCGGGGTGGCGACTGTGCACGAGGCCCAGGAACGCAAGGGACTGATGGCTCCCTACATGAGCCCGATCTATGCCGGGGCCCGGGTGGGGGCGTCAGCCGTGACCGTACTTGTGCCTCCGGGAGACAACTGGATGATCCATGTGGCCGTCGAACAGGTAACACCGGGAGACATCCTGGTGGTGGCCACCACCTCGCCTTCCGATGCCGGCTACTTCGGGGAGCTGCTTGCCTGCTCCCTGCAGGCCCGAGGGTGCAGGGGGCTGGTTATCGATGCCGGCGTGCGCGACGTCAGGGAGCTTACTGAAATGGGGTTCCCAGTCTGGTCCAAAGTTGTGCATGCCCAGGGCACGGTAAAAAAAACTCTCGGATCGGTTAATGTGCCGGTGGTCTGCGCGGATGCACTGGTACAACCGGGCGATGTGATCGTGGCCGATGATGACGGCGTCTGTGTGGTCAGCAGCGAGGACGCCGGCAACATTCTGCAGAAAGCCCAGGCCAGGATTGCCTCCGAGGACGAGAAGCGACGGCGACTGGCCGCCGGTGAGCTCGGTCTTGACATGTATGAGATGCGGGAACGGCTCGAGCAATGCGGGCTGAAGTATGTCTGAGCAGGCGCGCTGCATGTGGATGCGCGGCGGGACCTCTAAAGGCGGCTATTTTCTGGCCGAGGATCTGCCCGCAGACATAGAGGCTCGGAACGCGTTCCTGCTGCGCGCCATGGGCTCGCCAGACATCCGGCAGATTGACGGGATGGGCGGGGCCGACCCGCTTACCTCCAAAGTGGCAGTCGTCCAGAAGTCTGCCCGGGCCGGGGTTGACGTAGATTATCTTTTCCTCCAGGTCGCTGTAGATCAGCCGATTGTCACAGATTCCCAGAACTGCGGCAACATATTGGCCGGTGTCGGACCATTTGCCGTTGAACGTGGTCTGGTCGAAGCTGCAGGGGAAATTACCCCGGTAACCATTTACCTGGAAAATACCGGTCAAGTTGCCGTGGCGCGCGTGACGACCTCCGGCGGAAAGCCCACCTATCAGGGTGCTGCCCGGATCGATGGGGTTCCCGGAACCGCGGCTGCAATACCATTAGAATTCAAGGATACCGCCGGGTCTTCCTGCGGGGCCCTGCTTCCCAGCGGCAGGGCCGCCGATGTGATCGATGGCATCGAGGTCACCATGATCGACAACGGAATGCCGTGCGTAGTAGTACGTGCCGGGGATATGGGAATTTCCGGAGATGAGGCCCCAGAAGTGCTCGAAGCGAACACCGCCCTGCGGTCGCGCCTCGAGTCGATGAGGTTGCACTGTGGTCCGCTGATGAATCTTGGCGATGTGACCGATAAATCGGTTCCCAAAATGACGCTGGTGAGCGGAGCCAGAGACGGCGGAGCCATCGCCACCCGGACTTTTATTCCGCACCGGTGCCACAAAACCATCGGTGTTTTCGGAGCGGTCAGCGTAGCTACCGCCTGCCTGGTCAAAGGCAGCTGCGCTTTCGATCTGGCAGAGACTGGCAGCGGCCTGGAACGGTACCTGGCGATTGAGCACCCAACGGGTAAAATGACCGTGGTCGCCTCGATCGGCACCTCTGGAGAGGTTGAACGAGCTGCGGTAGTGCGCACAGCCCGCAAGTTGATGGATGGGGTGGTGTTCGCCTGAACACAAGCAGCGCGCTGAAAGGACTTATTTGACCCAGATCGCATAGCTCACTCTGCCGGGGAATTTCACACCGTTGGACTGTCAGCAAGAATCGGTTCCGGGCCAGGCTTGAATATTGGGGGGATGACCGGCCCAAATAGACTCGCGTGTGTGCTACCAGGCAGATGCAGGAAAAATACGAAAAGATCAAATTATTTCAGTTGAGTAAATGGTTGCATCGACAAGAAGTCAGTACTACGATGTAACCTATTCCTGGTTAGCGGAAGGGATACGTCATGCTTCTGTTTAACCAATTTCACTAACAACCGAGGAGGAGCGTATGCACATCAGAAAAATCACCCGTTGGTTAACAGTTGGTTGCACGGCCATAGCGGCGATTGCCGTCTCGGCACAGGCATTTGCAGCAAGCCATGAAATTGATCTACAAGGAAAAACCATAGAATGGACCATACCGTTTTCGGAATCGGGAGGTTCGGCCAAATGGGCCGCCTTTTATGCGCCGCTTCTATCCGAGGCGCTGCCGGGTAAACCCACAATTGTCCTGAAATTCATGGCGGGTGCCGGTTCGACCAAAGGGGCAAACTGGTTTCAGGAACAGGAATACAAGGATGGCACGACCGTTTTCAGCTCATCAGGCTCCACCCAGTTTCCTTATCTGCTCGGTGATCCCCGTGTCAGATACGAATATAAGGACTGGCATGCGGTTCTGGCATCCGGCACCGGAGGTGTTGCCTACCTGCCGCCCGATCTGGCAGAGAAATTTGACGGCACTGCCCATAATCTCAGAGACATCGATTTTATTTACGGATCGCAGGGGGCCACGCGCCTTGATCTGGTACCGCTTCTGGCCTGGGAAATGCTCGGCATGAAAGTTGAGCCGGTTTTTGGCGTCAAAGGCCGGGCCGACGGCCGCCTGATGTTCGAGCGCGGCGAGGCAAACATCGATTACCAGACTTCATCCGCGTTCGTTAAGACTGTAATGCCGCTGGTAGAGGAAGGTAAAGCGGTGCCAATGATGACCTGGGGCTTTTTGGGTGACGATGGCGATATCGTCAGAGATCCCACTTTCCCCGACATACCCACTTTCAAGGAAGTCTGTGAGGCTACGGATGGTTGTGAAACGAAGGGAGATCAATGGGAGGCCTGGAAAGCGTTTTTCATCGCCGGTTTCCCCGCCCAGAAGTTGCTCTTCCTGCCCAAAGGGGCCCCGCCTGAGGCCGTGGAAACCTATATCAAGGCTGTTCAATCAATACTTGATCGGCCCGATTTTGCCGAGATCTCCTTGCCGCACCTTGGTAAATACCCGCAGATGACCGGCAAGGCTGCAGAACAAGCACTCAATAGTGTCTTCAACGTTCCGCCTGAAGCTAAGGCGTTTGTCGTGAAGTGGCTGGAAGACAGATATGGCGTAAAACTGAAGTAAACCCACTCTGCCCCCCTCTCTGCCCGCAGAGGGGGGTCTTATCTGCTCAGGTTTGAGGAGCGATCAGGAATGGATTTATTTGCTGATGCACTGCCAGCTCTCTTAGATGCATTTGCACTGATTTTTCACCCCCAGCAGCTCATGTTTCTGGTCCTGGGCGTTCTGCTGGGCCTGTCGGTCGGTGTGTTTCCGGGCTTGGGCGGTATCGCCGGCCTGTCGCTTGTTTTGCCGTTTATCTACGGGATGGAACCGGTCTCCGGTCTGGCCCTGATGGTCGGACTGGTGGCGGTGATTCCGACGTCCGACACCTTTGCTTCAGTCCTGATGGGGATCCCCGGTTCGTCGGCATCCCAGGCCACGGTGCTGGATGGCTTTCCTCTGGCCAAGAAGGGAGAGGCCGCCCGGGCACTTTCTGCAGCCTTTGCTTCTTCTTTGTTCGGCGGCCTGCTGGGAGCCTGTTTTCTTACCTTTTTCATCCTCATTGCCCGCCCCATTGTCCTGGCTTTTGGCTTGCCGGAAATGCTGATGATTACCATCCTGGGCTTGAGCATGGTGGCGATCCTGGCCGGCCGCATCCCGCTCAAAGGAGTTGCCGCGGCCTGTTTGGGCTTGATGGTCGGCACCATCGGCGAGGCCGATGCCGGCGGGTCATTACGGATGTCAACCTACGACGTTCCCTATCTGACCGATGGCCTCAAGCTGGTGATTGTTGGCATGGGCATTTTCGCAATACCAGAAATCATCTCACTGCTGCGTCAGGACCGGGCCATTGCCAAGGACGCGAAGCTGGGCGCCGGCTGGCTAAAGGGGGTGAGGGACTGGTGGGAAAACCTCTGGCTCTCGATCCGTTGTGCTTTGATCGGCGTTGTTGTCGGAGTTATTCCCGGTCTCGGGGGCTCCGTGGTCGATTGGATAGCCTATGGCCATACCGTACAGACAGCCTCGGATAAGAAGCGGTTCGGTTCCGGCGATATACGCGGCGTAATCGGCCCGGAGTCATCGAACAATGCCAAGGAAGGCGGCGGTCTGGTGCCGACTCTTATTTTCGGCATTCCCGGGTCCGGGTCGATGGCGATTTTTATCGGCGGACTGCTTTTGCTCGGCTATGATGCAGGACCGCAGCTGATCACCAACAACCTTGACATCACCTATACGACGGTCTGGTCCCTGGCCCTGGCCAACGTCGTTGGGGCCGGACTCTGTATCGCGCTCTCACCGGCCATCGCCAGACTCACCACGATCCGCTTCACGCTGCTTGCTCCCTTTCTGTTCATGATGATCACCTTCGCCGCCTTTCAGTCAGGACAGTCGCTGGGCGACCTTCTGGCCCTCTTTGCGGTAGGTCTGCTCGGCATATTCCTGAGGAGATTTGACTGGTCGCGGCCGGCATTTCTGATCGGTTTCGTTCTCAGCATGCAGGCAGAGAACTACTCATTTCAGGCCTACCAGATTGCCAGGAGCAAGTTTCGGGCGAGCATGGGCAGCGGCCTGGAATATATCTTCTCGCCCATCGTACTCGTTCTCATCGTGATTACGGTAATTTCAATCGTGATCGGCATCCGCCAGGCCAAGTCGATCATGTCGGAGGGGGACGTACCGGTTGGCAGGAAACGGGCCCCGCTGATTTTCTTAGTGTCTGTGACCATCTATTTTATCATCAGTTATTTCAACGCTGCGGCGATCACCATTCAGACCGACCGCATCTTCCCGATGACCGTCTCCTTAATTGGGGCGCTGTCTTGTCTGGTGCTGCTGATTCGCATGATCCGGGCCCCGGATACCGATACCATATTTGCCGATCGTGAGGCGAGCGGCGAAGATGCCGAGGCTCCGCACGGGCTGTGGCTGACCATGGGGTGGTTTGCATCCCTGCTGGTGTTGTCGTCACTGGTCGGTTTCATATTGGCGCTGGCGGTCTTCCTGGTAGTATTCATCCGGGTGCGGGCCCAATGCAGCTGGGTAAAGACACTGGTTTTAACGGCTGCGGGTATCGGGCTCATCTGCCTGATGGGAGGTGCTCTGCACCGTGATTTTCCGCCGGGACTGTTGCAGGAGTTCGTCGATCTGCCCTGGCCTTTAAGAGGAATATGACATGACGCAAAGGGCAATACCGTTTGTTTTCATGCGCGGTGGGACATCCAGAGGTCCTTACTTCAACAGAGCGGAGCTACCGGAGGACCGCGATATACTCAGCAAAGTACTGATCGCCGTAATTGGCTCCGGGCACCCGCTCAATATCGATGGGATCGGCGGGGGCGCGGCGGTAACCACGAAAGTGGCAATGTTGTCAAAGTCGAACAGTGAGTGGGCTGATGTCGACTATTTTTTTGCTCAGGTAAGCGTCGAAGACAAACTGGTCGATTATACGCCAACCTGCGGCAATATACTTTCCGGAGTCGGGCCGGCAGCACTGGAAATGGGCTTGCTTGAACCGACCGGTGATGAGACGCTGGTAAACATTCGGGCAGTTAATACAAAGGCGAGGATTGTAGCGAAAGTACAGACACCCGATGGGCAGATCAGATACGACGGTGAAACGGCAATAGACGGAGTACCAGGCACGGCATCTCCCGTCGAACTGCAGTTCATGGATGTGGTGGGCAGCGTGACCGGTTCGCTGCTCCCCACCGGCAACCCGGTCGATATAATCAACGGGATTTCGGTCACCTGTATGGATGTAGCCATGCCGATGGTCATCGCCAGGGCCGTAGATTTCGGCCTTAGCGGCTATGAAAATTGTGCTGAACTGGATGAAAACAGAACATTTTTTGAGCGCATGGAAGCCCTTCGGATTGAGGCCGGCAGACGCATGGGCATGGGCGATGTGCATGATTCCGTTACCCCAAAGTTTGGTTTGATCGCCCAACCTATATCTGGAGGAACGTTCAGTGCCCGCTACTTCATGCCATGGCATTGCCACCCAACCATGGCCGTGACCGGATCCCAATGCTTGGCCAGCTGTGTTGTAACTCCCGGAACGGTAGCCGACGGGCTGGTTCTTTCACCCACCGACAGTCCTGCCCATATTGCAATAGAACACCCCATGGGAAGCATCAAGCTCACAGTTGACCATACGATCGAGGGCGGCAGCGTTGCCATAAAATCAGTGGGGCTGATTCGTACGGCACGGAAATTGGCAGCCGGAGAAGTTTATATTCCAGCGCATGTATTGAAGTGAACTCGGCTACTTCCTTTTTTTCGAAGCCACAAGGAGCGCGCTCGAGGGCCCGCTTAAGTAATTGTGCTGCGTGTTTACATCCTTGTTTTTAAAGGCCGGCAACCTGACTCAAGAAAGCCAGTTGTTGATAAGATCCCCTGTCTCCTGCGGCAGTACCCCGAGCAGTACGGCAATGTCGAGGATGGTAAAGCGATTGCGCATCTGGTTGGCATGGTTGACCGCCGCCGCAAAGAAATCCTTATCGATTGGTACCTTATCATACCGCAGATCTGAATATCGATGCGCCGCCTTGGCTCGCTGCAGGCACTCCTTTAACTTCCGAGCAGGAAGCAGATGAGGTGCGATGGCGGCTCTGAGAGCTTCCCAGTTATCGGGTTGGCTGAGGATGGCAATGGCCTGGGCCATCTTGGGAAGTTTTTCCTGATATTCCTTTTCTACTATCGGTGTCAGAGCCCCCCAGAATGGGCCATCCACTGCAGTTGCAGGTTCACGGAATTGAGGATGCTCAATGGTCATCAACCTTTCATATAAAGCAGCCATTAAGATCGAGCTTACCCCGACTTGTCGGCCATGAAGATCGTGTGAGCACCTGTCCCGTGCGGCCAGCATATCCAGTGTATGCGAAATCAAGTGCTCAGCGCCCGAGGCGGGCGATGAAGTCCCTGCGATGGTCATGGCAACGCTTGAATAGAACAGAGCCATGAACAGCGCTTTAAAAGCATCCGGATTGCGGTTCTTGATCTTTTGTGGACCTTGCAGGTAGACCGGTTCGAGGTCTTTGAGCAGATCAATGGAGAACTGACAATAATAATCCTCAAACAAGAAGTTGTTCAGTCTCCAGTCAGCACTGCTCACCGGCTTGGCAAGAACATCACCAAGGCCGGCGGTACTCAACTCGTAAGGCGCGTTGATTATGATGTCAGGTTTGGCGATGACGGCTTTAGGGGCAGCTGCATGAAAAAGTACCTTAAGACCATCAATTGTGGCCGCCACATTGGCTGAACCGTATCCATTCATGGAAGCGGCCGTAGCAGCGACGATATACGGTTTATCCTTCAGGAAGGCCGCCCACTTCACCAGATCATTGATGACGCCGCTGCCCACTGCGATTAACAGACCGGGGTCAGTGATTTGGTTGACAAGGACATCCCTGGTCCGGTCATCCACCACCGGGGATTCATCTCCACTGTCAGGAACGATAAAGTGATCGCACCTTACCCCGCTGGATTCGCACAAAGCTTCGATTTCCTGACCTGCGGCACCGTAGGTTCTGCGGTCAGCAATGAGCAAACATCTTTTTTGAGGACTGTAGGTGTCGATTAACCTGGGAATGGCGCCAAACGAATTCTTCTCATAGATAAATTCCTCGGTGGGAACCGTGTGGTGCTTGCCGCAGGCGCAATCGAACGAAGATCCTAAAAGTTCTGTTAGTTCCATAATTTCTTGTGGGGGTGGCTTACCAGACAAAACCTTTGGCAACCATAGTTGGAAAGATATCCTCCGCCCGGCAGAGTGCGGTGATCTGCTGAACATCTGCAGGAATTGGTGTCAGCTCCCGGCAGTGAATTCCGGTTCCCACTAGGATATTGTCAATTCCACAGTTGTTCGCTCCTGCTATATCAGTTTTCAAACTATCTCCAACGACTATTATCCGATCGGGAGCAATACCGTTTAACTTTTCCAGGCATAGATTGTAAACGGCCTTGAAAGGCTTGCCAAAGTATATGACCTGACCACCCAGACTTTCATAATAAACTGCCAGAGCACCAGGTCCGATGCCCAGCACCCCATTTCGATTTACCGAGACGTCCGGGTTGGCACAGACCATTTTCAGCCCTCTTTGAGCAAAGTCCTGCAGGGTCTTTTCGTAGCTCTCTGTTGACTCTGGGTTCCCCTCGACTCCTATGGTTAAAATAAATTCTGCCCTGGTCACATCATCAATTCTGTGGAGATTGAGTCCCTCCGTGAGACCATATTTCTCCGGGCCAAACAGATAGTAGCGTGTGCCCAGACACTGCAGGCGACTGTCAACATTGGTCTTAAATGTAAGATGAGTGAGTTCTCCCGAGGTGACCAGATATGTGTACAGATCCGGCGAAATACCGAAACCGCACAAATCAGTGCCAACCACATGGGCCCGCCGCCCGCTGTTGGAAAGAAGCGTGACCTTTTTCTTGCAGCCCTGCAGCTTGCGGAGGCAGTCAATTATCCCTGGATAGGCTTTGGCCCCATCGTGCAGCACTCCCCAGATATCGATTATAAACGCATCATAGCGATCTTTGATATCTGATATACCCGCTATACATTTCATGCTAAAAAAGCTGAGACCAAAAGCCGGGAAGCGCCTAGGTGATCCTGGCCCTGGCCTTGATGGAGAGATATTCGCTGAGGATCACCACACCAAAGATAGAAATCAGGATAACCGACACTTCGTGCCAGGCAAAAAGGTTGATTGAAGAGTAGAGCACGATGCCGATTCCACCGGCTC
>JAHEER010000116.1 GCA_024640625.1 Desulfobulbaceae bacterium
GAGCTGCGCAACGAGTTGGCAAGGCGGCTTGAACTGCTCGACAAGGACAGGTTCGATTTCGTCTGGGTCACCGATTTCCCGCTGGTTGAGTATGATGACAAGGAAAAGCGCTATCAGGCTTTGCACCACCCCTTCACCGCTCCCCGGGAAGAAGATATAGAAAAGCTGGAGCAGGAGCCCGGGGAGGTCTATTCACGGGCTTATGACCTGGTACTCAACGGCAATGAGATCGGCGGCGGATCGATCCGTATTCACGATCCCGATGTCCAGATGCAGGTCCTCAAAGCATTGTCAATAAGCGCGCAAGAGGCCGAGGAAAAATTCGGATTCCTGCTTAAATCTCTGCGCTTTGGCGCTCCTCCACACGGAGGTATCGCCTTTGGCCTGGATCGGTTGCTGATGCTGATCACCGGCAGCGACTCAATCAGAAATGTAATCGCCTTTCCTAAAACCCAGAAAGCCACCTGTCCGCTGACCGATGCACCTTCACCGGTGGCCCGCAGGCAGCTTACCGAACTGCATATCAGGCCGGACTGGAAAGAGTAGCCTCTACCAGCCGTGCGCGGCGAGCTGGATAAAAAACAGGTAGCTGATCAGCAGTACTGACAGAGAGATGGTGCAGGTGGCCGCGGCGGCCAGGAGTATCTCTCTGCGGTCGACCCACAGGCGGTGGAGCCGTTTTCTGAGCTGCGCCAGCAAGCGGTTGACAAAAACGTTGTCAATCCTGCCCGGGCCGGCCAGAGTGAAATCCGTCGGCATACTCACATCCTGTGTCTGTTTCATAATCATTCTCCCCATTTTATAGATAACGGCACGAATTCCTGGCGACCAGCCACTTCAGGCCCGAGCGAGGATCCGGCGGCGGCTGTGAGCAGCCGCCGCCGCGGCCAACGCTGCCTGAGGAGATGAATTGGACTTGCGCCGTTATCCAGACTGTTGGGGATAAGTATAAAGGCAGGGGGGTATCACAGAGTGATCACCCTCTTTGTTTTTTATTGCTTTTGTTCCTTTTTTTTGTTTCCACAGAAGAAGGAAGGCAGTCCCAGCTGTTCAATATCTTTTTCAGGAGAGGGAGGAGGGTGAAATGATGAGAACCTTTTACGCTGCAGTGCTGCTGATCTGGCTCGTTTACTGCCCGGCGGCGGCCACGGAGATGGCGGGCGTGGCCCTTGACGCGCAGATCACACAGGCCGACGGTACGGCGCTGCAATTCAACGGTGCCGGGATCCGGTATAAATTTGTCGTGAAAGTGTATCTGGCCATGCTCTATCTTGAAAATCCGAGCAGTGAGCGGGATCAGGTGATTGGTGACCCCGGGGCTAAACAGCTCATCATGCATTTTCTCTATAAGGAGGTTGGCAAAGATGATCTGGTCAAAGGCTGGAACGAAGGGTTTACCGCCAACGGCAGTGCTGAGCAGTTGGAGGCGCTGAAAGCGGAGATAGCACAGTTCAATGCACTATTCGATACAGTTAAAAAAGATGACCGCATTGTGCTGGACTATGTCCCCGGAACGGGAACTGTCGTGTCAATAAATTCGGCCCAAAAAGGCATTATTCCCGGCAAAGAGTTCAACGACCTGCTCCTCTCCATTTGGCTGGGCGATAAGCCGGTCGGGAAAAAGCTGCGGGACGGTCTGCTCGGCAAATAGTCGAGAGCTGCTGTCGAGGGGCTCTGGCTTAGAGCTCAGGTGCGCCTTTGGGTATCAGGCAGGCGAACACCAGATCGGCTGCGGAATTGTTGCGGAGCTGGTGTTCTTCGTTACCTGGGATAAACACGATCGCACCGCTGGCGACATCTGTCCATTCCCCTTCCTTGAGCACCTGGCCGGAGCCTGAATGAACCAGGATTTCGTGTTCCCAGTCGTGCGCATGACGTGGTGTATAGCCGCCGGGAGCGATGGTGAAAATCCGCATGCAAAAGTTCGGTGCGCCATCTTCCTGGCCAATAGCGATACGGCCTGTAACTCCCTTGACCACTTCTCCGTCAAACTGCCGGGAAGCGATTGACTCGTAATGTGAAATGACTTTCATGACCTTCTATCCATTTGCTGAATTTTTCACCACTATAGTTCCGCATCACTTCTTTTGCCAGAGTTATCATCGATAATCGGCGTGCCTCTGACAAATCTCTTTTGGGTATGACTCCTCGTTGAAGTTGCACCAAGGTAGATGGCCACCAGGACCACACTCACTCCGCCCCATTGCACAAGAGAAGTAGGTCTGGCGAATATAAGTACATCCCAGAGAAAGGCCAGGGCCGGCTGCAGCAGCAGGATAAGGCCGGCCAGCGAGGGCAGGATGTTGGGAAGGCTGCGGGCAATAAAGGACCAGCCAATGGTCTGGCTGAAAAGCCCAAGACAGATCAGCGAAAGCAAAGAGCCGGGGCCGGGAATGGAGAAACTTTTTCCGCTCAGCCAGACCAGTGGGCCGAGAATGATTGTGGTGGCGATGGAGATCAGCAGCAGGGTGTAGACAAATGAAATGGTTGGCTCCACCCCCTGGATTTTGCGGAGCGAAAGAATGAAAAAGGCATAGAAGAGCGCGGTGATCAGCCCGAAAAAAACGCCACGTCGGTAATTGTCTGAGAGCGCTTCCCAATTAATGCCGATGATCAGGAAAAGCCCGCAAAAAGCCAGCAGCAGGGAGAAGATGAAAACCAGGCGCAGCTGCTGTCCAAAGAAGAGCAGGGAAATCAAGGTCAGCACAAAGACTTGAAAATTTCCTAGAACGGTGGCCAGACCCGGGCCCACATAGAGAATGGCGAGGTGCCAGCAATAAAGGTCGCCGGCAAAGCACAATCCGCATAAGGTGCAATAGGCGGCCGTTTTCAAAGATACAGGTCGCAGCAATTTGGCCTGCAGGCAGTAGAGGAAGAGAAACGAAGAGCCCCAAAACACGCGGTAAAAGGCGGAAACCACCGGGTCGACCTGGGACCAGGCCACCCAGATGCTGGAGAAACTGATAAACAATGCCCCGGTGAGAATATGGGCTCCATCCTTGGAGTGCTCGGGGACTATTGATTTCATTCTATCTGGTTGAGATAATGTTAGATTAGACTGAGTGGCGATCATAGCAGCCAGGGGAGTGAGTGCAACAAAAAAACACCAGGATCCAGATTGTTCATTTAGTGCGGCAACATTTACCTGCCAGGAATGGCTGTCGCTGAGCTGCGTGCAATGGGCAAAGGGGCGAATCTGCATGATTATTTGCTACGCTTTTGGATGCAAACCAATAAATGCAGCTTGCAATTTCGGCAACTATTTGGTACTGAAACATGCTTTAGCTTTTTATGGGAATGCACAAATTGCACTTCGGGTTGTGCGGTTTGTGCGGCGAAGGAAACGGCGCGTCGAGATGCGCCTTTTACGAAGAGACAGGAAGATGAAAGATCTGACCACCAACTACCTCGGGCTCACCTTGAAGAACCCCATAGTGGCGGGAAGCTGCGGATTGACCGGTTCGGCAGCAAAAATTGTGGAATTGGCCGGGGCAGGTGTGGGCGCGGTTGTAGTGAAATCCTTGTTCGAGGAGCAGATTGAAGCGGAACTGCAGCAGAACCTGGATGATTACCAGACCGATTACCCGGATGCCTACGATTATGTAAAGCAGTATACCAAAGATTCGGCAGTTACCGATTATCTAGAGATGATCCGGGAGGTAAAAAAGCAGATCGATATACCGGTCATCGCCAGTCTCAACTGCGTAACCGCTGAAGAATGGACCACGTACGCCGGTAAATTTGAGAAGGCCGGAGCCGATGCTTTGGAAATCAACATATCGCTGCTGCCCAGCGACCCTAAAAAGGAATGTGACCAGTATGAGCAGGTCTATTTCGACGTGCTCAACAAGGTGAACAAGGTGGTATCGATTCCTATTGCCCTGAAGATGAGCAGCTACTCATCATCGCTTGCCAGTTTGATATCCCGTCTGCACTGGACCGGCAAGGTGCGAGGTTTTGTGCTTTTCAACCGCTACTATCAACCTGATATCAATATTGAAAAAATGGAGATGACCTCGGCAGGCGTCTTCAGTCATCCCGCAGAAATTTCACTGCCGCTGCGCTGGATCGCCCTGCTGTCTGGCTTGATCGAGAGTGATTTCGCCGCTTCCACCGGCGTTCATGACGGTGCGGGGGCGGTCAAAATGCTGCTGGCAGGGGCCAGGGCAGTGCAGGTGGTGTCGACTCTTTATGAAAACGGGGTCGAGCAGGTAGAAAAGATCTTGGCCGACCTTGAAGCCTGGATGGAGCGCCACTCGCTCACAACCATCCACGAATTTAGAGGACGGCTTGCCTACCGTTTTGAAGATGATCAGTCGGCTTTTGAACGAATTCAGTTCATGAAACATTACTCCGGAATTTCATAAGAATCGATACAGCGCAGTCAACTATTGCAGTTACCAAGGTTTGGATACCCAGATATGTCAGCACACTTAACATTTCCCAAAGGCGGTGTTCATCCGCCGGAAGCAAAAGAATTGACGGAAAAGCTTGCGGTGGAGACCATGCCGCTGCCGGCCGAACTGGAGCTTATACTCGGTCAGCACATAGGCGCGCCCTGTACTCCGGTGGTCAAGCGCAAGGAAGAGGTTGCCGAGGGCGATCTGCTTGCTGAAACGAAGCGCGGCCTGGGAGTTCCGCTGCATGCCCCGGTAGCTGGTTCGATCAAGGCGGTTGGCAGTTCTCCCCATCCCATCAGAGTCAGTGCACCCTCGATCACCATCAAGACCGATCCGGAAGCGCAAGCGCCGGCCTGGGAGGCAGCAGTCGACTGGCACCAGCTATCCTCCGAGGAACTGCTGCAGAAAGTGCACCAGGCAGGCATCATCGGCATCGGCGGCGCCGGCTTTCCGACCCATGTGAAACTCAAGCCGCCCGCCGATACCCCGGTGGACACCCTGCTGCTCAACGGCGCTGAATGCGAGCCGTACATCACGGCAGATCACCGGATGATGCTGGAAAAAGCCGAGGAGATCGTCGAGGGGGCCAAGATCCTGCTCAAGATTCTCGGCATCAAGGCCTGTGCCATCGGTATCGAGGAGAATAAACCGGATGCGATCGGCACCATGGAAGCGGCGGTTCAGAAAGCGCAGGAGCCCGGATTCACCATCGGCGTGGAAACGCTCAAGGTCAAATATCCGCAGGGCTCAGAAAAACAATTGATTCAGGCGATAACGGGCAGGAAAGTGCCGGCCATGGCGCTGCCTTCGGCAGTCGGCGTTGTGGTTCATAACGTGTCGACGACCAAGGCGGTGTATGACGGTGTGGTGCGTGGCAAGCCCCTGATCGAGAAAGTGATCACCGTGTCCGGCCGTGGTATCAACAAACCTGCCAATCTACTGGTGAAAATCGGCACCAAGGTACAAGATATCGTTGACTTCTGCGGCGGTACCACGGAAGACCTGGCCCGGGTAGTGCTCGGGGGGCCGATGATGGGGTTTGCCGTTTCAACCCTGGACGTGCCCATCACCAAAACGACTTCGTCGGTTCTTTTTCTCAGCGAAGACGAGATAGACACCACTGAGCTTTCCAACTGTATTCGTTGCGGCTGGTGTCTGGAAGCCTGCCCCATGGGCCTGGAGCCCAAGGAAATTGGTATTTACGTTGAGGCGAACAGGGCTGAGGATACCGAACAGTTTGGTATCTTCGAATGCTTTGAATGCGGAAGCTGTGCCTACGTCTGCCCCGCTAAACGTCCGCTTGTACAATTTGTCCGGCTGGCGAAAATGAAGGCAAAACGCTCGTAACCACCGGGAATCATAAATCAAGTGAGCAAGGAGTTTCGTCATCGAATCGAAAGTAACTGAGAACCAGACGCCGGCTGCGGCTGCCCTGTGGAATGTGTCGGTATCCCCGCACCTGCGCAGCAACGAGTCGGTGGACAAAATTATGTGGACCGTGGTGGCCTGTCTGGTGCCGCCGCTCGTCTTATCGAGTGTGGTCTTTGGTCTCCAGGTGCTGCTGATTACCGCGGTATCCGTGGCCAGTTGTATGGCGGTCGAGGCGCTCAGCCAGAAAATGCTGGGCCGGCCGGTCACAGTGAAAGACGGCAGTGCTGCGCTGACCGGCATGCTGATGGCTTTTATCATCCCGCCCGGTGTATCCTTCCTGATACCCATTCTCGGGGCGGTGATGGCCATCTACATCGGCAAGCATCTGCTTGGGGGGTTGGGTTACAACATCTTCAACCCGGCGCTTCTGGGGCGGGCGTTTCTGCTTGCCACCTTCCCGGTTGCCATGACCTCGGCCTGGCTGCCGCCGCTGACCGACGGTGTACTTTTTACGTACTTCAGCGGTGGGATTGATGCGATTACCACGGCAACGCCTCTGGCGGTGATGAAAGAACAGGGTATGGCTGTCTTCAGGGAAACCTTTGGCAGCCCCGCCACAGTCTATCCCACCTTCTTTCTAGGATTGCGGCCGGGATCCATCGGTGAAACCTCAGGGCTGCTGATTCTGCTCGGCGGCCTCTACCTGATGTACAGGCGCTACATCACCTGGCACATTCCGGTCTCGGTGCTGGGCAGCATAGCGGCGCTGACCTGGATCTTCGGCGGCGATACGCTTTTTACCGGCGACCCCCTGCTGGCCGTGCTGACCGGAGGGGCTATCCTCGGAGCCTTTTATATGGCTACCGATTATGTCACCTCGCCCAGCACCCGGACTGCCCAGCTGGTCTATGGGGTCGGTATCGGTGCTTTGACCGTGTTGATCAGATTGAAAGGCGGCTATCCGGAAGGCATCTGCTACGCCATTCTGTTGATGAATCCGCTCAGTACGGTACTCGACGGGTGGTTCAAACCGAAGCGCTTCGCACCGCCGTTGGGAGGTGAAAAATGAAAATGATCCTTACCATCATTTTTCGGCTGACCGTGTCCTGCCTGATTGCCGGGACCATTATGGGTACCACCTTTGTGTTCACCAACAAGGCGAAAAAGGCCAATGAACACGCCCGTGAAGAAAAGGTCATGTACGCCCTGCTGGGCTATGGCGCAGGCCAGGAACCTGACGAAGGCACGGCCCTGCACGAAATCTTCCGTTACATCGTTGCGGACGGCGACAGCCAGTCCATAGGCTATCTGCTGCCCGCCGGTCATCATGGGGAAGAGGCAGGTTTTGTCTTTGTCCAACTGAGCCTGGAGGGTGATTTTGTCTCCAAGACCGCTATTCCACTGAGCGAGGAAAAGGCGCGAGAGCAGGGTGATCGGGACAATGCAGTTCAGACGGCTCTGGGATCATCCCAGATTGCCCGCTTTGTTGATCAGGTGATGGTGGTGACCGAGGACGGCAGCCGGCAGGCGTATCTTCTCTCGGGAAAGTTCCCGGGCTATAAGACCAACATTTCGATTATCCTGGCGCTCGATCCTGCCTACTCGATCATCGGCTTTGAGGTGATGGAGCACGAGGAGGATCCAGGGCTGGGAGCGGAAATCGAACAGGACTATTTCAAGAATCAGTTCAAGCATAAACCGCTGGAAAAGATCAAGCAGCTCCAGGTGGTGAAGGAACCACTGCCGGATGAATATTACAATGCGCTTGAAGGGAAATTGGAACTGGCGGCAGCCGAACAGATCATGCTGCAGTACAGCGATAACGATATTTATGCGATCACCGGCTCGACGATATCATCCGATGCAGTTACCTCTGGGATCAGAGGGATGACCAAAAAATTTGCCTACCGGCTCGATACTCTCGAGAAGGTGCTGGAAGCGCAGCAGATAGGCGTCCCCTTTTAATCCATCTGAGAGGAATAGATTGTGGCTACAGACAAGTCCAGTTTACAGCTCGTAGCAAACGGCATTCTTAAAGAGAATCCAATATTTAAATTGGCACTTTCCATGTGTCCCGCGGTCGGTATCTCGACCACCGTCATCAATGGCCTGATGCTCGGGACGGCGGTCCTTTTTGTCCAGGTGTTTTCCAGCGTCACCATATCTCTGCTGAAAAACTTTATACACCCGAGGATTCGCATCCCGACTTACACCTTGACCATTGCCACCTGGGTCACGGTCATCGACTTGAGCCTGGCGGCATATTTCCCTGCGGCCTATGCCAAGATGGGAATTTTCGTCAAGATTATTGTGGCCTTTGCCATCATAACCATGCGCCTGGAGATGTTTGCCTGTAAAGAACCGGTAAAATCCTCGTTCTGGGACGGACTCGGTATGGGGCTCGGCTTTATGGTGGGTATGGTCGTCATCGGTTTTGTCAGGGAACTGCTTGGCTCGGGGGCCATATTGGGGTACGACGTTCTGGGCTTCAAACCTCTGCTGTTCTTCATCCTGCCAAGTGCCGGTTTTTTTGTCGTTGGTTTGATGATGGGCTTCTTCAACTGGATTGAAACCTATTATGCTGAGCGGAAAAAGAGGTAAGTTATGAGAGGCCGTCAAAAAATAACTGTCTATATACTGTTTCTCCTGGTAATGGGCTCCTGCGGCCTGGCACAGGCCGCAGGCCTGGTGTCCGATACCGAATTCGGGGCCGACAACGAGATAGTGGTACAGTTCAGCATACCGGTCGACCGAGAGGTGGCGGGTGACCCTGAGAACTACACCGTTTATGAGGAATCGGATCCCGATATCAGGCTGCCGATAACAGCGGTTTCCTTATCCAGCGATGGTACCGAGGCAATTCTGAGTTTTGCCGATCCGCTCAATACCACGGCAAAACACATAGTCACAGCGACCGGTATCGGCGGTGTCGAGCAGAGCACCTTTTCGGTGAGCAAGTCATATTTCGGGTACCTGCTGTCCATCCTTCTTTCGGCGCTGATCATCAACAATTTCGTTTTTACCAAGTATCTGGGCCTCTGCGTTTTCTTCGGAACTTCGAAGCGCAAAGAAACAGCCAAGGGAATGGGGGTGGTGTTCACCATTGTCATTGTCGTGGCCGTGTCGATGAGCTGGGTTCTCTACCAGTATATTCTCAAGCCGTTTAGTTTGGACTATCTGCAGATCGTTATTTTTATCGGCCTGACCTCACTTACCGTTCAGGCGGTTGATACGGTATTGCGCAAGGTCAATCCGATTCTGTTCAAATCGTTCGGCGTGTACCTGGTTCTGGTTATCGCCAACTGCGTCATCATAGCGGTACCGCTTCTGATGGCCAGCAACGGCTACAACTATTTCGAAACATTCATGCTCAGTCTGGGCGCCGGCGGCGGTTTTCTGCTGGCCCTGTACCTGATGAGCTCGGTCAGTGAACGGGTGGAACTGGCCAAGGTGCCGCCGTCGTTTAAAGGGCTGCCTATTGCCTTTATCGTGGCCGGGCAATTTGCCATGGCCTTCTTGGGATTTTCCGGACTGCAGTTGTTTTGAGCAGAGCAGTTGAATTATCGTCTGAACAGGAGTTGCGAACATTATGGATTCTGAATTGATTAAGCTGGCCATTGGGGGCCTGGTTCTTCTTGGCTGCATCGGCCTCTTTTTTGGTATCGGCCTGGCCCTGGCCGCCCATAAATTTGCGGTGGAATCCAATCCGGTGGTTGAAGAAGTTCTCGAATCGCTGCCGCTGGCCAATTGCGGCGGCTGCGGCTATCCCGGGTGCGAGGGGTATGCCATCGAGGTGGTGACCGATCCCGATGTTCCCCCCAACCTCTGTTTTCCCGGCAAAGAGGCTGTCGCCGAACGAGTGGCCTCGCTGACCGGCAAGAAAATGACGGCGGTGGAGGACACCATGGCGGTAGTGCGCTGCTCGAGAATAGAAGGAAGGGTGAGCCACAAGCATCGCTATATAGGCTTTTCCTCGTGCGCGGCTGCAAATCTCGGGTACGGCGGACCTTCGGCCTGCCAGTATGCCTGCATAGGTCTCGGCGAATGCGCCGAAGCCTGCCCCTTCGACGCCATCGACATGATCGACAATTTCCCGGCCGTCAATCCCGACAAGTGTGTAAGCTGCGGCGTGTGCGTCAAGACCTGTCCAAAGGATATCATCGAGATCCAGACCATGAAGGCCCGGATCTGGGTGCCCTGTTCGACCAAAGAT
>JAHEER010000220.1 GCA_024640625.1 Desulfobulbaceae bacterium
GGCAGGCTGGTGAACATACAGCTCAAATCCCATGATCTGAGGCGCCATGCTGCCACATACGCCTCCAGGGCCGGCACACCGATCGAGATTGTCAGCAAGGTGATCCTCCGGCATGCGAACTTGGCAACCACCCAGCGTTATCTGGGAAAAATCACGGATGTGGAAGCCGTCAGGTGGATTGAGAATCTGTACGGTTAGATGAGAGACGGGGCACCGGTTATCAGTGCCCCGAAACCTTAAACGGTGTGATATTGGAAATAAAGAAGCGTGTTTTTTAACCCCGATATTCTGCGGTCTGATAGCAGAATATTGCATTTTTCTGTGGCTAAATATTCGTTGGATAGACTCATGAACCCTGAAAATATACGAGGGCTTGTGAGTTCAAGGTTATAGCCGAAATGGGAAATCCTGTCATATTGTATGTCTCGCATACGTAAAGTATTACCAGTCCGGCCATCTCCAATCCCGGCGATCTTTTTCATCGGCAGGGACGTCGACCTCCTTGGGATCCAGTAATCCTCCCCAGCTTGTGCGCTCAATCATCTCGTTTCTGTTTTCCACCGAGAGGAATTCTTCTCCTTCCCTGATTTGCCACCCGCCTCCCAGTGCCTTGTAGGTGGCCACAAGGTTGGTGCTCACCTCACCACTGACGGAGGTCAAACGATCGGATTGAGTGGCCAGAAAACGCTGGGAATCCAGTACTCTCTGATAGTCGACGAGTCCCTCTCTATATTGTAATATGGATAGTTCAACTGATCGTTCGGCTGCACCGACACTCTCTTTCAGATATTGTTCTTCTTCTTTGGAGCGTGTAAACGCCACCATCGCATCTTCGACTTCTCGTTGGGCGTTGAGGACCGTATTTTTGTAAGAGACCACAAGTTGTTGAAAGCGGGCGTCTTCTACCCGCACCCGGTTTCTAATACGCCCGTAATTGAGGATATCCCAGTTGAAACCGGGTCCGGCGTTCCAGAACAAACTTTTATAGCTGAATATGTCACCCAGCGAATTCTGGTTAGAGATCGTCGTAACGTCTGAAGACCGCCATCCGATTGTTCCAAAGAGGAAAAAATGGGGATACAGGTCTGCTTTGGCAATACCGATCTGGGGGCTCTGGGTGGCAATTTGCAAGCCGGATATCCGGCCGGCGCCTGAGAAGATTATTGGGAATGTCGATAATGACTGCCTCTGTGGCGGTCGGAATCTCGGACGGTCCATTGAGTAAGTCTGTCAGTGTTCCCGGCAATACGCCCAGCAGGATGGATAGAGCATTCTGGGCTTGACGCAGGCTGGATTCCAACCGGGGAATTAGGGCCTGGGTGTCAGTCAGCAATGATTTGGCCTGGGCCACATCGAGCTCCGTAACGGCACCCTCTGTGAATCGGACGTTGACAATCCTTAGAGATCGCTCTTGCAGCTTAACATTTTCCTGGGCAATGACCAGACGTCTCTCCAACGTCCGTATCACGATATACGTGCGAGCGACTTCAGCGGTCAGCAATACGAGAACGTCGTCGTAGCTGGCCACAGTGGCCTCCAGGTTAGCGACACCGGACTGGACCGAACGACGATATTTCCCCCAAATATCCAGTTCCCATGTTGCATCGAATCCGAGGCTCAGGGCATTGAATTGACTATCGATAACGGGCGTGTCGGTACTTGTGCCGCGCTTGTTGGTTGTCAGTTCACCGAAAGCCGATTGCTGCTGAGGGTACAAGTTGCCGACCGCGATCCCCAATTGCGCACGGGCCTCGTAAATACGGATACCGGCAACTTGCAGGGAAAGGTTCTGCTGGTAGGCTTTTTCGATCAAATTGTCGAGCACAGGGTCGTCAAACGCGCGCCACCAGGTACTGTAATCGGTCTGCCCCACACTCAAGCCTGGTGCTTCTTTCTCCTTCCATTCATCCAGCAACGGTGCCTGCGGTTTGACAAAATCCGGCCCGACCATGGTGCAGCCACCCAACATCATCACAATCACAGCCCATGCCAGCATCCAATGCCCCAATGATTTGGTCCGTCTATAGGCGCACGCCATCTGGTAAGTATTGGTTACATTAAAGGCTTCACCGGTATACATGATTCTTTCCCCTCTATTACCCTTGCTATCCCTGAGTGGTGTGTGAGTCCTTCGAAACCATGCTATTAACTCGATAATGATCAGGATTTGTTGGTATAGGGTTTAGCCAGGCATATTGTTTGCCGGAAGTTTGACTCGAAAAAAGACGCTGTAGAGTGCCGGAACATAGTTCAGCGTAAACAAACTGCCGATGCCCAGACCGAAAAACATAATACATGCCATGCCGTAAAAAAGCGGATCATGATTGATGATCAGTGGCGTAAATCCAAGCATGGTTGTCGAAACTGAAAGCAAGATCGGCCGGAATCGGCTGACGGCCGAATTGACAACTGCATCATAGGGAGTCTGCCCGTCACCTCGGTTTTCTTCGATTTTATCGATCATCACAATCCCGTTGTTTACAATGGATCCGGCCAGAGCCAAAAGCCCGAGGATGACCATAAAGCCAAAATCGGCCTGCATTACCAGCAGTCCGACCACCGCTCCGACAATGACCAGCGGCATCGTCAGAATAATGATGGCGGCCCGCCGGATGGAGTTAAACTGCCATACTAGCAAAAAAACGATGCCGCCAAAACATGGCAGCATCCATTTCACTAAATTCCTCTGGGCCTTGGCCGAGTCCTCCAGTTCGCCCCCCACCGCCCAGTGGTGGTTATTCGTAAATTCAATCCCATCCAGGGTCGGCTTGAGGGCCGCAAACATCTCAGAAGCCTTCAACACCTGGTTTTTGGCGCTGACGGTGATGGTGCGCTCCTGATTGTAGCGCATGATGCGGCTCAGCT
>JAHEER010000221.1 GCA_024640625.1 Desulfobulbaceae bacterium
TTGCTCGATCAAGCGACTATTAACGGTTAGAAGGATGGCCTGATATCGCGGATCGTCCGCAAGCACGCCTAATCCGTGCCTGATGTCTTGCTGCAATAATGACGTAGCACCTCCGCGATTCACCCACTCTTCAAGAGTCGCAAGCGCGGCTTCCGTCTGACCCGACAACGCATAGAGTGACGCATCATGAATCGCAGAGTCGTGGTAAGACACTGATGGATTCGCATCGATGATTGAGATCAGTTCGTCTATCAGGGCCTGTGCTTTTTCTTGCTCACCGAGGGCCTGGTAAGCCTTGATAGCCGCAATGCCAAAGTAGAAGTTGACATTCGATTTTCTGCCATCAAATTCCGCAGCGTAATCCTTGTATCGCTCGATCGCATCATTGGCCCGGCCTTCCGCGGTATCCACGCTTCCCAGGTAAAAAACACCGAGCCAGTAAAAACCAGAGCTTGAATTCGAGCGGTCGAATTCCTCGCGAGCGCTTTTGATATTGCCTTGAGCGATAAAGGCCCAACCGCGATAGACGCGTGCTTCTTCCAAATCAGGGACCAGTCTCGCAATATGGTTCATCCACAGCGTGGTGTTGTCATAGTCCCCCAGCCTCCAATGCATTACGGCATTCATGAACGAATTGGGAGGGTGGTTCGGATCCAGTTCAAAAGCCCTGCGCAGGGCCCTGATCCCTTTATCGTGGCGGAATTCCCAGTTAGAGTAGGAAAATGCAAGATCGCGATAGCCGGCCGCAGAATCCGGATGCTCGGCAACGATGTCTTCCATCATTTGAATGCCTTCGTCTGCCAGGCCGACGGATGGCATGGTTCGCGCCAATTGCCTCTTGATGCCGGTATTCTGGGGATCCAGTTCAATAGCTCTCCTGAACAACTCGATTGATGAGGCCGGGTCGGCCTTTTCAAATCGAAGCATACTTCCGTAACTTGCCAACGCAACCGCGTTATTGGGTCCCAGCACCATTGCCTGCTTATAGGCCTGAGAGGCCTTTTCGATATCGCCCGAATATCGATACCAGTCTCCCAGCGCGGTGAAAGCCTCGCTTGATTGTGGGTCCAGCAGGATCGCCTGATCAACCAATGGCCTGCTCTTTTCAAGCTGGGTCTTATTCGGCAGACCGCTGAACCCGACCTGTGCAAGCACTGCTGATGCCTGTTTGCTGTATGCCAGAGCAAATTCAGGATCGAGGCGTATGGCTGCCTGATAAGCCAAAATGGCTTGTCCAACGCTCTCTGAAGTTGCCTGGTTGAAGAGCTGGTTACCCAAAAAGTATGCGTCGAGTGCCTGCAGATTTTCGGTTGGCTGTTTTACAAGTTGAGTTCGTTCGTCTTCTGAAAGAACTGCCTTCAAGGCGGCCGCCACGGCCTCGGTAATCTCTGCCTGGATGGCAAACACATTCGTAGCCGTAAGCTCCCGCGTATACGTTTGTGCCCATAGGTGCGAGTCTGATTCAGCATCAATCAACTGCAGGTTAATCCGGACCTGGTCGCCCACCCGTTGAACGCCACCTTCAAGAATCGTGGTAACACCCAGCTCCTTCGCAATGTCCCCCAGTTTTTTGTTGCTGTCCTGGTAAGTCATGACCGATGTGCGTGAGATGGTTTTGATGTCTCTAATATTGGAAATCCGTGTCAGCAAATCGTCGTGAATGCCATCAGCGAAAAACTGATTTGACGAATCTGCACTTAAGTTGGCGAAGGGCATCACGGCGATGGACCTGTCACCCAAGGTTTCGCCAAGGGCTGCAGAATGGCCTTGCTGACGCGCCGATTGGGCAAGTTGCTCATCTTCGACAGGCTCGAGCACAAACTTGTCGAAAGCGATGTACCCCAGAGCCAACGCCAACACAAGCAGGGTCACAAGCAAACGCGAAGACAGGGCTCGCCTGGATGGACGGCTGGATATTTGTACCGACTGAGTTTTGACTTCGGGAACCAGGCGATAGCCTTCCCCCCGCACGCCCTCGATGTAGATGGGCTGATTGGGATCATCACCCAGGCTCTGCCTCAGCGTCTTCATTCTTTGGGAAAGGTTTTCGGGCGTAATCACCCGTTTGGGCCCCCAGACCTTGTCGATCAGTTCTTCATGCGAGATCAATGCCGGTGCTGCTCGGACCAAAGCCTGAAGCACCTTGAAACTGAGTTTCGTCAGCTTGACCGGCTGCCCACCACGAGTTAGCTGGTGCCGGTCCAGGTCCAGTGTTAAGTCAGAAAATTCGTAAATCATTCGAATCTGTCTGCTCTCATTATTAATTCAGGCCAATCCGCTCAAGATCACAGCCAATCACACAAATTTTACGTTGTTACAGATTTTCTGAAGTTTAACAGCAAATTATCAGCAAATTATCAGCAAATTATTGCCTTCTGATCACGCAGTATTCGTGCCGGCTGCCTAACATCTACCTTAACACGGATTTTTTACAGGAATTCCGTGAGACCGGCCAGGAATGAGGAACTATCGAGAAGCATGGTTTCCAGAGAGGCTGGGGTTAATCCTAAATTTAACCTATAGCGAGGAGACTTGATTATGAAAACAATTAGATTATTGCTGGTTTCGTTTTTTATTTTGTGTGTTTCGACTACAAGCGTGGTCGCATCTGAGAAATCTGACAAGAATCCTGTAATTGACCAAACTTATCCACAAGCACAAGCAGAAGTCTTAGAAACTTTTGGAGCCATTGCAGGAAGTATAATAGCCGGAGCCGGACATGGATATGACGGCGAATTTATGGATCAACTTATTTCTTTTCATGCTTATGGAGACAAGTTTGTTGAATTCAATGGAGGACTGTCTTTCGATGGTGCGGGTAATGAGCATAATGAACGTCAGTTATTTGGTGAAGATTT
>JAHEER010000117.1 GCA_024640625.1 Desulfobulbaceae bacterium
ACCAACAGAGCTGGACTGTTCGGCCATTTTCTCAAGGTAATTCCGGGCCTTGGATTCATCTTTGAGGTTTTTAATGGCGGCTGCAGCGACGTTCTTTTTATCGGTAAATTTCTCAGCCGCCTCGAACTGCTCACTATAGATGCGTCCCGCCCATTCCTTGTCATCGAGATCCTGGGAAATGAGGTCGGCCAACTTCATTCGATCGTCAAAATATGCGGCCTGTTTCTCGGCGTTGGCGAAGAGTTTGCGGACGTAGGGATGATCGCCGGTGGCTTGCATCACCTCATGGCCGAGATTCCACAATGCCGCTCCCTCCTCTGCCTCCTGTTCGCGACGAATAAAGCCTTCGTAGAGATCTCCGTATTTTTCACGCTTCTCTTTCTGCAGGGCAATGTCCTCTTTCCACTGCTTATCGTCGGCGTATTTGAGGACCGCCTCGGCCACTGACTGAAATTCAGAGTTGGTCTTGACCGCATTTTCGGCCCGGCGGAGCACTTCAACGGCGCCTTTGCCATCTCCGAGCTCATCGGCCAGTTTTTCGACGATCTTGACCAGTTTCGGGGCATCAGGGTCAGTGGCAGCCGCTTTCTGCAATATCTGTCCGGTAAATTCCTTGTCGCCGGTATCCTTGAGCACCGCATCGCCAAGCTTCATGAACTCCTGAAAACCGCTGAAATTGTCACCGGCTTTTCGGTAGGCGGTCAAAACGAGCTCCTGATCCTCAAGCGATTCCTTGATCATCGCTCCGAGCTTGACTAACTCGTCGCCACTGTCGAGCATTGATATCGCTTTGTTGAAAAGTTTGGTGCCGTAAACCTTGTCGCCGAGGGCGGCAACCGCTTCCTTGGCGAGACCACCCATATCGAGACCGGTCTTAATCTGCTCCTCGGCACTCTGATACATGGTTGAACCCAGGTCACTGTCGGGAAACAGTTCTCCAGCGCTGCCTGCCAGAGCGGCGAAATCAGCACCGCTCTTGCATGAACCGGTGGCCTGGGTCAATACCTCCTTGGCCTGTTCAGGATCGTCGAAATCGTCAATCAATCCTTTGGCCAGCTCGATGAAATCGGCGGGAGTCTGGCACTGTTCCTTGGCCTTGGCGCTCACTTTCCGGGCCAGATCCTTGTCGCCCAAGGCATCGTTTATCTTCTTGGAGAGACCCAGGAACTCAGCGGCCTTGGCAGCTTTATCGGCGGCCGCCGCAAACATCTCCCGAGCGCCGTCGGTATCGCCGGCCTCGGCTGAGGCGACGGCCAGATCAGTCATTTCGCCGGCGTCCCGGCAGGCGGATTTGGCCTGATCGAAGTACTCGGCCGCTTTCTCCGCATCGCCGAGGATCACTTTGGCACCGGTGGAAAGGGCCAGAAAATCTTGGGCCGTTGCAGCCCAATCGGCACCTTCCTCATAGAGTTCAACAGCCCAGTCCTTGTCGTCGAGATCCTTGAACGCCTCCAGGGCCACTGCCACGTAATCCGGGGTTTCCTGACAATCGTCATATTTTTCCTCAAGCTCTTCGCGTGTCGCCATAACAATCTCTCCCAATCTGATTTTTTTTGTTGTCTAGGATTGTGAACTTCTTACCACGAACCATAATTATTACCCGATTAACAGAAAAGATTTAACCATGCTCGAAAAAAAATTTATCGCTCTGCAGCAAACCCTTATAAAGCGTCTCAGCTCCTGTGCATTCCAAAGTGATCGAACTGAGATAATTGTTGATTCAAGAACTTCTTCAAGCCTGCTGCATGATCAATCTGAAGAGCGATCATCTGTAGTCCCTGTGGTGCGGAAGATAATGAATTCAGGGGACCATCGAGGGGAATTTCATTTTTTTAACCGTAGCTGCAAGCGGTGGTTTAGGCTTGTCTTACGCTGCACTATATTTTGCTTCCGGGCGGGTTTTCCAACGACGATGCATCCAGAACCAGTGATCAGGGTAGAGCCGGGTGTAGTGTTCAAGGCGAGAAGTGCATCGCTGGGTGATGGCAACGATATTTTCTTCCGTCGCTCCCGCTTCGTAATCCATCTCTATGGGCTCGAAAACAACTTTTATGGTTCCATCAGGCTGGCGGATTGCAACAAAAAACACGATTGCCGCACCGGTCTTTAGGGCGATAACGGCAGGTCCTTTTGCGGTAGAACATGGTCGTCCGAAGAAATTGACGAAGATGCCATCTTCATTCTCATCCTGGTCCATGAGCATGCCTACTGAGCCGTTTTCCCGTAAGATTTTGATCACTGATCTGGTTGAGGCTCCTTTGGGGATCATCTCGGCGTCCGTTGCTTCTCGATGCTCATTAATCTTCTTGTCCATATACTTATTGGAGAGTTCTGCCACTACTACGCCTAGCCGGTACCCATAAGCGGCTACCGCACTGCTAGTATACTCCCAGTTGCCGAAATGGCCTCCGACAATAATCACCCCGCGTTTTCGTGCCAAGGCCTGCAGCAGTACATCTTCGTCGGCAAGTTTGACAATGCTGCAGATGTCATGTTTTGAGAGCACCGGAATGCAGAGATGTTCAAATATGTTCATGCCGAAATTCCGGTACGTGCCTCGGGCGATTCTTTTCCTTTCTGCAACTGATTTGTCAGGAAATGACAGTTCGAGGTGATTAAGCGTGATGGATTTACGCACAGGAACGACATAATAGATGAAATCGCCGACCAGACGGCCCAGGTGCAGCAGCGTTGATCTCGGGAGACCACGCACCAGAAAACCGACGCCCAACAGAAGCTTGTATTCTATATAATGTCGTATCTTTTTCATCTGCTGGTGACCGGGGCCATGGCTATGGGGGTGCTCAATGGGGCATTAAAGGGGTAATTGCCTTTCAGTTTATACTTAGCTGGGGCTCTATTTAAATTGATTTTCTTGCCAATTTCACTTTTAGCTGCGCACTTTATCGCGCCTAGTACGACTATCTCCATAACCGAGAGCGCAGCGGCGACTAGATTTTAAATGGATTAATTATTATTTCAAGGTGGGATATGCGTATAGTTTCTAAGGCCGGATTTATCTTCGAGACGGGCATATGGCTCCCCGCTTCACCGCGTCGGCAACACCGCCGCGAGCAGGCTGGGGATACGTCTCGATTAACAAAAAAGATTCAAACACGCTCGACAAATAATCGATTGGCTCCTGATTGGGTCAGAAAGATCTGTTGCAGCGCTCGGGACAGTGTCCTCTCAGCAATGATCAAAACCTTGTTCCATAGATAGCGACACTAGTCCAATCCATCCCTTCACGCCGCGTTACTCGCTGTGGTGCCTGCTGAGATCGACTAAGCTGTTGTTGGATTGACATTCAGCCGGTGCGGCATTTTCAAGTTGTACTCAAAGCGCAGTTGGGGGGGGTATAAGCTTGAGAGAGAGGTATCTGTCGTTGACGGAAAGAAGTCGGTATCTCTGGCCGCCCAGAATCATTTCATTCTTGGCCTCTTTTTTGGAAAACCGTTTCCTGTAGGCCTGTTCAGGGTCCATTTCGAGGAGATAGAGGTCCAGGATTACCTCGCGTTTTTCGACTCCTTTGAAAACCAGACCGTTTCTTCCCACCACGATTTTTTCGTTTTTCGGCAGAATCACCTGACCGGGTTTGGCAATTGATTGAACGGGCCGGCCACCATAATCAACTGCCTTGCGAGTTTGCTGCCCGGGTTGCTCTGAGTGGTAATTCGACGAGTAATACAGCAATAAGAAGGAGGAGGCGATAACCACGGTAATGAAAAGGGGAGTTGCCCAGGTTTTTTTTTCGGATGAAGTCATCGGATCCCTAACTGGTACTCAATTTCACCATGAAGTGTGCACTCACTCCTGGAGTTTCTCCCAGAGAGACAGCCATCTTCCCAGGTAGAGCCTTGAGACAATGCAGTCGAGTTACGATATGGGACTGATTATATTTCTACATTACCATCTTCCACCGAAAAAGGCGATTTTGTAATCACTTATGAAAAGCAGTTAAGCGCCTTTCAGGGCCAACAAATGAATCATTGCACCCGACTGGTAAATGGCAAAAGGTGACGGATGGTGGAGAGCAATTATTGTTTTACCCAGTTTACACATCAGAAAGGTCATGGGTGAAATGCTGCCGCACCGGCAGATGGCTTTGCTATACAAAAAGAAGCATGAGTGGAGAGGTGCTGAGAGCCGCTCATAAATAAAAAAGCACTTACCGCGATGCGCGGCAAGTGCTTGAATTTTCATGGTGACCCCAAGGGGACTCGAACCCCTGTTCCCGGCGTGAGAGGCCGGTGTCCTAGGCCACTAGACGATGGGGCCAGGTCGAGAGCACCATTAATACACCACAGGTACGGAGCAGTCAAGTATTATGCATAACGACATAAGTCCAGTCCATCCCCGCAGGCTGTGCTGTTTGCTGCGCTGCCTGCTGAGGCAATCCTAAGGGCGTTTCCGCACGTTGATTATACCCCAGATATGCATAATATTTAATCATCTGGTGAAATTGTTGATTGGCGGTACAAAACAAAACTTACATATAATCGACTGAACAGAAAATGGAAAACAAGACAAAATTCAATATATGGTACGTGCTCGCGGCAGTATGGGGTGTGTTGCTGCTGCAAAACCTCATCTTCGATCAGTTTCGTCCGACGATAATACCCTACAGCGATTTCATAGAAGCAGTTGAGGCGGACAAGGTCATCGAGATCGCCGTCGGCCAGGACAGAATAAGCGGCAAAATGCGCGGTGATAACATGGACGAAGAAGTCCTTTTTACCACCGTACGGGTAGATAACGATCTATCGAGAAAACTGGCGGAGCACAATGTGAAATTTTCCGGACAGGTCGAGAACACCTTTCTAAAGGCCATCCTTTCCTGGGTGGTGCCCATCGGTCTCTTTTTCGGTATCTGGTATTTTCTCATGCGCCGTATGCAGGGCGGTCAAGCAGGAGTGATGAGTTTCGGTAAGAACAAGGCCAAGATAGTAGGTGAGAAAGACATTGACACCCGATTCAACGATGTAGCGGGGGCCGATGAGGCTAAAGAAGAGCTGCAGGAAGTGGTCGACTACCTGGAAAAGCCGCAGATGTATCTGGAAGTGGGTGGCCAAATGCCTAAAGGTGTGCTGCTGGTCGGCCCCCCGGGCTGCGGAAAAACACTGGTTGCCAGGGCCGTTGCCGGCGAGGCGGGGGTGCCATTTTTCTCTATGAGCGGCTCGGATTTCGTGGAGATGTTCGTCGGTATGGGGGCTGCCCGGGTAAGAGATCTGTTCGAACAGGCCCGGGATAAGGCTCCTTGTATTATTTTCATAGACGAGCTGGATGCACTCGGCAAAGCCCGCGGCGCCGGTGGCATGATCGGAGGGCATGATGAGCGCGAGCAGACTCTCAACCAGTTGCTGGTCGAAATGGACGGCTTCGATACTCAGAAGGGGATTATCATCATGGCAGCGACCAACAGACCGGAAGTGCTCGATCCAGCCCTGCTCCGATCTGGGCGGTTCGACCGACAGGTGTTGATCGACAAGCCCGATGTCAATGGCCGGGAGGCGATATTGAAAATCCATTCTGCAAAAGTCCAGTTGGAGGCGGACATAGATCTCACGGTCATCGCCCAGAAGACGGCAGGTTTTTCAGGAGCCGATCTGGCCAATGTGATCAACGAGTCTGCCCTGCTGGCCGTTCGTAACGGACGAAAAAAAGTGAGCACCATAGACCTGGATGAGGCGGTGGATCGAATCATTGGAGGACTGGAGAAGAAGAACCGGGTGATCAACGCCGAAGAGAAAAAAATCGTCGCTTACCATGAGGTCGGCCATGCCCTGGTTGCAGCGCTGACTCCGGGCTCGGAACCGGTGCACAAGATATCGATCATACCGCGGGGACTCGCGGCGCTCGGCTACACCCAGCAGCGACCGACCGAAGACCGCTATCTAATGAGCACCAAGGAGCTTCTCGGCAAGATCGATGTTCTTTTGGGCGGCAGGGTGGCCGAGCAGATCATCTTTGATTCGGTGACCACCGGTGCGGGCAACGATTTGATGCGGGCGACCGATATCGCCCGGGCAATGATTGTCGAATATGGGATGGGGGAAACCCTCGGGCTGTCGACTTACCCTCGCCAGCGCTCGCCTGTATTTCTGCAGAGCGAACAGGGGTTCAGCGGTGGTAAGGACTACAGTGACGACACCGCTGCCCAGGTGGATGCCGAAACCAAGAAAATTTTAGAGGAACGCAGCCGACACGTCACCGCTCTGCTCACCAGCCACAGGGAAAAGCTGACCGCTATTGCCGAACGACTGTTGGAAAAGGAGGTCATTTTCGAGGAGGAGTTCGTCTCCATGGTGTCGGCTGAGCCTGCTTCGGCGTAATCGAGCTATTCTCCTCAACCACTGGGGCCAAGGTCCTGCCCTGAACCAATGAGCAAACTGTACAAGCCGATGAAAATCTGTGCTCGCTGCGGCCGTCCATTCCAGTGGCGCAAAAAATGGCGCCATTGCTGGCCCGAGGTGCGCTACTGCAGCGATCGCTGCCGCCGAAAGCGCAGCTCCTTAAAAAATCGTTCCGCTGAGGATACATCTTGAGCGCTCCGGCCCTCAGTGCTGATGACAGTGGACTCTACTGTGCCGCCGGAGATTTCCATATAGATCCATGGCGCCCGGTCAAGCGGGCGATCATTACCCATGCCCATGGCGATCATGCGCGGCCTGGCAGTGACGCCTACCTGTGTGCGGAGCCTGGCAGGCTGCCCCTCGTCTTGAGGGTGGGCGACCGGGTACAAACCCTTGCCTATGGACAGCAGCTGACGATCAATGATGCCAGGGTATCTCTGCATCCTGCCGGCCACGTGCTCGGTTCGGCCCAGGTTCGGGTTGAGGTTGGCGGCGATGTCTGGGTGGTATCGGGTGATTACAAGCGCCAGGCTGACCCAACCTGCGATCCTTTCGAGATCGTCTCTTGTCGTGTTTTCATAAGTGAATCCACCTTTGGACTGCCGGTGTATCGCTGGGAGCCTTCAGGTTTTGTGATGAATGAGTTGGTCGACTGGTGGCAAAACAATGCAGATGCTGGCCGTCCTTCAATAGTGCTCAGCTATGTGATGGGCAAAACACAGCGCATCATGGCTTCGCTGGCCTCGCTGGTCGACTGTGAAGGCAGACTGTTCGCCCATGGGGCCTTGCAGAAGATGAATGAGGCCTACCGCGCCAGTTCCGTCTATTTGCCCACGGCGCCCAATCCGCTTGAGGTGGGGGATGGCTACGACTTTTCCAAGGCCATAATTCTAGCCCCCCCGTCAGTTGCGGGGACGCCATGGATGGGTCGTTTTAAGCGCGGGGTTACCGCCAGAGCCTCCGGTTGGATGAGAGTTCGCGGACGCCGACGCCGCCTTGCGCTCGATCGGGGATTTGTCCTGTCTGACCACGCTGACTGGCCGGGATTACTGTGCACAATTTTTGAGACCAAAGCGGAACGGGTAGTGCTGACCCATGGCAATAGCACGGTGCTGGCCCGCTATTTAAGCGAGCGCGGCTTACCCGCCGAAGCCTTGACGCTGGATAGGTGGGGCGAGCAGGAGGAACAGGAATGAAGCGCTTTACCCGCCTGTTCATCCGTCTGGATGAAACCAACAAGACCACGGACAAACTCGCCGCGTTGATCGATTATTTTTCTGCGGCACCACCGCGTGATGCGGCCTGGGCGGTAACCTATCTGACCGGCAAACGACCGAGGTCGCCGGTAAATGCTGCCCAGGTTCGAGCCTGGGTGCAGTCGGCGGCCAACATTCCCGAGTGGCTCTTCACCGAGTCCTACGACGCGGTCGGCGATCTGGCCGAGACGGTTTCGCTTCTGCTGCCCGAGCCTGGAATGGGATCGTCTCTGAGCCTCTCTGACTGGATTGAGACACGGCTGCTTGCTCTGGCAGGCGAAGCAGATGAATCGGTGAAACGGCAGACATTACTTGCCTGGTGGGCAGAACTTGATCGACCTGGTCGATTCGTGCTGACCAAACTGATAACCGGCGCCTGGCGGGTAGGCGTTTCCCAGCGACTGGTTACCCGGGCTTTGGCGGAGACACTTGCCGTAGACAAAGATGTTATTGCTCACCGGTTGATGGGCTCCTGGCAGCCGGATGATTCGTTCTACGCCATGCTGAGTTCAGCCGATACCACCGACACCGATATCAGCAAACCTTACCCGTTCTACCTTGCCTATTCTCTCGATCAGGAACCCCGCGCCTTGGGCGATCATCGGCAATGGCTGGTCGAGTGGAAGTGGGACGGTATTCGAGGGCAGGTCATCAAGCGGCAGGGAAAGGTATCTATCTGGTCTCGGGGGGAAGAACTGGTCACCGAGCGATTTCCGGAAATAAGGCGGGCCGCAGGGCGCCTTCCGGACGGAACGGTATTGGACGGCGAGATTCTGGCCTGGTCACACGACAAAGACGGCGGTGTTATGCCCTTTGGCCATCTGCAGCGACGCATCGGTCGCAAGACTGTGGGTAAAAAGTTGCTCGAGGAGGTGCCAGTCACCTTCATGGCTTATGACATGCTGGAATCACAAGGAGAAGATATCCGCCGGCTGCCGCTTGATCGGCGCCGTGATCTACTTGAGCAGCTGTTGGGGGGTGAGTCCGCCGACCAGGCCCTGCGGCTTTCTCCTGTGGTGACCGCCAATTGCTGGCAGACACTGGACAGCAAGCGCCAGGAGAGCAGGGACCTTCATGTGGAAGGGTTTGTGCTGAAACACCGGAACTCGCCCTATGGAGTAGGGCGGAGACGGGGCGACTGGTGGAAGTGGAAGGTGGAACCGTACAGCGTCGACGGCGTACTTCTTTATGCCCAGCGCGGTTCAGGCAGGCGGGCAAGTCTCTACACGGACTATACTTTCGGCATTTGGCAGGGTGACAAACTGGTGCCTTTTGCCAAGGCGTATTCAGGTTTAAATGACGAGGAGATTCGCGAGGTCGACCGATTCGTACGCCGCAACACCGTCGAAAAATTCGGACCGGTGCGCAGCGTTCCGCCGGAATTGGTCATGGAACTCCATTTCGAGGGTATCCGACGATCTACCAGGCATAAGTCCGGTCTGGCCGTCCGCTTTCCGCGCATCGCCCGCTGGCGCAGAGATAAATCTGCCGACCAGGCCGATTCACTGTCCACCATAATAGCTCTCTTGCCGGCGAGCGAAAGGGACTAAGATGGACAGCGCATCCACTTCGCTTTCCCGCTTCGAGGCCTGGTTCGCTGTCCGGAACTGGTCGCCCTTCGCGTTTCAAGCGGAAGTCTGGCACGCCATGATTGACGGCCAATCAGGGTTGCTCCATGCCCCTACCGGCATGGGCAAGACTCTGGCGGTCTGGCTGGGCGCCCTGTGCAGAATCGAAAATGAGCACCCGCCTCCCGGCCTGCAAGTTATCTGGGTCACTCCTCTACGCGCGCTGGCAGGGGATACCTGCGCAGCACTCAAGGAGCCGCTGCCCGCTTTTGCCCCCTACTGCACGGTGGAAGTTAGAACCGGCGACACCTCGGCTCACAGAAAAAAGACACAGGAGAAAAAGCCGCCTCAGGTGCTTATTACTACGCCCGAAAGTCTGACTCTGCTGCTCACCAGACCGCACGCCGAGAAGACTATGTCTGATCTGAAAGTGGTGATTGTCGATGAATGGCATGAATTACTCGGCTCCAAGCGCGGGGTACAAACCGAGCTGGCCCTTGCCCGCCTGCGCAACCTTGCTCCTGCCCTCATAACCTGGGGGCTTTCAGCCACCCTCGCAAACCTGGAACAGGCTCGGCGCCATCTGCTCGGGGTGGATCGAGAGAGCACCGATGTACCCGGTCGTC
>JAHEER010000118.1 GCA_024640625.1 Desulfobulbaceae bacterium
GCAAAATGGTGGGCTACGACGGCACTAAAAAGAACCTGATGGCCCTCGGCTTTCCCCACGTGGACGAGAAGCATCTGCTGCTCAGAACCGACAGCAGCGACAAACAGGCTCGACGGGACATCGTAGCTGCAGACTACGAGATCGCCCTGCTGATGGGAGACAATTTGAACGATTTTACCAGTGACTTCATGAAGAAAACCGTTGAAGAACGGCTTGCTGAGACCGACAAGATAAAAGACCAGTGGGGCACCCGCTTTATTGTCCTGCCCAACCCCACGTACGGAGAGTGGGAGGGTACCGTCTATAAAGGAAATTGGGGCGCCTCGGCGGCCGAAAAAGATCAGATGCGCAAATCGTATTTGAAGAAGTGGGATTATCAGGTTCCCGAGTAACCCTGCGGTCCCATGGCCCTGATTTCAATGTTGAGTGCCAATCCCCGGTGCCATTGCAGCTGGCCACCGGGGATTGGTCTTCTGAGCATACCTTCCGGCGTACCATACATGTGGTCGCTGTGAGCCGGTGAGCAGCCCTCTGCATATAACCAGCGGAGACAGGGCTGGCGAGGCACTCGCCGGAGCCGGTCTGGAGGGCGACATCCTGGTCTGGCATGATCTGCTCTACGACGGTCCCCGAACACCCGGCTGGCCCGACAATGCGGGGTTGCGGCGCCGTGCCGTGTTCATCGAGGCGATGACCGCAGGGGGGTTGGGCCGCAACCTGGTATTGGACACTTTCGTCAGCCAGTATGAGCGGGTTGCGGGTCTACCCGCCGATGCTGAGGTCGTGCTTTGGTTCGATGGTTGTCTTTTCGATCAGTCAATGCTGGTGCATCTTGTTAATTGCCTGCATCATCAGGGCATCACCGGCAACGTCCAGCTTCTGTGCATCGATCGTTTCCCTGGAATCGAACCCTACGTCGGTCTCGGCCAGCTGAATTCGGTCCAGTTAGGCTCCTGCTATCAGGCCAGAAAGCCGGTAAGCGACGCGCAATTTCACTTCAGTCGTGAGGTCGATCGGGTCTTCGCCGAGCGGGATCTGAGGAGGGCGGCAACGCTCTCCCGGCGAAAGACAGCGCCGCTCAGATGGGTGCCGGCGGCCCTGCAGCGCTGGCTCCAGGAAGAGCCGGACCCGGAGACCGGCCTGGGCCGTCTCGAATGCATGGCCCTGGATGCGGTTCACCAAGGGTGTGCAAAACCATGGGAAATCTTCAATCACGTCGCCGCCGCCGAGACTCCGCCTCAATTCTGGGGAGACACAACCTTGTGGATGAAGATTAACGGGCTGGCCGATCGACAGCCTCCTCTGGTCAGGATCGAGGGACCAGCATCGAGGCTGCCGCAGTGGATCGACGGGCCAGATCTTCAGGAGTTTACCATTACTTCCTGCAGATCCTCTTGATATATTTAGTCAATGCGATTGCCGCACCATTTGAATATGGGTAAATGAACTGAACAATTGGTTGAATTCTGCACCGGGGAAATGTGATGAAACGTCTATTTCTTGTCTTACTTCTCGTTCTTCTGGCCGTCCAGCCCGTCCTGGCCGCTCGAGCCAAAATAGCAACCCTGTCGGCCGATCCCTACCTGTCGGCCCTGGTCATCGATGCTGATACCGGCGACATTCTGGTCGATGAAAACAGCGGCGCCGTCGCCTATCCGGCCTCAGTCCTGAAACTGATGGTACTCTATGTGATTCTAGACCGGATCGCGCAGGGGAACATGCGGCTTGATGAGATGGTCCAGGTCACCAGAGAGGCCTCCCAGATGGGAGGTTCCCAGGTATACCTCGATCCCAAAGAGCAATTTTCGGTTGACGATCTGCTCTACGCTCTGATCATTCAATCGGCAAACGATGCGGCGGTGGCCCTGGCTGTTCATGCGGCCGGTTCCAAGGATGCTTTTGTGGCCCTGATGAATGAGAAAGCCAAAGAGTTGGGAATGAACAGTACCTCCTTCTATTCCGTGCATGGCTTGCCGCCCTCCGAAGGTCAGCAGCCGGACAGCACCACCGCCCGGGATATGGCCATACTGGCCAGGGAACTGGCGAAGAATCCGGACGTCTTCAAATACACTTCAACCAGGGAACGGGAATTTCGGGGCGGCGAATTCATCATGCGCACCCATAACAAACTGCTGGCCTCGGTGGACGGCTGTGACGGCTTCAAAACGGGCTACTTCAAGTCGGCGGGTTTTTCCATTGTCGCCACCGCTACACGAAACGGGGTAAGAATCATTGCCGTGGTGCTCGGCAGCCTGGACCGCAAGGTCCGGGACGCCAAGACCTCGGAGCTGCTGGCCATAGGCTTTGCCAAAGCCAAACCGCGGCCCGAACCCCAGGCGGCAATCCAGAAAGCCGCACCTTCTCCCGCTTCCCAGACTGCTCCGGCACCATCTGCCGAGCAACAGAGCAAGGCAGCGGAAAAGAAACAGGAGTCGGCCACATCGCTGGGCCGCGATCTGACGATGATAGGTCTGGGGTTTGGCGCCGGTCTGCTTACCTGTATAATCGTGGCCATGATCAGATCGAGGCCGCGTTCCCGGAGGCGACGCCTGATGTAGGCACCGCTCATCGGCTCCCCCACCATTTCAGCACAGTCAGGTGCAGGCTGTGCTCAGTCCGATTCCTGGGGCGAAGTTCTGGCCAGATCGACGCTCTCAATCCACAGTTGCAGGAGTTCGAAGAACCTCCCGACGTGGTAGCCGTCGGCGAGGCCGTGGTGTACCTGGACCGAAAGCGGCATGATGACACGTCTGTGCACCTCGGTGAAACGGCCCCAAGTGATGCGCGGTATGGAGTCGACCGGACTCATGTGAAGCGGGTGAGACACCGAAGTGAAATGCACCCATGGCAGGCTCGAAATGAACAGGTAGTCGTCTCTGCCCTGTTCATCCTCCAGGCTGGGGTTTTCCTTGGCACGGAGGATGGCGCGGTTGGTGCGGTCGGAGAAAATGGTGATATCTTCGCAATACTTGGTTTCACAGAAGCAGAAGGCGTTGTCATCGGTAAGCACTGTGTAGGACGGATGAACCAAACGATGCTGGACGATCTCTGCACCTCGAATTCGCTGTCGGAATTCCTCGATTTCGTTGGCGATCCTCGACACTCCATATAAGACGCCGTTGAAACGGGAGATCTCATATTGCCGGCATTGGCGGTGCAGCCTGGTGATGTCTATCTCGGCGCAAATGTTGAAATGGGGATAATCCAGGCCGCTGTAAAAGCGATAAATATCGCGCCGCGGCCAGTTGTCGATATCGATGGTCTGCATAGTTTACCCTCCCTGGGTAGCGGCCAGGCTGTCGGCCTCCTGCTTGTAGCGGAAATAGCACTGGGCGCAGAGCGCTTGGTAGCTCACGTCGTTATGGCCGTCGATGGCCAGCTGTGCGCCCTCGAAGACGAACTTGCCGCCCACCTTTCTGGCGTTTGCCACTGCCTTGCGCCCGCAGGTGCAGATGGTCTTGAGTTCTTCCAGACTGTGGGCCAAGAGCAGCAGCCGCTCACTTCCAGGAAAACCTGCAAGGCGGAAATCGGTGCGCAGCCCGTAGCAGATAACCGGAATGTCCAGCAGAACGGCGACCTCGAAGAGTTGATCCGCCTGATCAATGCTCAGGAACTGGGCTTCGTCGACGAGGATACAGTGAAAAGGTCCGTTGTCAAGGTTGTACTTCTTTATGGCATCAAAGAGGTTGTCGTTCGGACCGGCCAGGATGTCGACCCGGCGGCTGATGTCAAGCCTGGAAAGGATCAGGTTGTCACCCTTGAGATCACTGCCGGGTTTGATGAGTAAAGTGTTCATACCCCGTTCCCGATAATTGTGATCCACCTGGATGAGGGCAGTGGATTTTCCGCAATTCATTGCCCCAAATCGGAAATAGAGTTTGGCCATGGATCTCTCCCGCGGTTCGACCATTATGAAACTGCCGCTGGATTTGACGGCAGCATAAAGTATAGTAACTGTACTACGAGGATTGGCCTGCGTGCAAATTTTCTATGCCCAGGGATGGCACAATTACATGGTGAACCTATGCTGATGCAGGAAATAATCCTGAAAAAGCGAAACGGTCAGGTGCTTGCCACGGAGGAGATCAACTTCTTTGTGAGCGGTTATACCTCCGGCGCTATCCCCGATTATCAGGCCTCGGCCCTGCTCATGGCTATCTGGTTTTCGCAGATGGACGAGCGGGAGACCGCCGATCTCACCAGAGCCATCACTGATTCCGGCGAGATCATTGATCTGAGCGCCATTGAGGGGGTCAAAATCGACAAGCATTCCACCGGCGGCGTGGCCGACACTACTACCTTGATCACCGCCCCACTGGTGGCTGCCTGCGGCGGCCAGGTCGCCAAGATATCGGGTCGAGGCCTGGGCCATACCGGCGGCACGGTCGATAAACTCGAGTCGATTCCCGGCCTCAACATGGCGCTTACCATGAACGATTTCGTCCGCGTCGTCAGCGACTGCGGAGTGGCCATCGTCAGCCAGTCGCCCAACCTGGTGCCGGCGGACAAACGTCTCTATGCGCTGCGCGATGTCACCGGCACGGTGGACAACGTAGCGCTGATCAGCAGCTCGATCATGAGCAAGAAACTCGCTTCGGGAGCAGACGCCATCGTGCTCGATGTTAAGTACGGCAGTGGCGCTTTCATGCAAAGTCTCGAAGAGGCCCGTAAACTGGCAGCCATGATGGCGGCGATCGGCGAGCGGGCGGGCAAACCGACCACGGTGCTGATCACCGACATGAACCAGCCGCTGGGCCGAGCGGTGGGCAATGCCTTAGAGGTGGAGGAGGCGATCAGGGTACTGCGTGGAGAAACCGGGGGAGATCTGCTCACGGTCGCTCTTGCCCTGGCGGCGGAAATGCTGGTCGCTGCCCGCCTGGCTGAAGATCTCAATGAGGCCGAGGCCCGGCTCCAGGCGGCCCTCGACGCAGGAGGCGGGCTTCGGCGTCTGCAGTGCATGATCGAACTTCTCGGGGGCGACCCCCGGATAGGCGACGACCCCTCTCTGCTGCCCCGGGCGGCGGAGACGGTACCAATCAGAGCCGCTGCGACGGGATATGTGAGCTGCATCGATACTGCCGGTATCGGTCATGCGGCTCAGCTTCTGGGGGCTGGGCGAGCCACCAAGGATGATGCCATCGACCCGGCGGTGGGGCTGAAGATGCAGGTGCGGTTGGGTGACAGCGTAGAAGAGGGAGAGGAGTTGGGCAGGTTGTTTATCAATCGCAGGGAAAATTTTGAACGGGCCGCCGACATGGTGCGAGAGTGTGTGGCTGTCGCCGATCAGCCGCCGCCGATGTCGCCGCTGATCCATGATCGAATCAGGAGCGGTGGGGGATAATGAGGAGGGGCATTGTAATTGTTATCGACGCCTTGGGCATAGGAGCTGCGCCGGATGCCGAGCAGTACGGTGACGCTGGTTCCCATACGCTGAGATCGGTGTGTGCGGCCGGAGCCGAGCGCGGCGCGGCGGGGTGGCCGACACTGCGGGGAATGGGACTGGGGAATTGTGCTGCCCTGACCGGGCCGCAGGTGGACGGCTGTCCTCCGGTGCGGGACCCGCTGGCCTCGTTCGCTGCCATGAGGGAGAAGTCCAGGGGCAAGGATACCACCACCGGACATTGGGAACTCGCAGGTGTTATCATGGAGCAGGGATTTCATGTCTTCCCTGCTGAATTCCCGGCCTTTCCCCCCGAACTCGTTGAGCGCTTTGAACTCGATACCGGCTACCAGCTGATCGGCAACCGAGCGGCTTCGGGCACCCGGATCATCGATGATCTGGGTCCGACCCATCAGCAGGAGGGAGGGTTGATCTGTTATACCTCTGCAGACTCGGTCTTCCAGATTGCCGCCCATGAGGAGGTGGTCCCTCTGGAGGAGCTCTACCGCTGCTGCCTCAGGGCCCGGAGGATCTGTGACGAGTACCGTATTGCCAGGGTGATCGCCAGGCCCTTCACCGGCAGCCCCGGCTGCTACACCCGAACCTCCGGCCGACGGGACTACTCCATTGCTCTTCCAGGGCCCACGATGCTCGACATTTTGACCGAGCATAGTGTGCAGACGGTGGGTATAGGCAAGATCGGAGATATTTTCAATAACCAGGGGCTGGCGCAGAGTCATTCCGAGAAGGGCAACAGTAGGTGCCTGGCTAGACTCAAAGAGACACTCGAACGCACCACCGAGCGGCAGCAACTCATCTTTGTCAACCTGGTCGATACTGATATGCTCTATGGCCACCGGCGTGACCCCCTGGGCTACTACCGGGCCATCGAGGAAATAGACCGGGAGTTGCCGACTATTGTGGCTGCCCTTGGCACTGATGATTTTCTGATAATCAGCGCTGATCATGGCTGCGATCCGGGATTCAGGGGCTCCGACCATACCCGCGAATACGTGCCGCTGCTTTTTTACCAGCCGGGAAGAAATCCCATAAATCTGGGATTGAGAGATAGCTTTGCCGATGTGGCCGCCACCGTGTGCCGCTTGTTCGGGATCTCCACGGACTGCGGAACCCCCTTTCTATCTGCTTGAAAAGATCTACCGATCATGTCATAAAACCAGAGACTACCTTGGAACATTTTCTTTTAGCTCAAACTCAGCGTTGGGGGCAAAAAATCTATCCTAGAACTATAGTCTACAGGCCCCGGCAAATATTTTGCCAGGCTTCTTGATTGCGAACCAAAATCTTGATTTTCCAAGGTAGTCTGCAGCCTCTATTCTGTTGATCATTTGTCGAATTTCAAGGCGATGCCATCTAATTAATTGTTTTCATTAACGTTGTTTTTCTTTAAAGGAGTGAATCATGGAAAAGTTCCGTTTTACCCTGTCCGCTGTTCCGGTCCTGATTTTTATTGCTGGTCTCATGACTGTCGGCCAGGCTGCCGAGATGAAAATTGCCATGGTCACCGACGTCGGCGGCGTCAATGATCAGTCCTTCAACCAGTCCGCCTGGGAGGGACTGAAAAGAGCCGAGAAGGATTTCGGCATCAAGGTTGCCTACAAGGAGTCGAAGCAGGATGCGGACTATGCTCCGAACATGGAGACGCTGACCGATGCCGGTTATGACCTGATCTGGGGCATCGGTTTTCTAATGGGTGATGCAATCAAGGAGACGGCCGAGATCAACCCCGATCAGAAGTATGCCATCATCGACTTCTCCTACGGACCTGAAACTCCAAAAAACGTTGCCTGTGCCGTGTTCCAGGAAGAAGAGCCTTCCTTTCTGGTCGGCTACATCGCCGGCAAAATGACCAAGACCAACAAGGTCGGGTTCGTCGGCGGCATCAAGTTCCCGCTGATCGAGAAATTCGAATACGGCTATATGGCAGGGGCAAAGCTGGCCAACCCCGATGTCGAGGTACTGAGTCAGTACGCCGAGTCATTCACTGATGCAGCCAAGGGCAAGGCGATTACCAACAACATGTATCAGCAGGGCGCCGATATTGTCTTCCATGCCTCCGGCGGTGTCGGCGATGGGGTGATTGAGGCCGCCAAGGAGAGAGGCAAATGGGCCATCGGCGTCGATAAGGACCAGAATTTTCTGGCCCCCGACAATGTCCTTACCTCGGCCATGAAGCGGGTCGATAATGCCATCTACGATATTGGCAAACGGCTGATCGCAGGCGAGTTTGCCGGCGGCGACACGGTGGTTTACAATCTGGAGAATGAGGGCGTCGGCATTGCCCCTACCTCGAACAAGCATGTGCCGGCCGAGATTTTACAAGAGGTCGACGGCCTGATCGCCAAGATCAAGGCTGGTGAAATTGTCGTTCCTGCCACCAAGGAAGCGTTCGACAAGTTCTAAATCGTAGTCGAATCCAGGAGATCTTTCAGCGCACCGCGTCAAGGACGCGCTGAAACAGAGCGCAGGGGTGGACCGTGACCAGCGTCGATTTCTCCCATAGAGCCGTGGAAATGGTCGATATTGTCAAGAGATTCGGCGATTTCACGGCCAACGACCGCATCAGCCTGACCGTTCACCGGGGCGAGGTGCATGCGCTGCTGGGCGAAAACGGCGCCGGCAAGACCACTCTGATGAATTGTCTTTATGGCCTCTATCGACCTACCGAAGGGGCTATTCGCGTCAACGGCCGTGCCCTGGCAATCACCGACCCCAACGTGGCAATACGGCACGGCATCGGCATGGTGCATCAGCACTTCAAATTGGTGGAGCCCTTCACCGTGACCGAAAATATAGTGCTGGGACTTGAACCCACCAAGTCTCTGGGCATCCTCGATCTGGCCGAAGCTGAACGGCTGGTGGCGGAAATCTCCGAGTGCTACGGCCTGACCGTCGATCCCCAGGCCCGTATCGAAGATATATCGGTCGGCAGCCAGCAGCGGGTCGAGATTCTCAAAGCGCTCTATCGAGGCGCCGAGATTCTGATACTCGATGAACCCACCGCGGTCCTCACCCCCCAGGAGATCAAGGAACTGATCACCATCATCTCCAATCTTACCTCCGAGGGCAAGTCGATCATCATAATCACCCACAAGCTGCACGAAATCAAGCAGGTTGCAGATTACTGCACGATCATACGCCGCGGAAAGTTCATAGACCGGGTCGAAGTGGCCAAGGTGTCAGAGCATGAGCTGGCCGCCAAGATGGTGGGCCGCGACGTCTCGTTTTCGGTGTTCAAGAACGAGGTGACACGCGGTGCAAGGGCGCTGTCGATCGAGAGCCTGGTGGTCAGGGACAACCGGTCACTCACTGCAGTGGACGGTCTCGACCTGCAATTATACCACTCTGAGATTCTCGGTATCGCCGGTGTCGACGGCAACGGCCAGTCGGAACTTGTCGAAGCCCTGATGGGATTGCGGCCGGTGGAAAGCGGCAGGATACTGCTCAAAGATCGGGATATCACCAACTCGGCCACGCGGCAGATTATCGGCGAGCACCGGGTCTGCTCAATTCACGAAGACCGACAGAAGCGCGGCCTCGTACTCGAGTTCGATGTGGCTGAAAACCTCATACTGGAGAATTATGGACGGCCTCCTTTCTCCCGCCGGGGAGTACTGAATCATCAAGAAATTTACCGATTCGGCGACCAGTGTGCCGAGACGTTCGATATCAGACCACGCACTACCACCCTGCCAGCCAAGGCCCTTTCTGGCGGTAATCAGCAGAAAGTGATCATCGCCCGCGAGGTATCAAACGACCCCGATATCCTGATCGCCTCCCAGCCCACCAGGGGGCTCGATGTGGGCGCCATCGAATACGTCCATAAGGCCCTGATCGAGCAGCGCGACAAGGGCAAGGCAGTGCTGCTGATTTCCTCTGAGCTCGATGAAATCATCAGCGTCGCGGACAGGATTGCGGTTATTTTCGAAGGCCGGATTATCGGCGTTGTCGAGGGGGCTGAGGTGGATGAGAACAGAATCGGTCTGCTGATGGCCGGGGGGACGGCATGAGCAGTCCAGGCAGTTCCCTGAAAGAAAAGTTTCTCAACGGACCGTTATCGATCACCTTGATGTCGGTGATTTCCGGTTTTTTGCTCGGCGGCATCATCCTGCTGCTGACCGGCTTTAACCCCCTGGAGGCCTATGGAGTAATCCTCAAGGGCATTTTCTCACGCCCCAAGTATGTCTCCTATGTGATCATCTATTCGACGCCGCTGATTATTACCGGGCTGTCGGTGGCCTTCGCCCTGCGCACCGGGCTGTTTAATATCGGAGCCGAGGGCCAGTATATCATGGGAGCTCTGGCGGCGGCTGCCGCCGGCTACTATCTGAAGCTGCCGATGGTTCTGCACGTCCTCGCCGCGGTGGGTGCGG
>JAHEER010000036.1 GCA_024640625.1 Desulfobulbaceae bacterium
CTGCGCCAAGGCAGGGGATAAGGACAAGGCAAGTATGCCAAAAGGGACATGGCCGATTACCACCGAGGTCATTCCCAGATAAGGATCGGCCGATCGTTTGACCTGGAAGTTCCAAAGAGCATGGCAAATTGCGGCGAGCAGTACTACACCTATTATATTGAGCGGCAATAGAGACTCCGACTATGACAGTGACGATCGCAACGGTCACCTAGGGTGACCGACACCTCGTCTATAGATTGATCTGGCCGCCTATTCTTCACCTCAGTTTTTCAAGGTACTCCAGAGGCGTTGATAGAAATCATCCAAGTGGTTGTTCCAATCTTCATCAAGTGGATCGTAGCGGAACCTGCTGGACAGCTCGGAAAGAGCCGCCTTGATTGGCCATTTGTGCTGAAAATTAAGTCCTCCCATAAGCGCTGGCATTTCACGCTGCTCCTTGGTAAATTGACAATCCTCTTCGTTATCGGAAAGATAGAACTCACAACCCGGTCAAAAAATGAGCCCCGAAAGGCTGGCCTGATCCAAGAATTGTTCGACCTGCTTTTCTATCCCTGTTCTGGTTCGTAGTATTTTCACGATAGCGCTTCTTCTATTTGACTATGGTAGTCCTGTAAGTAAACAGCCAGAAGTTGTCCAGCTCGGTATGTTGCGGTTCTATGGCTATGGTGTCGACCAGCTCCAGCAACTCTTCGCGGGTTGGGAAGTTTTTCAGTACTTTATAGGTTATGCCGTTGTCCAGGAGTCGATCCTGATATGTATTGCCGAATTTATCTTCATCGGTGATGGGCAGCCGCTGGCATTGAACTGCAGTATTATCTATAAACGTAACTCTCGCTCCAGGCAGCAAGCGGTTGTGCAGTCCAGAAAAAAACTGCCTGAGGCTCTGTTTGGGAACGTGCGACAGCCACAGACCGGCGAATGCACCAGCGAACGTTTGGGATAAATTGTTGAGTGCAAAGGCGTCGATAACCTCGGTGGCGACGCTGGCGGGTAATTCACGGGCCTCGAGCTGGTTAAGCACCTCACGGGTTGCATCCGTCGCCAGAACTGTGTGCGCTTTGCGCGCAATGAATTGGGTCCAGTAGCCGGTACCTGCGGCAATTTCCAGAACATTCAATCCTGCAAACTGCCGGGCTACGAAATCTTCGAGAAAGCGCAGGTCATTCTGTCTTTCCGGGTAGTGATATACCCTGTCGTAAACTGGAGCCCGTTCCTGATAATATGTTTTCATCGGCTTGGGAGAAGGTGCCCATTTGCCATGCTTCAGTCATAGACAACCTGGATATGACCACGATCTATGCCAAGAAACACTTCCTGACCGTCTTTCATCAGGCTTGTCCCTTGTTGATGCGGCACATCGGCGAAAATCTCTATGCCCCGAATAGCTACCCGGTAGCGGATGGTGCTGCCCAGGAACTCTTTGGAGCGAATGGTGCCGGTAAAATGAATGGCTTTATTCTTCAATTTTACGCCGTCGCTTGCGACTTCGATATTTTGTGGGCGAAAGACCAGGCTGCAGTGGGTAGATTGTAAGTGGTCATCGCTATTGGTAACCGGAATTGCGAGATCGTTGTCAGACAGAAACGTCCACTCCTCACCGGACTTTTGAATTTTGCCTTCGAGGAAATTAGCCGTACCTAGAAAGTCTGCCACAAAACGGTTTACCGGCTGATCATACAGCTCGATGGGAGAGCCAACCTGTTGAATGATGCCGTCCTTCATCAAAGCGATACGATCTGCCATCGTATTTGCCTCCTCCTGATCGTGGGTGACAAAGATGGTTGTGATTGAGAGTTTTCTCTGCAGATCGAGCAATTCATGGCGCATCTGTATGCGCAGCTTGGCGTCTAAATTTGATAGCGGTTCATCGAGCAGCAGTACCTGAGGCTCGACGACTATGGTTCTGGCCAGAGCGACCCGCTGCTGCTGTCCGCCGGAGAGCTGAGAAGGCCTGCGGTCAGCTAAATCCAGCAGGCCTACAAGTTCGAGCGCGCGATTGGTTCTTTCCTTTATTTGATCTCTCGGCACTCTTCTTTCCTCGAGTCCAAAAGCGACGTTTTTGCGAATAGTCATGTGGGGCCACAATGCGTAACTCTGAAACACCATCCCCAGATTTCTCTGCCAGGGCGGAAGATATGACATTTCCTGATCGCCTATTATCACTTTACCGGTCTGGGCCGTCTCGAACCCGGCGAGCAGCCTCAGAAGTGTCGTCTTTCCACATCCCGACGGGCCCAGAAAAGCGAAAAACTCTCCGGCATTGATATGCAAATCAATACCCTTCAAAACATGTGTTTTTCCAAATGAAAGGTTAATGCCTTCAAATGTTACGCTGACAGCTGAGCCTAATCCAGCTTCAATCGAAACAGAGTCTTTCATCGATATTCTCCACGGTAATTCTCAATTCGCCTGACCCATTCCCAGTTTCTTCTGTCTCCGGTCAACAAAGATATAAGAAACTAGTGTACAGAGACCCACGACAATGACGGCAATCATTCCCAGTGCAGCCCCCGGCCCCCTGCCGGCTGCACTTTGCATGTATACGTAGATGCCGTATGACAGCGGTCCATCCGAGTTTTTGGATACGAGCATCAGCGTCATGCCGAGTTCGACCGCAGCGGTTGCAAAACTTGTTACAAAGCCGGCAAGAATTCCCCCGGCCATGAGCGGTACGACGATTTTCCTCACTGTTGAAAATTTGCCGGCGCCAAGGTTCTCTGCAGATTCTTCCAAGGACACGCTTACCTGTTGAAGAGAAGCCGTGCAGGCCCGCAAGGCGTAAGGCAAACGCCTGATTGCAAGGGCTACGACAATCGCCAGCCACCAGGTTGCAAGCGACTGATTTTCCAACCAGGGAACCTGGTAGCCGTGAAAGGTCCGCAGGTACCCGATACCGATAACAAGCCCGGGAATGGCGACGGCGGACATCGCCACATAATCGAGCCACTGCCTACCGATTAGCTTGGTGCGAAGAACAATGTAAGCGATTGCCGTGCCGATTATAACATCTATGGTTGCTGCGAGAGCTGAGTAAAGAACAGTGTTGCTCATATATTCCGGAGTCTCGGCAAAAATGGTCGCGAAATGCTTGACGGTGAATGCATCGGGGAAAACGCTATAGGACCATATCGTACCGAAAGAAAGGAGTGACAATCCAATATGGGGGGCCAGGACCAGCCCCATGATCAATAGGACGATGAGCCAGGCAAAGAATTTCTCCCACGGCCGCATCTTTCGCTTTGCCAGACCGCCTCCCCCTTTCTGCACCGTTGCATAGTCTTTACCTTTCAGCGACAGCATGGCCAGCCACATTGAACCGAGAGCGATGACTACCAAAATCACGGAAATAACATAGCCCATTGGGTCCTTGATCCCGATAGAGGCGATTCTCAAGTAGGCCTGTGGAGCGAGCATATTGTTGACATTCAGCAGAAGCGGCGTGCCCAGGTCATCGAATACTTTCAGAAAGACTAGGGATGCCCCGGCTACGTATCCCGGCATCGCCAGCGGCAGAACGATTCTCCTGAACAACCTGAGCCCCGAGCACCCCAGATTTTGCGCAGATTCTTCCATCGAACGGTCGATGTTCTGCAGTGCCGCCGATAGGTTTATCAGGATAAAAGGAAAATAATGGATACTCTGCACAAAAATTACCCCGTTCAAACCTTCCATAAACGGTATGGTAAATCCAAACCACTGATCAAGAAGCAGGTTGATGCTCCCGTTACGCCCGAACAGCATCTGCATCGCCACAGCCCCGACGAAGGGCGGCATGATCAGGGGAATAATGCCAAAGCTTTGGATAATCACTGCCCCTCTGAATTCGAATCTTGAGGTGAAGTAGGCAAGAGGCATGGAAAAAAGCGAGGCAAAGACGACTGCCATCAGCCCCACATAAATCGAGTTCCAAAACGATTCGCGAAAAAGAGCCGTGTTGAAGAAGTCCTTGAAATTGAGAAGAGTGAAGCCGCCAGTCGCATTATCCAGAAAAGCGGCGAACACTACCTGTACTACAGGAATGACCAGAAAAAGCAGCAGGAATAGCGAAATGAGCAGCATCAGTGCTGCCGTGCCGGGGTGCTTCCTCAGTTCAGATACTGCCTCATCACCCCACGTGGAAATTGCCATTCAGCCTCCTCCTTGTGGATCTACTATGCATTTTCAAATGAATTTGACCGAATCGATGAGCGTCTGGTCAGCGCTCACCAATTCGGTCTGTCGGTCCTTAACAGATACTGAAGCCTTCTATTTGAGCATTGCTAAAGCCTCTTTGGCTTTGGCTTCGGCATCAGCATAGTTTTTCTTTGTGAATGCATCCCATTTCTCTTCAATCTCTGCCTGTCGCGGGGGTACCTCTACATCGGCTTTGTTACGCTTTTTAAATGCATCTGAAGTGAACACGCCGGGATATTTGCTGTCTACCGCGTCAGTTTCAGAGATCGGTACCGCCGCAATCAATTCACGAGCTTCTTTTATCAGTGCCTCAGCTTCGGGGTTAGACTTGCCTTTCAGGGCCGATTCTGCGTTTTGAATGGCTTCCGTAGCCTTGACCAGATCATCTCTTCGATAGGTGATCATTACATCAAAAAGGGAGTTGATGATGTTGTAGCGCTCCTTGGACAGTTCAACGTCAAATTTCACCGCCGCACCGATTGATTTATCCTTGAAAGGATTAGGGAAATCCTCCGGTGCTTTTGCATACGTATCCGGATTAACCGGTAATCGACGAATCGCTGGATCCAGTAGCAATTCTTGACCTTCCACCGAGAGCAGAAATTCGATAAAAGCTGAAGCCGCTTTTGGGCTTGGGGCGTTCTTAACCATAGCTATATTTGCTGGAACTAGTGTCGTTACTGTCGGATAGACAAAGTCGACAGGAAAACCTGTTGCTTGTGACGAAAAACCAAAAAAGTCGATGACGATGCCGATTCCGAAGTCGCCACTATTTACCCCTTCTGGGACGCCGAAACTTCTCTCGGTCACCATCTTGAAATTGCCGGCCATTGCCTTCCAGGTCGCCCAGCCTTTCTCCCAACCTTCCCCTTGCAGTACAGTCTCAACGGTCAGGTGCGTTGTACCCGAACGTGAGGGAGCAGACATGCCGACGTGGTTGTGGTAGACAGGATTAATCAAGTCAGCCCATTCTTTTGGAACCGGGATGTTTTTCGCTTCGAGGTAGCGGGTATTCCACATGATTCCATAACCAGATCCGGCGAAGCCAACATAGTAACCGTCCGGATCATTGATGGGGTATGACCCGATCTTTTCCGGAATACCTTGGGTCTGAGGCGTATATTGAGCCAGGAGCCCGTCGCCTTTCAGTACTTCGAATGCATCGGGTGCTGAGGCCCACGCCAGATCCGAGGTGTTAGCCTGAGCTGTTTCCTGGATGTATTTCACTACTGCCGATGTTTTTTTCTGCAAAACCTCGACCGTAGTGCCTGGATACTTTGCTTCGAACGCTTTTTTAAACGGACCTGTAAGATCTTTTGGATAGGAAGTAACGATTACTAATTTTTCTTCGAGATCCGCCGCCACAGAAATCCCGGTAATTAGACAAAGTGTCGCTATCGCGAACAATGCGACGAGTACTGCTTTCAAGCCCATCTTCATGTTTTCTCCTCCTCTTCATGGATTTTATGAAACTATTCCGGTTCTTTTGAGATGATCTCAAAAGAACCGCCACGCAGCCAACTGTCCTGTTGCAGCATGTACAACTAACTATTATGAAATGATATTTTTGTGAAAAAGAGCAGAATAGCACCCTTTTAAATGTTCAGATTGCAGTCAATTGTAATTAACATAATAGGATAATACAATTCTGACAAATCCTGTTTAGACGAAGTATGTCCCTATTTTCTATTTAGACTCAGTGGCTGACGCAGCCTGGCTCGATACGGCGCTCTGAACGTCCTAAAATGATGGCCAGGGCCGGCCCAATTGGCTCATCTAACCGAGGATATTCATTTCATAATTATGCCTGGGGAGGATCTATCGCATATTATGTCAATTACGGTTGGCTTTTAGCTGGTAGAAGGAGAATGGCGACTTACCGCCAAATGCGGCAGAAATTCCCGCACACTACCTTAGAAATCTTGTCGCCAAATACTCTATCGGTAAAGGGACAAACAGGGGCACCTGTGTCTTAGTCTACTGTAAAATTGCGCCCCCCAAAGAAGGTGAGGGCTGGTAACGTTCAATAGAGGTACCAATCAGGGAAATAGGCTGATTTGATCTGGGGTTGGTTACCGTGATGGCTAGACAATTTCGTGGCATTCGAAGTAGTGGAAGAATGGAAGTTGAGCCCTTGAATTCTAGGTAATCTGTACTATCCAAATTGGTTAATCTTGCAGAGATGAAGAGGCATTGGCTGCATTTTCATTTTTAAATCGACGTCTCAGATCTGCCAGCCGATTTTCAGCGGATTGAAGGGATACTCTGGCGCTATAGCTTGTCGGATTCTTCTTGAGGGCCTGACGAGCTGCAACGAGGCGCTGTTTCTCCTTATCTAAGGTTTGTTCGAGCCATGACGTTTGATTCATTTGTACCTCCTGCTAAAAATAGATCAAAATTTATTTCTTCTTTTTCTTTTCTTCTTCTTTTTCCTCGACGGGTTGTGTCGGGTAATAGTCAGTGTGTTTACACAGTGACTCAATAAAAACTTGCAACCGCTCCTTTTTCGTAATTACTCGGGTTTGTTCGAATTTCCCCTCTGGAGTGTCACAGAAAAAATTGATGGTTGCGATGTTGTCATTTCTTGTAGAAACGCGGATATCATCGACAAAAAGATTGGGCAGACTGGTATTTATGTGCAAAATCCCGTCTTTTTTTTTCTCTTCTTTAACCATCACTTTTCCACTAAAGATGTGCTCCATGTATAGACAGCGCAATCTGCTCTACCGGTCTGACAGCTGACTGACTGCCACAAGTCATCGCTGGCAGCATGATACGATATTCGCTCGGAAGGCACGGAAGACTTCCACTGTGTTATTGGAAATCTTCCATCACCGCTTGTCTTAAACAATTCCACAGAAGATCTGAAATAAACTTTTTTTGTGCCAACGTAGGTGAAATAGACAAATCCTTTCTTTATTTTTGGATTCTTGCTGAATGCCTGTTTTGATACTCCTAAAATCCCTGCTGCCTGCCCAGCACTTATCAGGTTGTCGGCAGGCAGGCTTATTATGGCATTTTTCTCCAGCCTCTCCAGATATTCGGCAACTCTTCGTTCTTCCTCATTTGCTAACTGCACTGCACCACAACTCGAACATCTTTCCACCTCAACCAAGGGCACTAGAACATCACCTATTATCTTGCTTTCACAGAGATAATCTGCGGTCTTGCGGATGGTCTCGGCATTGCAGTGCGAGCAGTTCATGATTCGTTGGCTGTCTGAGTTACTCGAGTATGTGTAATTTTTTTAAGCATTATTAAGAAGATCCGTTTTAAACTACGAGGTAGTATACACGAATTGGTTGACATTTGTCAACCTTGAATGCTCGGGAGACGCAATCATGACCCCAAGAGAATGAATTTATTGTTGATTGGCGTCTATATACTTCTGAAACTTTGGTCTGAGCGCATGGGGAGGGTATAAAGTGACCGTCGCTTCAGTCAAGTTTTGAAGATACTTCTTACGGTTATGGCACTGAGAATGATTTATTCAGCCTTACTAGAATGACGGGCGCCGGGAGGGTCTCAGCTTTGCATTCGGCCTATGAGTTGAGAAAAAAAATCGTCTAAATGGCTATTCCATTGCTTATCTGCCGGCCGGTATCTAAACATTTTCGATTTTTCAGCAAGTGCTGATTTGATCTCCCATTTATGTTGAAAGGTTCGACCTTCCAATTGACTCAAAATATTTATCTGTTCCTTGGTAAAAGGACCTTTCTTAAGTGTCTGAATCAAGTCAGATGAAATTTCCACCTCAAAAAGTTCCGCTATGGCGAGTATGGATCGTGCTTGCTCGTTGTTGAGGTTTGCTGCAGAATGTATGGCTTTGCTAAATGCCATGCCATTGGGAAAAGTCTCCCACATGAGCGGTTCAAAAGGTGCGTGGGGAAGTTCAGAATCCATTAATCGCTGCATTGCCGATTGAGTGATGTTGTATTCCACCGGAGTATAGGTTTTCTGCTGAAACACATTTTGCATAAAAAACAGTGAAATAAAACAGACCAAAGCGGCAATGATCGGGGTGGTCACCCAACTGCTGGTAATGCCGGTAACGGTCCTCCACCTGATTCCTCTGCCACCTTTTAAAAGTCCGATACCGATAACCGCGCCGACAATGGCCTGTGAACTGGAAACAGGAACAAGCGGAATCGTCGGTAGATTATGACTCAGTAGCCAGGCTTCCAAGGCTTGTGAAGAAAAGATAAAAAGAACTGCAGAGTGAGACCAGACAACCACGGTGGCAGCTACTGGAGTAAGCGGGAAGATACCGGTCCCGACGGTCATCATGACCCGTTTTGAGTAGGTAAAGACTCCCACGGCGATTGCCATGCCCCCAAGAAAAAAGAGCTGCTGGGCGGGGCTGAAGGTAAGGCCGAGAAGTGTAATGTGACTAAAGGGGGCGACCGGAACAAATACGCCCATGACATTGGCAATATTATTTGCCCCCAGCGCATAAGAACCGAATATTCCGGCCGATAACAAAGAGTATCGGGTAATTAAATCAAGTCGGAACATGCGAATCTTAAATCGATTGATGATAATTGTTGTTGCTTTATAGAGGCCAATTGCAAAGCAGGCTGAAAGTGCCGGGCAGAATATCCAGGTCGAAACTATTTTTGTCAGGGCATTGATATCTGTAACTGAACCGGAAAATAAGTTCCAGCCTATGATTGCTCCAACGATTGCCTGGGAGGTGGAGACAGGAAATTTGGCCAGTGTCATTAGGTAGACGCTGAGAGCGGCCGAAAATGCTACGAGAAATGCGCCGGCCAGGGCATTGACTGCCCCCAATTTGCCCAATGTATGTGAAGCCCCCGCACCGCTAATCACTGCCCCAAGAATGACGAACAGGCTGCAGTAAATAGCTGCTGTTTTAAACCTGATCATCTTTGAGCCAACAGCAGTCCCAAATACATTTGAAGCGTCGTTAGCGCCGAGGGACCAGCCGAGAAAGAACCCGCTTGATAGAAAAAAAGAAAACAAGAGACTAGCCTCTAAAGACTTCGTTTGATGGCGTAAATATTAAGCTTGTCGGCGATGTCTTCAGCTCGGTCAGCTATCTTGTCAAGGGAGTGGGCAAAATCGCGCTGCTGCATTCTATGGCTCAGGCGCAGATCCTTTTTTGAAAAAATAGACTCTTGCAGTCGTATGGATATTTTGTCGCTTTCTGATTCCCAGTATGAAACTTTATGTAGGTGACTGGAGATTTTAGAAATATCGATAAAAAACGCCCGGCAAGACTCGACAAGTGCCTCGTTAGCCTCAATCGAGGCATTGATTAATTGCTTGAAATCATAATGGAATTCCTCGCAAATTTCGGGCAATTCTATCCTGAATCGCCACAAAGTGCCTTTAAATCGGTCAAGCAACGAGTCCATGTTTTCCAGCAGTTCCATGACATCGCCCCTTGATTCGGGAATCAGTGTTTTAGAATAGAGGTGTTCGTTTATCGATCGCCTGAGATCATCTCCCACATGTTCACAGTCGGCAATTTCCTGGATTTTTCGCTCAAAGTCCTCTTCTTTTCCAGAGAGGTAATATTCACATCCTTGCCGAAAAATTAAACCTGAAAGGCTGACTTGATCGAGAAAATGTTCGACCTGTTTTTCAATTCCTGTTCTGACCCTGAGTATCTTTTTCATATCTTCGCCTCATTCTCTCCTGGTGCGGCGGCTGCTTGACGGTGGTAGCGCCATGCCTTGTACAGGGGCCAGACAAAAGAGAAAAATGCGATCAGCAAGACAATGAAGGCGAGCTTGTCGCGGTAAAAGACCCCATAGCCATCCATCATGACTGCACGCCTGAAGTTTTCCTCTACCATCTTCCCAAGAACAATACCAAGCACCACCGGTGCGACCGGGTAGCCGTATCTTTTGAAAAACCAGCCGACAACACCAAACCCTATGCAGGCAGCCACATCAAACATTGAGCCGTTTACCGCAAAACTGCCGATAATGGCGATTGCCAGAATAAGCGGGTACATTACCGATTCGGGTACAGACACAACCCTGATGAAAAGCCTGTTGCCGTACAATCCGAGAAACAGCATGACGATATTGGCAACGATCAAAGCCGAAAAAATGCCGTAGACGATTTCCGGGTTATTTTGAAAAAGCATCGGGCCGGGCACCAGATCATGGAGCATAAAGGCCCCCAGCAACACGGCATCTGTGGCACTTCCAGGAATACCGAGGGCAAGAAGCGGCACCAGGGCACCTCCGACAGAGCTGGAGTTGGCGCTTTCCGCAGCGGCGACACCTTCAAGAGAACCGTGTCCGAATTTCTCAGGTTCCTTGCTTGCCCGCTTTGACATATCATAGCTGATAAAGGCGGCAATGGTTGCGCCAGCTCCGGGGAAAATACCGATTACAGTGCCGATAATGGATGAGCGCAGGATGGTAAACTTGATTTTTAAAAATTCTTCCAGACTCGGGAGTTTGTTGTCTATTTTGTCCATTACCCGTCCAACACCGGTCCAGGTCTCGAATTTGGAGAAAACAACACTGACGGCGAACAGCCCGATAAGAGCAGGAATCAGCGTGAAACCGTCATAGAGCATGTCGTTGCCGAAAGTGAAGCGGGAGACTCCCGATATTGGATCGATTCCTATGGTTTTGATGAGTAGTCCGAAGAGTATGGCCACCATGGACTTTAGGACATTGCCCCGGCTCATCGAGGCAACCGTAGCAAGACCGAAAAGGGCCAGGGCAAAATAATCGGCCGGGCTGAATTTTAGAGCCACTCGTGCGAGGGGTACGGCAAAGAGGATCAGTATCAGAACCCCGACTGCGCCTCCGATTGTTGACGCCACCAGGGCGGTGCCCAGCCCTTTGCCGGCTTTACCCTGCTGAGTTAAAGGATAGCCGTCCATAGCAGTAACCGCAGCCGATGGTGTTCCCGGCGTATTGATGAGTACCGCGGTAATCGAACCTCCATAGTTGGAAGCGATGTAAATCGAGGTCAGAAGAATGAGTGCCAGCGCAGGGCTCATGGTGTAGCTGAAGGGGACCAGCAGAGCCACCGCCGTCGATGGTGAAAGACCCGGCATGGCCCCTGCAAGGATACCAAAAACAACCCCCGTGACGATTATCAGAAGCGGTTTCCAGCCAAGTATTACAGAGAAACCTATTGAAAAACTTTCAATGAGATCCATTGCCGTGTCGTTCTCCCGTTGGGTTGAGAATCATGTCTTTCTCTATATAAAATCTTCAATCAACCCAAGGGGTAATTGGATGTAGAGTAATTTATAGAATATCAGGTAAGAGAAGAGCACCCACCCCGTGCCCACTAATAATATAGTGAATGGTTTTCGGTATGAGAGCATATACATTGCAGTGGCAAGAAACAGAAAGGAACTGATGAAATAGCCCAGATAGTCCATGGCGAAATAATAGACAACAACAAGACCGACTCCAAGGCCGAGAAAGAAGATTCGGCCCCGCTTGGGATCTTTATCAATCCTGCCGGTGAAACAGAAGAATAGTATTACCACGGACAGTAAGATCAACCAGAATATCCAGAGAAGAGGGATTAGTGCCGGGCCGGCATCTTCTGTTGGAAAACCGAGCGTTTTCACCCAGAGAACGAGGGATAATACAATCATAATAAGGGGAATGATTGCCTGTCCGGAATAGTCTCTCATTTTCGAGTATCTCATTCCGAAATATATTCCACAAGCAATCAGAATCAGGGCGAGTATCCAGACAAGCAACCCCGTGCCTTCGCTGAAGTATTCCATGACGTATTATCCTTTTCCCCCCTGCCTCGCCATCGATCATAGCGGGCGGCAGGGGGGGCGGGTATGGAGGTTGATCAACAGAATTCAGTCTTACTTTATTGCGCCTATCTTCTTCAAAGCTTCGGCAAATTCTATCTGGTCATTTTTGACCGTGGCCAGGAACTTATCCTCTTTGTCAAAAAGAGGAACTGCACCACCCCTCTGGACATATTCCTGCCATTCAGCGTCATTATTCACTTTGTCGAACAGGTCATGGTAGAACGCTTTTGCTTCTTCCGGCATACCTTTTTTAGCCATGAATCCGCGCCACAAAATCTCATTGTCGAGACCTTCAATTCCTACCTCCTTGAAGGTGGGCACATCAGCAAAATCGCCACCCAATCTTTCCGAGTTCGAGATAACAGCAACTTTAAGGTCCGGACGGCCTATAACATCCTGAGGATTTCCAACATAGACGACCCCATGCCCGCCGAGCAGCGCCGCCATGGCTTTGCCGCCACTGGCGTAGGGGATCCATTTGGCTTTAATCCCTGCGGCATTCCATGTTTTCATGGCCATGATGTGATCATTGCCGCCGGCCGCAGGTCCAACCCAGATCTGATCACCACCTTTTTCCTTGGCATCGGCAACGATCTGTTCCCAAGTATTAATGGGCGATGTGCGATTGGTAATGATGGCTTCCGGATCAGAAACCATCATCGCCATCCAGTCGAGGTCTTCAACGTTTATTTCGTTACCGGATGAGACGATTTTACCAACGTTTGACCTGGTGACCGCAGCGAATTGGTAACCGTCAGCCTTTTCTGACAGGATATATTTAATGGCGACAATTCCGCCAGCGCCACTCTTGTTTACCACGACAAAGGTTGCGTCCGTGTATTTTGCCGCAATAGTTGTGAACTTCCGGGCAAATACATCGATTGCTCCACCCGGCTTTGTGTAGACGATGAGTTTGATTGGTTTTGTTGGAAATTTTGCTATTGCTGTAGAGAACGATCCAACGATTACTACTAAGGTGACTAGAAGTGCAATACATCCTTTTTTCATAACATCCTCCTCGGGTTTTCCTCTGTTAGCGTGAGTCGTGACATCTTCTTTGACACCCTCTTCACATGCCTTTGACTGCTCACTAGATTTTTACCACACGTTTTGCGGCAATCAGATAGTTGGTATTTTCAAAATCGGCGATCTCTAATTTGTTAATTACCTCCTTCATCGCCTTATAGTCTACACTTTCGGCACAGGCCGTCTCTAGCAGAGCTCCATTGAACAGGACCTCGGCATACTCGCAAATCACCCCGTCCACAGAAAATCCGTACCGTTCCTTCTCAACATCTACTGCAGTAAGATCTGGATATGAATCAACCAGATCGAGAAACTCGTCAAAGCTATAGGTAGGTTTTTCGGGAGTTATCGGCACCAGAAGGTTATCGAGAATGACAGCGAGCTCATCTTTTTTTACCGGGAATTCAAATTTTCCTCTCGGCTGAAATATTTCATAGCCTTCAGCCGTTTCTCCCACCTTTGTTTTGATGTCAAGCAGGCCGTCGCGTATCTTCACATTGGCCTCGTTGGTATGCCGGGAAAGTATGTATACTTCCTTGCTCCGGCGAATCTTGAACAGCTTCGCCTGGGCCTTCCACATGGCCAGACCGACGATATCGATAACTCCCTGGCCAAACACCCTGAATTCGGCGCGTGGTGCGATCTGTTCCGCCTCTTCAACTGAAGTGGCCTGGTTAACTTCCTGGACGCTCATTTTATCTCCCTGAAACTTTAGTTTACATTTTTGTGAATCCTTCAGCTTTTGCCTATTTCCATTTAATGAAAGGATTTTTAATGAGGTTTGAGTTGAAGTAACGAGGATCGCCGGTTACCTCCTCACCAACCCACTCAGGTTTTTCAAACGTCTGATCTTCACTCTCGAGTTCTATTTCAGCAACAACCAGCCCCTCATTCTCTCCAAAAAACTCATCAATCTCCCAGACGAAACCGCTATGGCTGATTTTATATCGGTTTTTCTCGATTATCGGTTTCTCGCAGAGGTCGTCTAACAGGTGTTTGGCGTCGGCAACGGGGATTTCGTATTCATATTCGACCCTGGTGGCGCCAACACTTATTCCTTTAATGGTAAGAAATCCTTTATCATCAATGGTGCGCACCCTGACAGTCCGCTCCTTGGCAGAATTCAAATAACCCTGCCGGTAGGAAGTACCAGGGGCAAGGTGTTTCCAGGTGGATCCAGTAAGAAGAAACTTCCTCTCTATTTCTATACCCATAAAGTGCTCCTCACGGAAAATGATTTAATGATAGCGGATCTCGCAGGCCCCAAGGAGGTCTTGTTCGGCTGCCATCTGTGTAATGGTCACTGCCTGTATATAGATCTCTAAAAAGTGTTTTTGGGGTGCTTTTACAACAACTTGATGAAAGACGGGAGGCCGATAATGAGGATGCAGGTGAACAAGCAGAACAAGCGTATGAGGACTGATATTTCTGCGTCGCAAGCGTGAGAATCATGACTTTGTTCCCCTGTCACTGCATTGATCTGAGGAAGGATGGAAGTCTGCCTTTTTACATAAGCAGAATTTATCAGATTGCTTGAATTCAGAAAGGATTTCTCCGCACATGTATTGTTTCGCACCCCTGAACAGTGGTTGAGCCCTGTGTGACTCGCTTGCAAAAACGATAGATGTTCAATAGTATACGAGAACCATATCGAATCATAATTCTCCTCTTTATGATAAAATGCAAATTATATGTGGTTCTCGCTGCCATAACGTTTTCTTATGAAAATAGATCAACTCCGTACCTTTCAAAAAGTTGCTCTCACCGGTAGCTTTACCCAGGCCGCAAGAGAGCTTTTTCTTACCCAACCGGCCGTCAGTCAGCAGATAAGAGCACTGGAAAACACCTATGGCGTAAGCCTGTTCAATCGTCAGGGCAGGCATATCACACTTACCCACGAAGGAAAAATCTTATTCTCGAAGACCAATAGCCTGTTAGCTGAATTGCGTGATATCAAGAAAGTTTTTGAAGATATCTCAGCGCTTGATATCGGTAAAATCGATATCGCCTCAACTGCCGTATTCAGTACCTACTTCCTCCCGGTGGTTATGGGTGAGTTCATAAAACGCTACCCAGGTATTGAGCTGGAACTGCACACGGGCAATTCGTACAATGTCATCTCCCAACTACTGGAGGGGCGCACAGATTTTGGCTTCGGTGGTTTTGTCAAAACTGAACCAGATATCAAATTTCACCTGATTCACCAGGAGCCCTATGTATTTGTTGTCGGGAGCGGTCACCCGCTGGCGGAGAGACATCAGGTAGCGGTGGACGATCTAAAAGCCTACCCTTTCATCTGGCGGGAACACGGAACCCTGGTTCGTCGAAAAATGGAAGAGATGCTTGGAGGAGCACAAACTTCAATTATTTTTCGCAATATAATCGAAGTTCAAAATGTCGAAACCGTCAAACGCCTGGTTGAACGCGGCGTCGGCGTCACCATAATTCCAGAGGTTGCCGTCAAACGCGAGCTTACTGCCGGGTGGCTCAAACAGATTGCTCTAACTGGTCTAAACCTCAAAGCATCCTATTACCTTCTTCACCAAGCAAAGCGACCGTTATCCGTACACGCGAAGAAATTTCTTTTGCTTTTACCCGAGACACTTACCCTTTCTCAGGAGCAAGGGTTTAGAGCAATCGCCAGCGATGAATAGTGCCGGGCTGATTGTTGGTGGTCGTCACTCGCTGCTTGCCGGTATCACGATTATCTCATCTGGCCTGACTCTGACCCTTACCTGTTCACCTTTCAAATGCTGAGTTTCATAGGCGGGCCCACGGGTAAATAAATCGCCGATCGCGGTTTTTACCGAGTACTCAATAACTGGTCCCATGTAGGCACTCTCAGTGACAATTCCTGCCAAGCAATCAGGATCTTTATCATCTGATTTCGCCTCTATGTGAATCACTTCTGGTCTCAAAGAAAGCTTCACCATTCCCGGTTTCGCTGGGATATGCATGCTGTCCGGCAAAGCCAGCTCAATCCCGCCAAGTTCGACTCGATTACCATCGGTGCCATTTACGAGCAGTGCCTCCACGACATTTGACTCACCGATAAAATTGGCAACGAAGGCTGATTCCGGTCGATGATAGAGGGACCTTGGCGGTCCTTTCTGGAGGATTCTCCCGTCCTTCATCACCACAACTTCATCGGATACTGCAAGCGCTTCTGATTGATCATGCGTTACATAGATCGAGGTGATACCGGTCGATTTCTGCAGATGCCTGATTTCCTCACGCATCGATCTCCGCAACTTGCTGTCGATATTGCTGAGTGGTTCATCAAAGAGCAGCACCTTGGGTTCAAGTATCAGGGCTCTCGCAACAGCAACCCGCTGCTGTTGACCGCCGGAAAGTTCGTCGGGGTAGCGGGCTTGGTAACCAGCCAAATTTACCATATCGAGGACGACCTTAACCTGTTCTTTTATCTTCTCCTGAGGTGTCTTCAGAACTCCAAGGCCATAACCGACATTTTGTTCTACGGTCATGTGAGGAAACAGCGCGTAGGACTGAAAGACCATGCCGACATCTCTTCTCGTCGCCGATAGATCGGTGACGTTCTCATTGCCAAACAATATTTCACCGCCGGAAACCGTTTCCAGTCCGGAGACAATACGCAACAGCGTCGTCTTTCCGCAGCCCGATGGACCTAACAAGGTGGTCAGAGTACCGGCCTCAAAAACCACGTTTATGTCTTCGAGTGCGGTGACTTCGTCGAAACGCTTGAAAACCTTGCTTAGGGTAATCGTAATGTTTGTTTCACCCGGTTTCATTTCATATCGTTGTTAAATGGTTTTTACCTGCTTTTCCACACGGGATCGCCCCGTGATTACCTCCACTGCCAGTGTGAACAGGAGCATTGTCAGAATGAGTATTGACCCATACGCAACGGCGATCCCGGTATCACCGCTCTCAACACGGGATAGAATATAGGTTGTCGCTACATTGGTACCCGCTGTCGCGAGAAAAATAACAGCCGACACAGTGGTCATCGACCGAATAAAACTGTATGCCGTTGACGACACGATGGTTGAGCGGATAAGCGGAATCAGCACCGACCTGATGGTTTTAAGACTGCCGGCTCGCTGCAGCACGGAAGCTTCTTCGAGACTTTCCGAAATCTGGCTCAAGGCGGACATACCTCCACGAATACCCACCGGCATAGCCCTGATGGCCATCGTAATAATCAGGATTGCTGCGGTCCCGGTCAACTCCACTGGCGGTGTATTGAATGCGAGGATATAGGCGACACCCGTTACAGTCCCCGGAATTGCAAAAATGAGAACGGTGCCGAAATCGATGATGCCTTTGCCGAAAAACTTTTTCCGGGAAATGATATAAGCAATGAGTATACCGATCAATGCAGTGATCGGTGCCGCGATAAATGCAAATATGAGCGAATTGATGAACGACGGCCATGCCCCTGACGCAAATCCACCAAGCCACAGTTCTTTGTGATGGGCGATTGTGAGGGTATAATCCGCCCCCCATTGCTTGACGAATCCACCAAGAAATATCGAGAAATAAAGTATACCAACCAGCAGCAGCCAGACAAGTACGAAAGCGCTCAGTATTTTTTGCAATCGCCCCGGCAATGGAATAACATTGCCTGCCGTCTGCACCCCGGTGACCGTAACATAAGATTTCTGGCCGACCCATTTCTTTTGAATTACAAACACAGACAGGGAAAGCACTAACAACAGGACACCCAGTGCCGACGCTTTGGCAAAATCGAGTTGAGCCCCGGCGATCGAGAAATAGATCTCAGTGGACAGTACATCATAATCTCCGCCGAGTACGAGTGGATTACCAAAATCGGCGGCAGAAGATATCATGCAAAGCAGAAAAGCATTGGCGATCCCCGGCCTTAAAAGCGGCAGCGTAACATCACGCAGTGTTTCCCAACGGCCGGCCCTCATGGTTAGAGCCGCCTCCTCCATTGCTGGATTGATGGTTGCCAGCATACCGTTCAAAACCATATAGGCAATCGGTGTCAACGATAGTGTCTGGGCTAAGAAAATACCCCAGAAACCATAAATATAACCGGATCTCGTGAATGCCCCTTGCAGCAAAATTCCCTCGGGTCCGAACAGAAACATAAGACCATCGTTTATCATCCCAGCCCTGCCGAAAAGAAGGATTAGTGCCATACCAACAACGAACGGCGGCGTGATAATGGGCAGGATGTAAAACACCCTGATCACATAGCGCAACGGTGAAGTAGCACGGGTGGAATAGAGTGCGAAAATAAGACCGAACAATGTCGTCGCGGCACCGACTGACATGGCAAGCAATAGCGTATTAAGGATAACCCGGCCGACGCCGAATGCGGTAACAATCTGGTAAAACTGAAATGGTGCGAACGATCCGTCTGAATTGTAGAGAAGCGTCTGAAAAATTGTCCAGATGGGAAAGAAAATAAAAACACAGACCAACAATATGACGAAAATAACCGATCCGGCTATAAATCTGTCTCCTCTCTGGAACCCGATTTCAGCAATACCAATCGCAAACAGTGCGGAGAATGCCAGCAGGATCACGGCAGTGCCGAGTCCCATAGACAGATTTTCGGTTATGAAATAGGCAAAGGTTGCCAGGATAAAGAAGGCAGACAAACAGGTGTAGAGCCAACCGCATTGTATACCTGAACGGACTAATCGCGGTGCAATAAGAAACATAAGGAAAAAGAACGGTACGACAATTGTTGCACCGTTCTTTCTCCACGCCAGAGCATCGACAAATTCATCGAAGGTGGCGTCAGTCAGCCCATATTCCAGCGCCAGCCATGGCAGACAAAAGTAGGCAATGATGCCAATTGTGACCCACGGTATGATCAGTGCTGGTTTGAAACTTTCCGATACCACTTTTGCGGTCGTGCTCATAATGTCTGGTTCTATCCGAAACTGCTGCAGTTAACGGGCCATTGGCTTTATTTCCGTAACCCAGCGATCAATCAGCGCCTTACGCATTTCCTCCGACCCGTATTGGACGAAATCATAGTCGATCAGTTTCACGTCTTCCAACCGAATAGCTTCTTTCGGAACAGTTGCGTTCACGTTAGTCGGAACTTGGAACATTTTCACACGCTGAGGAACTTCCTGACCTTCTTTGGACAACATGAAGTCGACAAAGAGTTTGGCGTTGTCCATATTACGGGCACCTTTGATAATGCTCAAACCACCGATCTCATAGCCGGTTCCTTCTGCAGGAACAACAAGCTCCAGAGGAAACCCGTTGGCTTTTTGCAGCGCATGGTCATGCAGGAATCCGATACCGATCAGCGTTTCACCCCGGGCAGCCGCTTTGCCCGGAGCTGAGCCTGATTTGGTGTACTGGTTCACATTCTTGTGAAGCGCTGCCAGTTTTTTGTAGGCTTCGTCCTCACCCCACAACTGGACAAACGTGGCCAGAACCGTGTAGGCGGTACCCGAACTCTGAGGGTTAGCTACCTGTATATGACCTTTGTATATGGGGTTCAACAGATCGTCCCAGGATGTTGGCATTGGCAGATTCAGCTCTTTGAGTGCATCGGTGTTAACCGAATATCCAAGGACACCGGCATACACCCCGGTAGTGTGATTCTGCTTGCTGGTGGCCGGGTTTCTAAACAGCTCACCGATTTCTTCTAGTTTCGGCGACTTATACGATTCGAGAAGGCCGTTTACACCGGCCTGGGAGTGCGGATCCAGAGTTCCCGCGTACCAGACATCGGCTTTTGGATTATCTTTTTCGGCCAGGATCTTAGCATAGGTCGAACCGGATCCGGCCCTGGTCATCTGAACTTTGACATCATATTGTTTGGCAAATTCATCGGCGACCTCCTGACAAGCAAACGGTTCATTTGAGCAGTACATGACCAGCCGCCCTTCGGCCAAAGCATTTCCGGCGCCGAATAGAAAAACGGCAACCGCAACAACAAATAGTAATTTCTTCATGGAACGTCCTCCTTCATTGATGATGTTAAAGAGTTAATGATTGAGGTACCATTCATACCCCCTATCATCGCTTATTCTGTATGCAGCAAACTTCTGCATGCATAAGGATGCTAATAATTATTTGGGTTGGATTGGCAAATATATTTAGCCAAAAATATGGGAATAATTTATTTCAGACGCGGGGGCTCTGAAATCTTTCTTTTTGTCAGGGCTATGTACTGCTTGATAAAAGCTGATTTAATGATCAGCAAAATTCAGAGATTGTAGAGGAAGATTTAGATGGTGGGATTGGGAAGAAGTCAATCATTGAATAGCAGATCGACATCAAGACCTTCTTCTTTGTATTTATTAAGTTTACGCCATAGTGACACGCGATCGATGCCCATCAGCCTGGCCGCTTTAGTCTTGTTACCGTCCACACTTTTCAGAATTCTTATGACATAATCACGTTCATTTTCGTGCAGGCTCTTCGTTGTCTGCTCCTTCTCCCTGACTTCTTGAGAGGGATGCTCAGAAGATCTATTTTGGAGATTCTGGGGCAGATGGCGGGGCTCAATTGTCGGGCCGCGGCAGATGGCAAGCGCCCGCTCTATAATGTTTTCCAGCTCTCTGACATTGCCTGGAAAGTCATAATTCTGGAGTATCTGCAGAGCGTCTGAGGAGATGGTTTTTACCTGATTGTCCGCGGTCGGATATTTTCCCAGGAAATGGTAGATAAGCAGCTGAATGTCTTCTTTTCTTTCGCGCAGTGGCGGGATGTGCAGGGTGGCGATATTGAGCCGGTAATATAGATCCTGCCTGAAACGCTTTTGCTTGACCTCTTCTTCAAGGTCCCTGTTGGTCGCAGCAAGCGTCCTGAAATCTACCGGAATTTCTCTGGTACCGCCAATTCTGAAAAGCTTTTTTTCCTGCAGCACTCTGAGCATCTTGGCCTGCATAAGCAGAGGCATCTCACCAATCTCATCAAGCAGAATGACACCGCCGTTGACGGTTTCGAATAGGCCCCGATGTATCTGTGAAGCGCCGGTGTAGGCATCTTTTTCATGCCCGAAAAGCTCATTGAGTACCAGTTCCTCGCTGAGTGCGGCGCAGTTAATCGGCATGAAACGTTTATTTGACCGGTGACTCAACTCGTAAATTGTTCTGGCAACCAGTTCCTTACCCGTTCCGGTCTCACCAATAATCAATACATTACAGTCGAGCTGTGAAAATGTGGTGATGTCATCTTTGAGCTTGAGTATCTTCTCGTTGTGGCCGACGAACTGCGTGACCCCCTTCTTGGCCATGATCTGCTGCTTGAGTTCGGAAACCTCCCGACGCAGCATGTTTTTTTCCAGTGCTTTTTCTATCAGCGCCTTAAGTTCATGGAGCTTTATAGGTTTGGGCAGATAATAATAGGCACCCCGGGCCATTGCATCGACTGCTGAATTGACCGTTGCGTAGCCTGTCATGATGATTACTTCCGTGTCGGGCATCTTCTGTTTACAGTATTCCATTACCTGGCAGCCATCTATGCCCTCCATTTTCAAATCAGTAATAACCAGATCAAAGTGATGGTTGTCCATCAGTTCAACAGCGACATATCCATTCTCGGCAACCTGGGGAGAATAGCCCTGCTTGGTCAAATAGTGACGAATATTCTCGAGATTGATGATTTCGTCGTCTACCACAAGTATACGTATATTCTCTTTCATCGACTTACCGGTCTGCCCGAGTCAGCCGCCCATTTGAGGCCATTGAAGCGGGTGGCAGTGTGATTACGAAGGTTGTGCCCTTATCTTTGTTGTTGCGGACCATGATAGTTCCATCGTGTTTTTTGATAATCCCGTAAACAACCGAGAGGCCCAAACCGGTCCCTTGGCCAACCTCTTTGGTGGTATAAAACGGATCGAAAATCTGCTGCCGAAATTCCTCCTCTATCCCAATGCCGGTATCGGACACGGTGATGACAATGGAGCCGGTATCAGAGTCCTGTTCCGCCGCAATAACAATTTTGCCCGTTTCTTCTTTTATCGCCTGAATCCCATTTAGAATAAGGTTTATAAACACCTCTTTCATTTTCTGTTCATCTATGCTGGCGGTCAACTCTTCCGGGATGTCCTGAATAATCTTAATACCCGTGGGAACATCGCTGAGCACGAGACTGACCACTTTACTGATGAGTATTTTGATCGATGCCGGCTGTTGTTTGAACATCTCTTGCCGGGAAAATTCCAGCAGCCCTCTGACGATTTCAGCTGCCCGTTGGGTTTCATCTTCAATTGTATGCAGCAGCCTCTGCAGAAATTCCTTGTCCTCAGGATTGTCAGCTTCTTCCTGGGCCAATTGGCAGCTGGTTGCAATATTGTTGAGAGGGTTATTGAGTTGGTGAGCCATGCCTGAGGCAAGAGTGCCGATCGAAGACATTTTCTCAGCCTGGAAAAGGAGTTCCTGCCGATCCTCCAGGACTTCTGTCATCCTGTCGAACGCCTTGAATACAATTTGCACCTCGTCATTGAGTTTGCCTTCCGGGATCCTATTGTAATCTCCAGTGGCTATGGCATTGGCGGCCTTTTCAAGAGATTTGAGACGGCTGGCGATGGTATAGAAAAAGACTATCATACCGCAGAGGCTGAACACGATGAGGAAGGTGAAGTACAGAATCAGTTTGATTTTCGAATATTTGGCAAATGTTTCAACCTCCTGCTGGGCATAGGTTACCATTGCTTCGGCGTTGGTCACAATCGCCGCACCAAGCGTATGGACAGCGTCCAGGTGATCGCAATCAGAGAGCACAAGATTGCCGACACACTCACTTTTAAGACTGTAGAAATGGACTTCGTACTGTTTAATCATGTCCTCGAGTTCAATGAAAAAGGAAGCATACCTCTCCTTGCTTCGCGGTTCCAGGCCATCAAGATAATCGAGAAGCTGGGTGATGAATGAAGAAGCCGTGTTGAAGTCTTCAATTTTATTACCGATTATGAAATTTTTCTCCCACCTCCTTATTTCCAGGCTCAAATTACTGATATTGCTCGCATGCGTGAGCATTTTCACATTTCTTTCAAAAGAATCGAAATCTCTCAGAAGCATCAGGTTTATATAGGTGGAAACGATCAGAAATGCAGTAAATCCGATAACAAGTTTGGTGCGAAGATTTAAACTAGGTCTATACATCCTATCCATAATTTATAGCAGCGACAATCAGTGTCCTGATGTCTTTCTCTCAATTTCCACCAGTACAGATATACAAAATCCTTTATAGCAATTTTTAGGCCGGAAATTTTCCTGTTACTCAATGCAAATATTTGGAGGAGACCTGTTGCGGCTCGCCTCTCTTCCTTGACTCAAGGGAAACCGTAACCCCTCTATTATATAATCAAAAAAGAAGGATCGTAGGGGCCGCGGAGCTGCTGTTGCAATTCGAAACATATGTTGCACCCTGAAACGTTGCAATAAGCAACATTGGCCCTCCTGGTGTGTGCATATTTCATCTGAAATGAAATATTTGTCTGCAGTCCATCGGCCGTAAACCAACACAATCATGACCGCTTTTGGGTGTTGTTGCAACGTGCAATAACACTGCCTCGCATCGTCCTGGAAAGTCATGGGCAAAATGTGTGAACCCGGCACATTTGTTCAGCGGTGCGGGAATGGCAATCCAGCCTAATTATGGCATAACCATTGCAATTGTATACCGCGCGGGTAGTCGGTCTCGATTGGCGCGCATCATAGTAAATGCCGCAATGTCTCCATTGATCTTCCGGCTACCTCCAGGAACCTAATAGAATAAAAATAATCTGAGATAATTAGGAGAGACCATGGACCTTCCTGTGATTTTAGTGATGATTGTGTTGATCATGGCTATTTTGCTGTTCATCTTCGAATGGGTCAGGGTGGATGTTGTCGGCATCATTATGATGGTCATCTTGCCGCTGCTGGGATTGGTTACCCCGAAGGAGGCCATAAGCGGGCTCTCCTCCAATGCCGTGGTTTCAATCATCGCGGTGATTATCATCGGTGCGGGTCTCGACAAAACCGGGGCAATGAATGTGCTGGCCAGGATTTTGCTGCGCTTTGCAGGTAAAAGCGAGAGCCGAATCATGCTGTTGATTTCCGGTACCGTCGCCTTTATCTCCAGTTTCATGCAGAATATCGGCGCTGCGGCCCTTTTTATGCCGGCAGCGAAGCGTATCTGCAAACAGACTAATATCCCGGTCTCGCGCATTCTGATGCCGATGGGGTTTCTGGCAATCATCGGTGGCTGCATCACCCTGATCGGTTCAAGCCCCTTGATACTGCTCAATGATGTGATGAAAATCACCGATCCCGAGGCAGCCCCTTTTGGTCTTTTTGCGGTAACTCCGGTCGGTCTGGCCCTGGTATTCGCCGCCCTCGGCTATTTCCTCGTCTTGGGTAAACTGGTGCTGCCTTCCGGACAGGGCGAAGAAATGAGCGGGCCGATGTCATCGAGCCTGATGAGGACCTATAGAGATATAGGTTCATTGCGGGAAATAAAAATACCCGATTCATTCGAACAGAGAAGCACCCTGGCCGAACTGGAAATTCGTCCCCTTTTCTTTGTTACCGTCGTCAGCATCGCAAAAGCCGAGGGGCCTATAAACTACACACCGATGCCCGAGGATCTGGTCGGACCCGGAGATACCCTGGCGGTGAATGGCGCTCCCGACATGATTGAGAAACTTGCCAAGGCAAATGGCTGGGAAATCAAAGAGGACCTGGAAATCTTCGCTGAGCCGCTTTCACCAAACAATGCGGGGATAATGGAGGTGATCGTCTCGCCCAGGTCCGACCTGACCAGATCAACTTTGAAATCTTCCGAGTTCAGACGTAAATACGGGGTTAACCCACTGGCTCTTTTTCGGGGCAATAAAACCTACGTGGCGGGCCTCTCGACGCTCATCCTGGAAACCGGTGATGCTCTGCTGCTGCAGGGAAGATGGGAGAAGTTTCATTTTCTCAAGGAAGAGCATGACTTGATCTTTACCGAAGATGTGCAAGGGGAAATCTTGCGCACGGAAAAAATAAAATTTGCCGTCGGCTGTCTGCTGCTCTCTCTGACACTTATTCTGGTTTTCCACGTTCAACTTTCTATCGCTTTGCTGGCCGGGGCATTGGGCATGGTGCTCACCAAGGTGATGTCAATCGATGAAGCGTATCATTCAGTTGACTGGATGACGGTATTTCTGCTCGGTGGTCTTATTCCACTGGGCATTGCTTTTGAGAAAACCGGGGCGGCAAAATTGATTGCCGAGTCAATCATGTCAATGATGGGGGCGGTCAGTCCCCTGATTCTGCTGACGGTGATCGGGCTGCTCACCTCCTTTTTCACCCTGGTGGTCTCAAATGTTGGGGCTACGGTTTTGATGGTACCGCTGGCCATGAATATGGCCGGATCGGCCGGTGCTGACCCGAGGATGGCGGCCCTGGTGGTTGCCGTTGCCTGCTCGAACACCTTTGTGCTGCCGACCCATCAGGTTAACGCCCTGGTCATGCGGCCGGGAGGCTATCGCACGATTGATTACTTTAAGGCAGGATCGGGAATGACTATCCTCTACCTGGTTGTCATGATGGCTTCGATTTATCTATTTTACGGTGTTTCAAGCTGATTGATGAAAGGGGAGTGATTACTTCAGGAGAATAGCAGTCGGCAGTATTACTATGTAATGACAGTGAGCGAAACTGATACAGGATTCGGCTGTATCACCACAGAGAAGAGAGAGACGCAATGTTTTTCAGAAAGCGATCAGCCACGCCAGAGTCGCCTCAGGAACCGACGACATTAGCTCCGCCGGCTGCAGAGGACTTGGGACCACTTGCCCTGCTTCATCAGAAAATCGTTAAAACTGATCTTCCCGAAGAAGTAGCGGATCAGGCCGAGAGTGAATTGAAAAAACTCGAAAAAACGGACAGTGTTTCAGCCGAGTACACCATCGGCATCAATTACATAGAGACCTTGATTTCGATTCCCTGGTTTGTGCTTTCCACTGATAATCTGGATATGGATCGAGCAGAGAAGATGTTTTCTCGGCATCATTACGGATTGGCTGAAATCAAGGATCGCATTCTTGATTTTCTGGCGGCCAAGACCTTACGCAGTCTCGCCAAGCCCCGCATGCTTATCGTCGACGACGAATCGATCGCCCAGGAGAATTTGCGCCATTATTTCACCAAGCAGGGCCTGGAGGTGATGACTGCCAAGAACGGAAAAGACGCCTTGGAGATTATCGCCCATCACCCCTCATTCGATATCATTTTAACCGACCTGAAAATGGATCAGATGGATGGACTTGAGCTTCTGGATCATCTCAGTTCCATCGCACCCGATACCAGGGTCATAATGATTACCGGATATGCAACCGTTCCCAGTGCTGTCGACGCCCTGCATCGGGGCGCCACCCACTACCTTGCCAAGCCTGTCGACCTGGATGAGTTGAGGGCCACGGTAAATGAGGTTCTGCAGCAGAACAAGCGGCTTGACCTGACCAAGGGGCCGGTGCTCTGTTTCACCGGTCCCCCAGGCACCGGCAAAACATCTATAGGCCATAACGTGGCCCGGGCTATCGGCCGTGAATTTGTGCGTATTTCCATGGGCGGCTTGAAGGATGAAGCTGAATTGAGGGGCCACCGGCGAACTTACGTGGGGGCAATGCCTGGCCGCATCGTCAACGAGATCAGGCGATGTGGGGTGATGAATCCGTGCATCATGCTCGACGAGATCGATAAAATAGGGCAGGATTTCAGGGGCGACCCGGCTTCGGTTCTGCTCGAGGTATTGGACCCGGAACAGAATACGAATTTTATCGACCACTACCTGGAGGTTCCGCTTGACCTCTCCAAAGTAATGTTCATTACTACCGCCAACGAACCCGAAAAGCTTCCGCAGCCGCTGTTGGACCGAATGGAGATACTTGAGTTTTCAGGCTACTCCGTCAACGAGAAAAAAATCATTGCCCAGAATCATCTGATTCCTGAGCAACTCAGCGATAACGGATTGCTGGAAGCCACTCCCACATTTTCAGACAATGTTCTGGAAGCAATCATCAGCAATTACACCCAGGAGGCAGGCATTCGCGGCCTTAACAGGGAAATTGGCAAGATTTGCCGGAAACTGGCCAGGATTGCCTTACAGCAGCGCAGCTCGGATAGGGCCATGGAACTGCCCGTTGATGAGTCGGATATTATCTCCTTTCTGGGACCTCCCAGGTACCGTAAAGAAGCGGCCGAAGGAGCAGACACGGTAGGGGTGGTAACCGCCCTGGTATGGACCAAATATGGCGGTGAAATCATGTTTGTTGAAACCCGGATGATGCCCGGTAAGTCGCAGCTCATCCTTACCGGGTCGATGGGCGATATACTGCAGGAATCTGCTCAGACCGCACTGAGCTATATTCGCAGCAATACCGACAAGCTTAAAATAGAGAGCGATTTCTTCGAGCGTCTCGATCTGCACATACATCTGCCTGCCGGGGCCGTTTCCAAAGACGGTCCTTCCGCAGGGGCAGCTATCTGCCTTGCCCTTATTTCACTTCTAACCGGCAGACTGGTGAGGAGAACGGTGGCAATAACCGGTGAACTTTCACTTACCGGCCAGATTTTACCCGTTGGCGGAATTCGGGAGAAATTTCTCGCCGCCGCCAGGGCAGGAGTCACAAAACTGCTTATTCCGGAAAAAAATAGTGAAGAAGTAGCGTGCTTGCCAGAAGATACCAGACATCAGTTCACCATTATTCCCATCACCCAGCTTGATGAAGCGATCGATCATCTCCTCCATCCCTTCAGCGACCACGTGACAGCCGGATAATTCCCGCATCGGCACTCTCCCGGTTGCACAACGCAACGGTAAGCGTATCAGACCGTTGCATTTTTCAATTGATTATAAATAACTGAAATAATTATATTTTATTAATTAGTAACAATCCTGGGCACCCCTTTCCCGTCGTCCTGAGAGTAACTTGTTGCATTTTGAAATTATCTCGCCCCCTAATCGGCCTTCAAGCAGCCGTATCATCTCGAATCTCCTGTATTTATAGCATTTACACCTCTTAACATATTGTAATAATTATAAATTATAAAGTGGTACGGGTTGTGCAATGACTGGGGTGAAGGCGCTAATTTTTAAAGGAGACAAGGATGTATCTTACAAAGCTTTTGAATCTCGCCAGAAGAAAGGCCGGAGACACCATTGAAATTGGGAAAGAGGACCCTATGACTTCCCAGGAGGTTGAGGACATGGCAACGAAAAATCTTGCTGATAATTCACAGAGCATGGCTCAGATGTCTGCACAGCAGAGTACGGCGACCAAGATCCTGACCGTTCAGGATGGAGATCATTCAACGGTACTGGTTGATTATGCAGTGAAAATGGCACAGAAGCTCGACTGTGAGATCATTGCCCTTGATGTGACCGACGAGCCGCTGAATTACACCGGTGAGCGCCGGGACAGAGAGATCAACCGCTTTCGGCAGCGGGCCAGGCGAAACTCGGAAACACTTCACCTCAAAGCCGAAGCGATAGGGGTTAAGTGCACACACCTGGTGGAAATTGGCAACCAGGAACAAATTATCAAGGCTTTGAGCAAGGAAGACGCGGGTATTCGCTATGTACTGCTCAAACCTGCCCAGGAATACGTAACCGCTGACAGAAGGCAGGCCCGGATTCCCGTAGTGGATCTGAACTGCTCAAGTCTTTAAGGCGACCCATCTTAAACCGATCAACCTTCAAGGAGGATTATCATGACAAAGCTTAGCCAGAAATTAGAAAATACATTCACTGCCGTTGCCTTCGCCGAACAGGGTGAATGGAATGATGCAGAAAAAATCGCCGAGGGATCCTTTGCAGCTCAGGCAGCAGACGGAAAACAAGTACAAGCCGCCCAAAAACAAGAAAAGCGGAGCACTGATCACCGCCCCCGGCTCAGGGTGGAAGCCTCTCATCATTGCCGCCCGAAACCACCTACTAATTTTAGATGAGAAACTCAGAAATTGATCAGGTTTTTTGGCAAAAGGCTGCTTCGCCGGCTCCTCACTCGTCCCTTGCCTGGCGGGGCGCCTTGCTTGAACTTATGTCGCTATGTATTTTCTAGGAGAGGAGGGAGCGGCTTTGCCTGGGAGGGATTTTTTCATTCGTCAATGTTGACTTCCTAAAAAGCGGGTCAGCGTGATGGAGAGGGACAGTGTCAACTCACTCTTAGGGCAATCATATAGGCCAATACAAGGCCGAGAATAAAGACGATACCACCCCCGCCAACTATGAAGAGAACCCACAAGGTCCACTGGGTGATTGTGTTCAATTTTTCTATGAAATCCCGGCCACCCACCATGCCCTCCCAACTGTTCTGGAAAAGTTGATTGAGGCGTTGCCCTCGTACCCCAGGATTTTCTTAAAAAATAATCATTTTATACTTAAATACAAAGAGATAGGGAAAGATTGGCGACCTGATCACAGAGCACAGTCAAACAGCGCTTTGCTCTATGGCTGCGATCCATAGCACTCACCTCTTTGCTCGATGCAATCGTCCTGCAGTCGCACCTGTGCGGCCACATGTTCGCAAATCATTTCCGCACCATGAACAGGCAGCAACGCCGCCTAGATCAAATCACTTATCCTGAATCTTACATTGAGATAAAGATTTTTTATGCCGAAACGTTCCAGCGAAAGCTGGACGATATGGCTGTCTAAAATGCCGGGGGGATAGCTGACCATGACTGGATATTCTCCGGTCATAACGCCGGCTCCGCCGCAGCGCCAGCACTCATAGTAGCCAACTCCGCCTGATCCTCTGCAGTTGGGACAGCGCAGCCGGGCCGGCACACTGATTCGAACATGGCCTCCTCGAAAGGCCTGGTCAGGCGTAAGGGTTACCACCACGGTGAGGGCTTCAGGCCGCTCGCCCTTGGCCTGTCCACTTTCGGCAAAATTGCTCAGTAGGCGGTCAACAAGCGCCTCAAAGGACGGCCGATAACTCTGAAACGATCGGGTCAGCGAGGCCTCACCCAGATCGACCGGACCATTCTCTGGAATCAAGGGCTCCGGTTCGCGCCGGCTCGTCATCGATTCAACCCTGGCCCCCTGCGGGACCGTCAACCGTTGCTGCGCTCTTCTTTGATCATAAGCCTGGCGACGCACGGGATCGCCGAGCACCGAATAAGCCTCCTGAATGTTCTGAAATGGCGAATGCCCTTCGCCGTAGCGGTCGGGGTGAAATTCTTTTGCCAGCCTCCGATAGGCTGCTTTTATGTCTTCTTGGTCTGAGGTAGCAGGGATACCCAAGACGATGTAGTAATTTTTCGGCATGACAGATCCTCCTTCACCTATCCAAGCATCAAAAATGATCCGTATACTTTCATCTAAGTTCTTCTGTTATTTGATTAATCTCCAGTTATTTCATGGTGTGTCTTTAACCAGTGTGACTCGCTCTCTGACGCGTTTTCTGGCGAGGATTGAACCGGGATTTAACTGCTAATTCCTTGAATAACCGCTCTTCCTCCTTGCTCAAGCTGGCGGGTATTTGGATCTGTAGTTCGACAATGAGGTCTCCTGTCTGCCCACCTTTTTTCTGCAAACCTTTACCCCGGATGCGCAATTTCCTGCCGTTCTGTGATCCTTTGGGGATCGTGAGCGACACTGATCCCACTACGGTCTGAACCTCAACCTTGGCACCCAGTGCCGCCTCCCAGGGAGCGATAGCCACACTGGTATACAAGTCATGGCCGTTTACTCTGAAACGTGAATCGGGGGCGATATGGATGCGCAGCAGCAGATCTCCGGACTTCCCTCTGCCCGAGCCTTTTTCTCCCTGACCGGGGAGTCGTATAACTGAACCTTCGGTGACCCCCTCGGGTATTTTAACTTGAAATGTTCTCGTGGTCGGACGGGCGTGACCCACGGCATCCAATTCGTAGGACTGCAAGGAAATGGATTTGCTGGCGCCGGTGATTATCTCCCGGAGAGTAACTGTTATCTCAGCTTCATGCGACCGTCCGGAGTGGTCGGAATCATCCCAGGGCGTCTGCTGGTGAGCAAAATCATGGCCGAACAGGCTGTGAAAAAAATCACTGAAACCACTTGTCTCACCGAAGGAACCGTTTCTGCTGAACCTGAACGTCCTGGTGCCTCCCGGCTGGCGGTTGCCCTGGTTGAACATCTGCTCCCAGTGCGAAGCATCTTGATTGTGGGCACCGTTTTGCCAGTCCTTTCCATAAGTATCATAGAGCTTTCGCTTTTCAGGATCCTTTAGGACTTCGTTGGCCTCGTTGATCTTTTTAAATTCAGCTTCGGCATTCTTGTCTTTGTTGACATCGGGGTGATATTTGCGCGCACGTCTGCGGAAGGCCCGCTGGATATCTTCCTGCGTCGCCTTTCTGGGAACTCCAAGAATTTTATAATAATCGATATATTCCATATCCTTAAACGCCTGCCAGGTAACTGATGAAAGATGTTGTCTCTAGACACGCATAAGCAGATCACTTGAATTTTCAGTTCCTGTGCCAGATCGGAATCGTCTTACTAAAAAGCCTTGGGAGAAATGACCAAGGCACTAATACATCAATTTCCGTTTCTCCTTGACGAACTTTCTCAGTTCCTCCACATTGCGTTCCGTATAGCGAACGATTTTCTCGAGCTTGACGCGAAAACGGTCGTCTTGGCCAAGAAGACTGTCTGCCTTTTTCAGCAATTTTTCCCCCTCCTCAAGATAGTGGTCGGCTTCTTTAATCAATAGTCGCCGCTGCTTGTGCTTCTCCTGCTCGGCATCTACGAACGGAATCAACCTGCTGATACAGAGTTCTACCAGGTAATCCCGGGATAGATTATATTTATTTGAGATGTCATCAAGCAGGTTCAGAGAGTTTCGGCTCAGCACGAAAGTCTTTTGACGACGCTCCTCCGTGGGCTGCATGACTTCCTGAAAATCACTGGCAACCTGGTCGAGCGTCTCCCGGTTCTGGACCAGCTCATCGATCAGCGACTTCTGCTGTACTTCGAGATGGTTTGCGGCCACCTTCAGCAAATCGATCATCTGATCGGACAGCCTGAAGGTGGCCCTTACCGATTGTTTCCCTTTAAGCTGCTGGGCACTGAGCTCAAAATTGCCTTTCTGCTTGGGTTTATCAGCTTCCATTATGTACCTCCTGTGCCTCTAGGATAAGACTTATTAATTACTTAATCAATAAAATAATGATTAGTAATTTAAAAAATAAAATATTTAATACATTTTTTATTGACAAGGAATTTATCATAATTATTTTTCCGATAAACCGAGAGACAGTAACGGTCCGGGACTGCAGCGACCGTCTCGGCTCACTTGATGAACACGCTAGATAGGAGGTATGTCATGTTTGCGAGAATGAGTGATATTGACAGAATGTTCGACGCCATGGGATTGCTCAGGGGCCGCTTTGACAACATCTTCAACGAATTTGATCGGACAGTCGGCTACGGGCCGACCTGGTCGGTAATCGGCAACTATCCGCGCACCAACCTCTATGATAAGGGGGAGCAGTTTGAGCTGTTCGCCGAGGTGCCAGGATTGAGCAAGGACGATCTGGATGTGAAGATCCAGGGCAATTACCTGGAAATCAGCGGCACCAGGGAGGTCAAAACTCCAGAGGGGTATCGAGCGCACCGCAGCGAGCGCGGTTCGGCTTCGTTCACCCGAAGTCTGACCCTGCCCTCAGATGTCGATCCGGATAAGGTCACGGCAACTCTAAATGATGGCATCCTGGTCTTGACCCTGCCGAAATCAGAAGCGGCCAAACCGCGGCAGATTTCCATCAATTAAGAGAGGCAATAACTGAGTGGACCAAAAAATATTTGTATGGAGGACGCCATGGACGGCAAAGATTTGACCAAAAAAGAACAAGGGGCAGTCGAGTCAACCAGGAACCTGCGTCAGGTGACTCCGCTGGTTGACATCTACGAAAATGACGATGAAATCCTGCTGCACGCTGAGATGCCGGGAGTCAAAAAAGACGATATCACCGTCAACATAGATAACGGCAATCTAACCCTGTCGGGGGTGCGGTCGATTGTACACGACGGTGCGGCCGACTGGGAGGAATTCGGCGATGTTGAATATCAGCGGGTGTTTTCCGTTCCTCAGACCATTGACATAAAGAAGGTGAATGCGGAACTCAAGGGTGGAATTCTGGCCCTGCACCTGCCCAAGTCTGAAGCTGCCAAGCCCAAGCAGATCAAAATCAAAGCGGGCTGAGGCCGCACTTCCAACCGAGCCGCCCACCGCCGATCTTCGGCGGATGGGCGGCCTTTTATATAGAGGAGGCAATGATGAGTATCCGACCACTTCATGATCGTCTTCTTGTCCGCAGGCTTGAGGAGGAAGAGAAAACCGCCGGCGGCATCATCATACCGGACAGTGCCAAAGAAAAACCGGCCCAGGGAAAAGTCGTTACCGTTGGTCCCGGCAAATTGAGTGATTCTGGCGATCGCGCCCCTGATAGGCGAGCTATCTAAGATATTTGAGAAAAAAGAGATACTGGCGGTATTGAGAGACATCAATCAGAAAGAAGCCTTTGAGCGTGGCCGGAATATGGCCACAGAGAAGCGGGATAAGACGATTGAAATTCTGGCAAAAGATGTTGCCACCTGGGGTGCGGGTGATGTGTGGGAAATGGAAGTATTGGAACAAACCCCGACCACTTATTTCTTCAATGTGACCCGTTGTCCTTACTACGAGAAATATAGCGAATTAGGGCTTGAAGAATATGGTGTCGAGCTCTCATGTTGCCGTGATGAACCATTCGCAAGAGGCCTGAATCCGCGGCTCAAACTGGTGCGGACCCAGACGATCATGCAGGGAGCAGACGTCTGTGACTTCAGGTATCACTTGCTCCCTGAGGATTAGCAGAGGTGAAAAGACCTGGCAACCGGTAAAGTGTCGGAATGCCAGTACACAGTGATTGTCGTTTAAAGCAGGGTGAAAATAACCGGGTGTTGAGCATGAAACGCATAGTATTGGCAGGCGCGACAGGGTATTTGGGGCAATTCGTCCTGAAAGAACTTCTGCACAGAGCTTACCCGGTGAGGGCCTTGGTGCGCGATGCGGGAAAAATTCGGGCGGCTGACTATCGGGGGCTCGACGTGTGCGAAGTAGAGATTACCGATCGGCAATCCCTCTCAGGATGCTGCGCTGCCAGCGATGTCGTCATTTCCACCGTCGGTATCACCAGGCAGAAGGATGGGCTTTCATACATGGATGTGGATTACCAGGCCAATGTCAATCTCCTCGAAGAGGCCCGCACGGCGGGAGTCGAAAAATTTATCTATGTGTCCGCCCTGAACGCTGACAAGCTGACTCACCTGTCAATCTGCAGAGCCAAGGAGCTGTTTGTCGACAAGCTCAGGACATCAGGGCTAGGTTTCTGCGTGATCAGGCCCAACGGCTTTTTCTCGGATATGGCAGAATTCTTCTCCATGGCGCAGCGGGGACGAGTCTACCTGTTCGGTAAAGGTCAATTCAGATCCAACCCCATCCACGGAGCCGACCTCGCGGTGGTATGCGTCGATGCCATAGAGTCCTCAGATCGAGAGGTCGAGGTGGGGGGTCCCGAAACGCTCACCCATGAGGAAATTGCCCACATGGCTTTTGCAGCGCTTGAGAAGACGCCCAGGATAACCTGCATTTCCGACTGGCTGAGAAAACTCATCCTTCGGTCAGTGCAAGCCTTTACCACCCAGAGCTTCCACGGCCCCATCGAATTTTTCCTGACAGTGACGGCAATGGACATGGTTGCCCCCGAGTATGGCCGGCGAACTCTGCAAGAGTTTTATTCCGAATTGAGTGAGCAGATATAGATAAAAGACTTAGCTACCCACAGGGGAGCTATTAATTTCTGCTCGATTATAGAAAATAAAATAAGGAAAAAAATGTTTGCAGAATTGAAGAGAATCAACAAACGGCCCGAACCGTTTCAATTCTACACCG
>JAHEER010000119.1 GCA_024640625.1 Desulfobulbaceae bacterium
GTGCTGATCACCATCCTGGCAAAATAAGTAGCAGCGGCGCTGCCTTAGTCGATGGTGGGCACGTGGGTCGGCGTGTTTAGCCATCCTGCAGCAGCAGGTAGAGCAGGGCCATGCGGATGTAGAGTCCGTTCTGGGCCTGTTCGAAGTAACGGGCCTGGGGGGTGCTGTCCACTTCCGCGGGTATTTCATCAACCCGGGGCAAGGGATGCATGACGATCGATTTCGGCTTCATCTGCTCCACCAACTCCTTGCTTAGTATATATTTGCTGACTGCGGACTGATAATCTTCAGCCGAATGGAACCTCTCTTTCTGGACCCGAGTCATGTAGATACAATCCACCTCTCTGACAACCGCTGCCAGATCTTCTTCTTCGCGCCAGGGTACCTGGTATTTATCCAGGTATTTTTTGATGTCCTGCTCCATTTTACATACCGGTGGGGCAACGAAGATAAGCTCCATGTCATCGTATTTGGTCAACAGGTAACTGAGCGACCGCGCCGTCCTGCCGTAGCGCAGGTCACCCACCAGGGCAATTTTGAGGCCGTTCATCTCCGGAAAGCTGTCGGCGATGGTGTAGACGTCCAGCAGGGCCTGGGTCGGATGCTGTCCGGCCCCGTCGCCGGCGTTGATTATCGGGATGCGTGAGATTTCAGCGGCTCGGGCGGCGCTGCCCGCCTCGTTGTGACGCATGACGATGACATCGGCGTAACCGTTCATTATCCTGGTGGAATCGGCCAGGCTCTCTCCTTTTGAGGCGCTGGAGAACTCACGCGCATTTTCGGTGGTGATCACCGCCCCGCCTAACCTCCTCATGGCGCTCTCAAAGGAGAAGCGGGTACGGGTGGAGGGTTCATAGAAGAGCGAAGCCATGACCTTGCCGTCCAAAAACTTGGCCAGTTTTCTGCCTCCCTGCAGGTCCGCTTTCATCATATCGGCGGTCTTGAAGACCAGTTCCAGCAGATTCCTGTCGAACTGTTGCGATTCGACCACATGCTGCAGATTGAATTGTGACATTGGCTCTCTCCTTTTGTGTGACCGGTTCTCTGACCCTCAGGACTTATTTAAGAGCTTGAGCAGGATACCGTTCTGGGCATGCATCCGGTTCTCTGCCTGGTCAAACACGATGGACGCATCCGACTCGACCACCGAGTCGGTGGTCTCGATTCCGCGTTCAACCGGCAGACAGTGCATAAACAAACTCTTTTTTCCGGTTGCCTCCATGAGCTGATCGTTGACCTGGAAACCCCGGAAGTCGATTTTGCGCTGTTCAGCCTCTTCTTTCTGGCCCATCGATGCCCAGACATCGGTGTAGACGATATCAGCGCCCTTGACCGCAATCACGGGATCGTGGCTGATCTCGATTGCAGAGAAGCCCGCTTCCCTGGCGAGAGCGACCGTTTCTGCATCTGGCTGGTAGCGTTCCGGACAGGCGCAGACGAAATGGATCGGCAACCGCTGGGCCATGCGCAGCCAGGAATGGACAATATTGTTGCCGTCGCCCACATAGACAATTTTAAGATCATCGAGGTGCCCTCTATGTTCGAGGATAGTGAACATATCGGCCATGATCTGGCAGGGATGGTTGTAGTCGGTAAGACCGTTTACCACCGGGACGGACGCGTAGTGGGCCAGCTTCAGTACGTGGTCATGGGCAAATACCCTGGCCATGATCACGTCGTTGTAGCGGGCGATGACCCGGGCGATATCCTTGACTGCCTCGCGGGTACCCAGCGAGATATCCTGCGGACCCAGGTAAAGGGCATGGCCTCCCAGGCGGAAAAAGCCGGTTTCGAACGAGATCCTGGTTCGCGCCGAGGGCTTGGCGAAAATCATCGCCATGGTCTGACCTGCAAACGGCTGGAAATGCTCCCTTCTCCTGAATTTCTCTTTTACTTCCCTGGCTAGAGCAAACGTCTCTAATATTTCATCCGTGCTGAAATCGGTGACGTGCAGAAAATCACGTTTCACGGGACCCTCCGTCCAATTGTTGCGGGTGAGAAGATTGGTGAGTAACAAAGGTTAAATCTGCATGGTACCATATAGTAAAATGGTACCCAGAAGTCGACAGAAAATTCAGCCTTCCGTCCACTGTCTCGACCACAGCAGTCGTCCTGCTTGGTCAGTCTGCCGACGCTCAGCGCTGTTCGGCCGTGAACATCTTGTGTATAAAAGCGACACGGTCATCCATGCCCGGACCTTCGAGTTCGTCAACGACATCTTCAAGGATGTCGGGGATGGGGATCGACTGCGGGCATTTCTCAAGACACTCTCCGCACCGCACACATTCGGAGGCGAAGCCGGGTTTGGCGCCAGAGATGACGCCGCACATGCGAGCCGCATAGATGAACTCGGCTTCCTCTTTTTGGCCGAATAGATGCATCTTGTTGTACACCTCGAAAATTGCGGGAATCATCACCGCTTCGGGGCAGGGCAGACAATAGCCACAGCCGGTGCAGTCAACTTTCATCAACTTTTTGTAGGTGGCCGCGGCCTGATCAACCAGCTCGCATTCCTCCGGGGTCAGAGAATCCGCTGCCGCCTGGTCGGCGATGCGAAGATTTTCTTCGATATGAGCATCCTCATTCATACCCGAGAGGACCAGGGTGACCTCGGGATGATTCCAGATCCAGCGCAGCGCCCACTCCACCGGCGTCCGCTCGGTCTTGGCCCGGTCCCAGATGGCGCCGATGGCGGGAGGTGGTTTAGGCAGGCCCAAATTCCCGCCTCGCAGCGGTTCCATGACAACGATGCCCAGATTCCTCTCAGCGGCGTACTGCAGCCCTTCGGTGCCGGCCTGGTATTCCTGGTCGAGATAGTTGTACTGGATCTGACAGAATACCCACGGGTAGCTATCGACGATCCGCTTAAAATCCTCCAGCATACCGTGAAAGGAAAATCCGGTGTTGACGATGCGGCCATCCGCGACGGCAGCGTCGAGGAACTCGGCGACGCCCAGATTGGCGAGCTTATCCCAGGTGTGGCCGTTCAAAGCGTGGAGGAGATAGTAGTCGATCCGCTCGGTCTGCAGTTTTTCCAGCTGCTTGTCGAGGTAGGAATCCATGTCTTCGCGTTTGCTGATCAGCCAGGTCGGCAGCTTGGTGGCAATTTTCACCTGGTCGCGGTAGCCGTCCTGGAGTGCGGAGCCGACTATTGTCTCACTTGCACCGCCGTGATAGGGCCAGGCAGTATCTAGATAGTTGACGCCGCTGTCTATGGCATGCCGGACCTGTTCGATCGCTTTTTCCACGTGGATAGTGCCACCTTCCAGCATGGGAAAACGCATACAGCCGAATCCCAGCACTGACAGCTCATCTCCATTTTTCGGCATCGTTCTGTAGTGCATGATTGTCCTTCTTTTGAGCTCTCAAGCAAAGGGTGCTTGGTGGGATGAATGATTCAGTTTTACTATCTCAAACTGTCCTTTTCAAGTGCAACCGCTCCTCTTTCTATCTGTCTTCCTACCCTCTAAGACCCTCTCAACCGAGGCAAGAATTTCATTCGGGCCTGGCTTTTCCGATATGCAGAGTAGTGGTCTTGCGCCTAACTCTTTGACACCCCAACCGGGCGATCCATTGGCGTCGGCAGAAGCTGCCGTGTTTCTGGCTGGATAAAATCACCGAAGTATGGGCAGATCATAGATCTGTTGGGGCGGTAAAATTTTTCGTCGCCAGGCAAAATTATACTGGTCCCCCCTGAGAAGATAATTATCTTCTCAGGGAAGTATCCGCTCGCTCTTTCCTGGTGCTGACCTATAAATTGCATAGCGGACAAACGAAAATTGCTACAAGATTTGTTGCATTTATCGAATTTTTAGATCGTTTTGCAGCTAAAAAACGAAAAAAATTGTTGATCTTGCGAAAAGAATTGTGTTTTCTTTGTGCAGGTCATTACAAATCCGTCAAACACAGCACAAGGAGGTTATCAAACACAGGTCAGTACGAATCCATTAAACACAGCTTAGGAGGTTATCTTTATGTTACGAAAGATTGCGTTATTTACAGCTGTAACGGCGTTCAGCGTTACAAACGTGTACGCCGGTGTCGATGAGGCCAAGAAATGGATTGACGAGGAGTTCCAGCCTTCAACACTGTCAAAAGAAGAGCAGATGAAGGAAATGGAATGGTTCATCAATGCGGCCAAGCCTTTCCAGGGAATGGAAATCAATGTGTTGTCCGAAACGATTCCCACCCATGAGTACGAATCAAAAACCCTGACCAAAGCATTTGAGGAGATCACCGGGATCAAAGTCAATCACCAGTTACTCGGAGAAGGTGAGGTTGTCCAGGCGGTACAGACTCAGATGCAGACCAAGCGAAATCTCTACGATGCCTATATCAATGATTCCGACTTGATTGGCACCCATTCACGCCTGCAGCTGGCGGTCAACCTGACCGACTGGATGGCCGGAGAAGGAAAGGATGTAACCAATCCCATGTTGGATGTTGACGATTTCATTGGCAAGTCCTTTACCACAGGTCCTGACGGAAAACTGTACCAACTTCCCGATCAGCAGTTTGCCAACCTCTACTGGTTCCGCAAAGACTGGTTTGATCGTCCTGATCTGAAGGAAAAATTCAAAGCGAAATACGGTTATGAACTGGGTGTGCCGGTTAACTGGTCCGCCTATGAGGATATCGCTGAATTTTTTACCGACGATGTCAAGGAAATTGACGGAGTCAAAGTATACGGGCACATGGATTACGGAAAGCGTGCGCCTGATCTCGGTTGGCGAATGACAGACGCCTGGCTTTCCATGGCGGGTGCCGGCAGCAAAGGACTGCCAAACGGTGTTCCTGTGGATGAGTGGGGAATTCGCATGGAAGAGGGCACCTGTAATCCTGTTGGTGCCTCAGTGGAACGCGGCGGCGCTGCCAACGGCCCCGCTGCAGTATATGCAATCCGCAAGTGGGACGAGTGGCTGCGGAAATATGCTCCTCCAGGAGCGGCCAGCTATGACTTCTATCAGTCCCTGCCGGCCCTTTCTCAAGGCAATGTTGCCCAGCAGATCTTCTGGTATACCGCCTTCACCGCCTCCATGGTGGCACCCAAGTCGGAAGGCAACAACACGGTTGATGACAACGGCATGCCCCTGTGGCGCATGGCTCCGTCCCCCCACGGTCCTTATTGGGAAGAAGGTCAGAAACTCGGCTATCAGGACGCCGGTTCCTGGACCCTGTTCAAGTCAACCCCGGTTGATCGACGCAAGGCCGCCTGGCTCTATTCCCAGTTCGTGGTTTCCAAGACCGTGGACGTGAAGAAAAGTCATGTTGGACTGACCTTTATCCGGGAGAGCTCCGTAAATCATGAAAGCTTTTCCGAGCGGGCGCCGAAGCTCGGCGGTCTGGTTGAATTCTACCGCTCGCCCGACCGGGTCATGTGGTCGCCCACCGGCGTAAACGTGCCGGACTACCCGAAACTGGCACAGATCTGGTGGCAGCAGATCGGTGACGTAAACTCCGGTGCGTTCACCCCGCAGCAGGCCATGGATCGTCTTGCCGAGGAAATGGATCTGGTCATGGCTCGTATGCAGGCTGCAGACGAAAAAGCCAACACCTACGGTGGCTGCGGTCCGCGCTTAAACGACAAGATGGATCCTGCCGAATGGCTGAGCAAGCCGGGTTCTCCCAAGGCCAAGCTGGACAATGAGAAACCCCAGGGAGAGACGGTCAACTACGATGAACTGGTAAAACGCTGGATGAAGTAAATTCCCCGGCATTACCCTGGAGCACGCCGATCGAGGCCTGCCGCCTAACCGGCCTCGATCGGCATCACCATTAAATCATCGAGCCACCCCATACCATGCAGCCAGAGATAAGCGCACGACAGCGCGTGATCATGGAGTATATCCGTGAGCAGGGTTCCGTGCATGTGGAGCAACTGGCAGAACATTTGCAGGTCACTCCCCAGACTATCCGCCGCGACCTGAATCAGCTATACGACCTAGAGCTGGTGCAGCGGGTCCGGGGCGGAGCGGTCATCAAAAACACCGTCGAGAACCTCGGCTACGGTGCCAGAAAGACCCTGATGGCCGATGAGAAAACCGAAATTGCCAGAATCACTGCCGGAATCATCTCAAATAACTCTTCGCTCTATATAAACCTGGGCACCACCACTGAGCGGGTAGCAGAGTTTTTGACCGGGCATAGTTCCATTCTGGTGATCACCAACAATATAAACGTGGCCAGCATCCTCTGGCCTCTGCGCAATATAGAGGTAATGATAGCAGGTGGCATGATACGTCAATCGGACGGCGGCATCGTTGGTCCGGCCACCGAGGAATTCATCAACCGGTTCAAACCCGATTATGCGGTTATCGGATGTTCTGCGTTGGATGAATCAGGAGAAATACTGGATTATGACCTGCGTGAGGTGCGGGTGACCCAGGCCATCATCCGACAGGCTCGTTCGGTCATTCTGGTAACCGATTCGATGAAACTGGAGCGCTCGGCCCCGGTCAAGGTGGGCACGCTCAGCGACATTGACATGCTGGTCACCGATAGCGGAATTTCAACCGATTTTTTCGAGTTATGCCGGCAGCATAACGTTGATGTAAGAATAGCAAAATCTGGGGCTTAGAGAAGGGCTAGGACAACACATGTCTATTGAACTGAGAAAGGTAACGTTCCGGGTAGGCGCAGAGCCGCATATCTATGAAACGTCACTCACTCTGAAACCGGGGGGCTTCAATATACTGCTCGGCACCACGCTGAGCGGCAAAACAACCCTGATGCGACTGATGGCCGGGCTTGAGAAACCGACCACCGGGGAAATCTGGACCAATGGCACCAACGTCACCGGATTTGCCGTGCAGAAGCGCAGTGTGGCGATGGTGTATCAGTCCTTTATCAACTATCCCAGTTTCAGCGTCTACGAAAATATCGCTTCGCCCCTTAAAGTGTCAGGGCTGGGCAAGCAGGAAATCGATGAACGAGTCCACCGTTTTGCCGAACTTCTCAAGCTGACCCCGATGCTCAACCGACTTCCCAGGGAACTCTCCGGCGGGCAGCAGCAGCGCACAGCCCTGGCGCGGGCTCTGGTAAAAGGAGCGGAGCTCGTCCTGCTCGATGAACCCCTGGCCAACCTCGACTACAAGCTGCGCGAAGAACTTCGTGACGAACTGCCGAAGCTGTTCGAGGATACCGGCGCCACCGTGGTGTATGCCACTACCGAGCCGCTTGAAGCCCTGATGCTGGGCGGTCATACGGCTACCCTTAAAGAAGGCCGGGTGGTTCAGTTTGGCAAGACCGCCTCGATCTATCGCCAGCCCGCCACTCTGGAAAGCGCAGAGGTGTTCTCAGACCCGCCGATCAATACGGCTGTCATCAGTAAAGAGAAAGATCAGGCTGTCCTGGGCACGGTCGCGTCCTGGAGGGTTCCTGAAAAATTAGCGGCCCTTCCCGACGGCCAGTACAAGATTGCCCTGCGCCCCCATCACCTGGTGCTCGAAAAGCAGGAAGTCGAAGTGAACGGCACGGTGCAGATCGCTGAAATCAGTGGTTCTGAATCGATTATCCGCATCAGTGTAAATGGCAACGTCTGGGTCAGTCAGACCCAGGGGATACATTCCTTCGTATACGGTGAAAAAATCCGCATCTATTTTGATGCCGCTCACTGCATGTACTTTGGCGCCGATGAACAATTGATTGATCTTTAGACTGGACAGGGTGCACTATGGCACGAATCAGATTCAGGGATGTACGGCACGCGTATCCGCCCCCCAAGGGACAACAGCCGGTGTATGCGCTGAACGAAATCAACCTGGTATGGGAAGACGGCGGCGCCTATGCCCTGCTGGGACCGTCGGGCTGCGGCAAGACCACGCTGCTCAATATTATCTCCGGGTTGTTGACGCCCTCAGAGGGCGAAATACTCTTCGACGGCAAAGAGGTGACCCACCTTCCCACCTCGGAACGGCAGATAGCCCAGGTATTTCAGTTCCCGGTGGTCTACGACACCATGTCTGTGTACGACAACCTGGCCTTTCCGCTGCGCAATCGGGGGATGGATGAGAAACTGGTGAGAGACCGCGTCGAGCAGATCGCTGAGATGCTCGATCTCACTGCCAATCTGAAGAAGCGGGCCTCCGGCCTGACGGCGGACGGCAAGCAGAAAATCTCCCTCGGTCGGGGCCTGGTCCGTTCCGACGTCAACGCCATCCTCTTCGATGAGCCCCTGACGGTGATCGACCCGCATCTGAAGTGGCAGCTCCGATCCAAGTTGAAGGAACTGCATCAGCAGGTGGGGATGACCATGATCTATGTCACCCATGACCAGGTTGAAGCCCTGACCTTTGCTGAAAAGGTAGTGGTCATGTATGAAGGCACCGTGGTCCAGGTAGGCACCCCGGTCGAGTTGTTCAACCGTCCCCGGCATACCTTTGTGGGGTATTTCATCGGCTCTCCGGGAATGAACATCCTGCCCTGCACCATCGATGACGGCCAGCCGGTGTTCGGCACCAACCCGCTGCCCGTGCAAAGCCGTATCAAGAATGAGCTGAGCGGCAAGCTCGAAGTCGGCATCCGGCCGGAATTCGTCGAATTCGCCGCTGACGGCATCCCGGTAATCATAGAAAAGGTTGAGGATCTGGGGCGCTACCAGGTGCTTACCCTGGCGCACGAATCCGAGACTATCAAAATGGTGATGAGAGAAGATCAGCTCATTCCCTCAGAGAATCCGAGGATTCAATTCGACCCGGGCCACACCCAAGTGTATTGCGACGACTGGGTGGTCGAGGAGGCGGTCAATGAATAAAACTCAAAACAACAGGGCCTGGTGGCTGGTGGTGCCGGTCCTGATCCTGGTGGCCTTCAATGCGTTCATCCCGCTGATGACGGTGGTCAATTACGCCTTTCAGGAAACCTTTGGCGACAACGTCTTTTTCTGGGAAGGCACGACCTGGTTCGAGCAGGTGCTGCGCTCACCCCGTTTTCATGCTTCTTTGATCCGCCAGCTCATGTTCACCGGCATGATTCTGGCCATTGAGGTGCCGCTGGGTATCGGCGTTGCCCTGGCCATGCCGCGCAAAGGCCCCTGGGTTTCCGTCTGCCTGGTGTTGATGGCCCTGCCTCTATTGATTCCCTGGAACGTGGTCGGCGCCATGTGGAACATCTTCGCGCTGCCCGAAATCGGTCTGCTCGGCTATACCCTGAACTCCATGGGAATCGACTACAATTTCACCAATCAGCCGGTTTCCGCCTGGCTGACCACGGTGGTTATGGATGTCTGGCACTGGACCTCGCTCATCGTCCTGCTCTGTTATGCGGGTCTGAGCTCCATCTCCGATGATTACTATCAGGCGGCGCACATAGACGGCGCCAGCCGCTGGGCAATTTTTCGCTATATCCAGCTGCCGAAAATGAAACGCGTCCTGACCATCGCCATTCTGTTGCGCTTTATGGACAGTTTCATGATCTATACCGAACCGTTCGTCCTCACCGGCGGCGGTCCCGGCAATACCACGACCTTTCTGTCCATCGACCTGGTCAAGATCGCCCTTGGTCAGTTCGATCTGGGCCCGGCGGCGGCCATGTCGCTAATCTATTTTCTCATGGTTTTGCTGATCTGCTGGGCGTTCTACACCATTATGATGCGTAACGAGGAGCAGTGAGATGATCCGTTCAAATAAATGGCTGGTACCCACGCTCTATATCCTGTTTTTGATGCTGCCGATCTACGGACTGCTCTCCATGTCCTTCAAGACGACCAACGAGATCCTCGGCGGTTTCTCCTTTTT
>JAHEER010000120.1 GCA_024640625.1 Desulfobulbaceae bacterium
GCTCGGCAATCTCGTCGACCGGCTGCGCTTCGGCGCGGTAATCGATTTTCTCGATTTCTATGTCGGCACCTACCACTGGCCGGCGTTCAACGTGGCTGACTCGGCGATCTGCGTGGGGGTGGTTGTGCTGTTGGTGATGAATATCATGGAAATGAAAAACGAAAAACGCAGGAGCAAGGCATGAAATTAGCAGTGCTGTTTCCGGGACAGGGGTCCCAATATATCGGCATGGGGAGGGAGTTTATTGACTCCTTTGCTGAATGCAGAGAGATCATGGCAATGGCTGAACAAGTATGTGATTTTCCCCTCGCCAAGATAATTTCCGAAGGCCCGATTGAGGAACTGACCCGAGCGGCGGTGCTTCAGCCGGCAATCACGGTCACCAACCTCATCTGCTTAAAAGCGCTGCAGACCGCTCTTGCCGAATCGGTCGAGATAAGCTGCTATGCCGGGCACAGTCTCGGAGAGTTTTCAGCCCTGTGCGCTGCCGGGGTGATCTCTGTTGCCGACACCATAAAACTGGTGGAGCGGAGAGGTTTTTTCATGGAGCGCGAAGGCACCAAGAACCCCGGCGCTATGAGGGCAATTCTGGGACTCACCATAGAAGAACTTGAACAGGTGGTTGACGCCTACACAGGAGCCGGTGTGGTTTCGGTGGCCAATTACAACACTGCGCAGCAAATAGTCGTGTCGGGGTCCGTCGAGGGTCTTGACAGTGTCAGTGCTGTTCTGGAAGAGCAGGGTGCCAAGGTCATTCCCCTCAACGTCAGTGTTGCAAATCACTGCCCGCTGGTTGCAGGGGCTGTAGCAGATTTTACCAAAGTTATCGACAGTGTTGACTTCCGCCCCCCCCGGAGCGCAGTTTATTTCAATGTGACCGCCCAGCCGGAAGATGATCCGGCACGCATCAGACAGATGATGGCAGAACAAATAGTTTCACGGGTACGCTGGTTTGAAAGTATTTCGGCGATGCGTGGCGACGGAGTCGATACCTTCATCGAAGTCGGACCCAAAACAGTACTCAAGGGCATGATGAGAAAGATTGTGCCCAAAGGCTCCGAGGTGGTTTCCGTGCAGTTCGACAGCCCCGATTCCCTGCAAAGCTGCCTGGAGAAGCTGAATCTGAACTGATCTCTTGCTCCACACAGTTTTCGATGCGACATTTGGCGACTGTGTATTTATAGTAATCAGGAATTGGGTCGCTGAGAGGGAAAAAGGGATTGGTTACATTATGACATCATTGACAGACGCCATGGAGCTTATTCGCTCTGGCGGAAATCTCGATTTAAATCAGGCCCTGGAACTTGCTTCCGGCAACGAACCGACCGCATTGTACGAAGCCGCCGACCGGCTGCGCAAAGAGCTGCACGGCGATCATTTCGATCTCTGTTCAATCATCAATGCCCGTTCGGGCAAGTGCTCCGAGAACTGTAAATTCTGCGCCCAATCATCGCGCTACCAGACCGAGATCGAGACTTACGACATTGTTTCCTACGAGGAGGTGCGGCGCCAGGGACTGGAGAATGAATCTCTGGGGGTGGTTCGCTATTCCCTGGTCACAGCCGGCCGTGAGGTGTCTGGAGAAGACATCGAGTTGTTTGCCGCCATGTATGGTCAGCTCGGTCACGAGAGCGAACTCTACTTCTGTGCTTCAATGGGTTTTCTCACCAGAGAGAAGGCCGAGAGGCTAGTCGAAGCTGGAGTGAGGCGCTATCATTGCAACCTGGAGACCTGCAGATCCTTCTTCCCCAGCATCTGTACCAGTCATACCTGGGAAGATAAAGTTGAGACCATCAAGATTGCCCGGGCAGTCGGCATGGACATCTGCTCAGGCGGTATCATTGGACTGGGCGAAAGTTTCGAGCAGCGCCTGGAACTCGCCTTTGAACTGCGCGAACTAGAGGTGCTGTCGATACCGCTCAACATTCTGACCCCGATTCCCGGCACCCCGCTTGGAAAGCTCAGCACACTGTCTCTGGGGGAGGTGTTGACCTGCATCGCCATGTTCAGGTTCATCAATCCCCAGGCGGTAGTCCGGCTCGCAGGCGGCAGAGCGCAGCTCGGTGACGACCAGTACCGATGTTTTCAGGCGGGTGCCAATGGGGCAATCGTGGGTAACTATCTTACCACAACGGGCAATTCGATCGTAGAAGATCTGCAGATGATTGAATCGCTGGGGTTTGTGACTGGCGGCAGACACGCAAAAAAATATCGCGGACGATGACCACCGACCCGAAACTCTCGGAGTGGGAAGAGCTTCTCGACTTCGACCGCAGGCATCTCTGGCATCCCTATACTTCGATGATCAATCCACTGCCGGTTTACGGAGTTGAATCGGCCGAAGGTGTAAGGATTCGACTCGCCGACGGCAGGGAACTTATTGACGGTATGGCTTCCTGGTGGTCGGTCATTCACGGGTACAGTCATCCCCGGCTGGTAGGGGCGCTCCAGGACCAGGCCGCCTCGCTGAGCCATGTGATGTTCGGCGGACTTGGCCATAAACCCGCGGTGGAACTGGGCCGGAGACTGGTGGATCTGACGCCGGCCGGCCTGGATAAAGTGTTCTTCTGTGATTCCGGTTCGGTGGCGGTGGAAGTGGCCATGAAAATGGCGCTTCAGTACCACCATGCGAGGGGCAATAAGGATAAACATCAGTTTGCCACCATTCGCTCGGGATATCACGGCGACACTTTCCATGCCATGTCGGTATGCGACCCGGTCACCGGGATGCATCATTTGTTTTCCGGAGTATTGCCCCGCTACCATTTCGTTCCTCGGCCGGAGAGCAGTTTTGGCGGTCCCTGGGATGGGGACGAGATGCAGCCGCTGAGAAAGCTGCTGGCAGATACCCATCGGTCCCTCTGCGCATTGATTCTCGAGCCCATCGTTCAGGGCGCCGGCGGCATGCGTTTTTATCACCCCCGCTATCTGCAGGAAGTAAGGGATTTGTGTGACCACTACGATGTGCTGCTGATCTGCGACGAGATCGCCACCGGATTCGGACGCAGCGGGAAAATGTTTGCCTCTGAACACAGCCAGGTCGTACCGGACATTCTCTGCCTCGGCAAGGCCCTCACTGGAGGCATGCTGAGTCTGGCGGCAACCCTGTCCACCGATGAGGTGGCTCGAACAATTTCGGCAGCCGAGCCGGGCGTTTTCATGCACGGACCTACCTTCATGGCCAATCCGCTGGCCTGCCGGGTAGCGTCCGAGTCCATTGATCTGCTGCTGGAAAGCGGCTGGCGGCAGCTGGTTGCCAACATCGAACAATGCCTCGAGCAGGGTCTGCAGCCCTGTTGCAGCCTGGATCAGGTTGCCGATGTCAGATGCCTGGGCGCAATCGGGGTGGTGGAACTGCACAAACCGGTCAGCCTGGCCAGTATGCAGAAGCGTTTTGTGGACCGTGGCGTCTGGGTCCGTCCCTTCGGTACATTGGTCTACGTGATGCCGCCCTATTGCATTGCAGCAGCAGATCTCGATCATCTCTGCAGAGCTGTGGTCGAGGTCGTGGCCCTGGAAAACTGAAGAAAATGGAATCGTTCCGAGCAGAATTAGAACAGATGAGGCAGAGCGGCATGTACCGCAGCCTCAGCCCGCTGTCAAACCGGGGAGCGGGTACGGTCGAACACGGCGGCCGCACGTTCATCAATCTAAGCTCCAATGACTACCTTGGGTTGGCTGGGAATTCAGCCTTGATCGAAGAATTCTACACGGCACGAACCGAGGCGAACACCATGGATCGGTTTGCGCCCGGAACCGCTTCCTCGAGACTGCTCACCGGCGACCTGCAGCTCTCCCATGAGCTTGAAAGTCTCATCGCCGGTCTCTACGGCCGCGAGAGCGCACTGCTGTTCAATTCGGGATATCATGCCAATATTGGTATCCTCCCATCATTGCTCACCAAGCACGACCTTATCCTGTCCGATAAGCTCAACCACGCCTCGATACACGACGGGCTGCAGATCTGCCGGGCAGAATTCAAGCGCTTCCGGCATGGCGATTACCGCCATCTTGAGACGCTGCTGCAGACCCATCGTGACGACCATCGGCTGGTCGCAATCGTCAGTGAGTCGGTATTCAGCATGGACGGCGACTGTGCTGATCTCGAGACACTGGTTGAATTGAAGCAGCGCTATAAGTGTCTGCTCTACCTCGACGAAGCTCATTCCATCGGGGTCTACGGTACAAAAGGGCTGGGACTGGCGGAGCTGCGGGGCTGCATTGACGAAATCGACCTTCTGGTGGGCACATTCGGTAAAGCCTGTGGCTCCGTGGGGGCGTTTCTGGTCAGCGATGAGATAATCCGTGCATATCTTATCAATCGCAGCCGCCCGCTCATTTTCACCACGGCACTGCCGCCCGTGGTGCTGAACTGGAATCATTTTGTCATGAGCCGGCTCGCTTCCATGCAGGCCCGAAGAGACAAACTCACGCAGACCTCCCGCGAGCTGCGGAAAAAACTGGAAAACGCGGGATTGCAGACCGGAGGCAGCACCAACATAATTCCCGTGATCATCGGTGCCGCAGACCAAACAGTGGAAGGAGCCAAGATGCTGCAGAACAACGGGTTCTATGTACTGCCGGTGCGGCCGCCGACCGTGCCAAAGGGAACCTCCCGCTTCCGGCTGTCTCTGACCGCCGATCATGATATCGAAATGCTGGCCCCACTTCCCGGGCTGATCAGAAACTGGCTCGACGGGAAATGATCGCGCACTGGCTTGTTAAGAACCTCAGCCCGCAGCTGATCATCTTCTGCAACGGCTGGGGTATGGACCATCATCCCGTGGTGCTGCCTGACAGCGGCGGCTGCGACCTGCTGGTTCTTTCCGATTATTCGAGCTTCGAGCTTCCCGTGGATATCGACGGCCTTGTTTCAGATTATCAGTCAACCCATCTCATCTGCTGGTCGTTTGGCGTATGGGCGGGCCAGCAGCTGTTTGCCGATCGGAACGAATATTTTGCCAGCCGGCTTGCTATAAACGGCACCCTGCGGCCGATAGATGATCGTTATGGTATCCCGCTTGAATTTTTCAATGCCACCCTCGAGCACTTTTCCGCATCGGTGCGCGACAGGTTTTACCGGCGCATGTGTCGCCCCGATGAGGTACTCCGGTATTTTCTTGAACATCGGCCCCAGAGAGGTCTGGCAAGCATGAAAAGTGAGCTGGAACGGCTGGCTCAACTGGTCGACAGCCACCGGACAACAGACCCCATCTTCGACACCGCGATTGTCTCCACCAGGGATAAAATCGTACCCACTGCGCACCAGCTATCCTTCTGGCAGAAGCGTTGTCCCATCGTCCATATCCAGGGCTGCCACTATCCGTTTTCGGCCTGGCGGAGCTGGTCTGAAATCATCGCTCTGCGGGAATGAGATGAGCGGAGATACCAACCCAATAGAAAAGGATCGGGTCGCCCGCTCGTTTCTCCGGGGGATGCCGACCTATGAGGAGCAGGCGGTGGTCCAGAGACTGGTCAACGAGCAGCTGATCGGCCTGCTTGAATCACTCGGCAGAAATCGCTATATAAGAATTCTGGAGGTGGGCAGCTGCACGGGCATGTTTTCCAGGCTTCTGTATGAAACCTTTTCCCCGGAACAATTTTTTTTGAATGACCTGGTGCCCGAGTTTTTCCAGACAGTCAAAAAGAAACTGGTCACTGCAGAGGGTGCTTCGATACTGCCGCTGTTTGGCGATATCGAACACCTGGAGCTGCCTGAAGCTCTGGACCTGGTAGCCTCTTCGTCCACCTTTCAATGGCTGGAGGATCTGCAGCGTTTTTTTGCCAAAGTGCATCAAGCACTGGCTGAAGGGGGTGTTTTTGCCTTTTCAATGTTTGGTGAAGAAACATATTATGAGATTAAGGAACTCACCGGGGCCGGCTTGAGATATCCCTCATTCGCGCTGGTGCGGGATCAGGTTGCCGAGAATTTCAAAATCCTGCATGCTGATATCGATCGGGATCATCTCCACTTCGATCATCCCAGGGAGGTCCTCGGCCACATTCGCGCCACCGGAGTAGGCGGGGTGGGGGGCTTCAACTGGACGCCGAGGCGCTACGAAAGATTCGTCGGCGACTATCAGGACAGGTTTTCGACGGAGCAGGGCGTCATGCTGAGCTATGTATCGTATGTGTTTATTGCCCAGAAAAGAGGAGCATGAGAGTGGCTGAACATCCCAAAGTGATAGTCGTTTCAGGCATCGACACCGGTATCGGAAAAACAGTGGTGACAGGTTTGCTGGCCCGCTGGTTCAAAGATAACGCAATCGAGGCAATCACGATGAAAATGGCCCAGACGGGGTGCAGTTCAATGAGTGATGATATTCTTGAACATCGCAAACTGGCCGGCCAGGAGCTGGTCGAGGAAGACGCCATGGGCATCACCTGCCCCTATGTGTTTCCAGTGCCTTGTTCACCGCATCTGGCGGCTCGGCTGGAGGGTAGATCAATCGATCCGGAAGTGATTGTCAGAGCTGCGGAACAACTCGTCAAGGAGTACAGCCACGTGCTGATGGAAGGGGTGGGCGGCTTATTCGTTCCGTTGAACGAAAACACCTTGGTGATAGATTTGTGTGCTGAGAGGAATTGGCCGGTGCTCATGGTGAGTAGTCCGAGGCTGGGCTCGATCAATCATACGCTGGCGGCCTTGGAAGCACTTGACAGGCGCAATATTTCGCTGGTTGGTCTGGTTTACAATCTGGACGGCAGCAGGACCACCGATCCGAGGATCGTGGACGACTCACGACGGCTTTTCTCCGAGCGATTGAGCGATTTCGGCTTTCAGGGAAAAATCTGCGATGTGCCCGATGTCTCCTGTACGGAGTCCTATTGCGTCGATTTTTCGGTTTTATTTAACTGATTCAATAACAACAGGATATTATGGCGAGCAGAACCAGCAAACGCATGTGCCTGAGTTGCAGACATTATCGACCGACCGATGAAGCACGGGGCAGATGCAGAGTAAGAAAAGGGAGCGTCGAGCCGTCCGCCTATCCGATTATGAACCATGAAGACAGCTGCGAATCATGGCAGGATGTGGGACAGCAATACCACATTCGGGTGGGGTGGGTCAGGGGACTTCTGAACAAAGCACAAGGTGACGCCAAGGCGGCCTCAAAAGAGGACGAGTGAGCGACGGTCCTCAGCTGGAAAAGCAGAGAGGGGAGCAGGGGTGAGGATTCTCAGCGTTTCAGATATCGTGGTGCCCGAGCTTGTCGGCACCAGCAGCCCTGTCGAATCGAATTCGATCGATCTTATCCTTGGCTGCGGCGACCTGCCCCCGGAGTATCTGGCCAGCCTCAAGGCCAAATATGACGTGCCGCTCTACTATGTCCTGGGCAATCATGACATCAGGCATGAACAGGTACCGCACGGCTGCCTCAATATTTCCGGCAGGATCGTCACCCACGGCGACTTTTCGTTTCTCGGGTTTTCCGGCTCCCGCTGGTACAATGGCAACCCCAACCAGTATAGAGAGCGTGAGATGAGGGCGCAGATCCGCAAGCTCTGGTTTCCTCTGTGGCGACTGAACGGGCTCGACGTGCTGGTCACCCATGCGCCGCCCCGGCATGTTCATGATGCAGAAGACAGATGTCATCGCGGATTTTCCTGTTATCGGGATTTCATCAGGAAATATCGGCCGCGCTTTCTGATTCACGGGCACATTCACAGAGTTTTCGAAACTCCTGCTGAGAGGCTGAGCGTGGTAAACGAAACCAAGGTGTTGAACAGTTATGGCCACCACATCTTCGAAATCTAGAATCGGTCGGTTTTTTGAGAGGTTTTTTGGGCTGCGCGACAACGTCAGCGGTACTGAAGCTGACAGGAACTTCGAAAAAGTCCGGACCAGTGAACAGGCTTTCGAGTCCGTCGACCGGGGAACCCTGTTCGTGCCCATAAATAAAATTGTCGGCAGCGTCGGCCGCTATCATGACTTCGATGCCCATTTCCGTCCCAAAGGGTATGACAGCGACGAGCGGCTGCACGACATCATGAAGAAGATGCGTGAAGGCCGGCCTATGCCGCCTATTTCTTTGTATCAGATCAAAGACAGTTACTATATCCTTGATGGGCATCATCGCTACGCCGCAGCCCGAGAACTGGGCCACCGGGAGATTCGATCCTGTATTCTCGAACTCCTCCCCTCCAGAGACACCTTCGAAAACCGTCTCTATCGGGAACGTACCGAGTTCAGGGACCGTTATCATCTGCACGCTGCTATTGAACTCACCGAAATTGGTCAGTTTGGGGTTTTGGAGGAGCAGATTGAAGAACACAGGCAGTTTCTGGAGCAGGAACGAAACGGCTCGGTCACCCCGACGGAAGCGGCGGCCGACTGGTACAAGACGATATATCTTCCGCTTCGCACCCTGGTCGTATCGAGCAACATTACCCAATCATTCAAGTCGAGGACAGCAGATGACCTGTGTCTCTACATCTCACTGCATCAGTGGAAGAGGGGAAAAAACCGCACCTATGGCAAGGGCATCGATACACTGATTCCTAAAAACATGGAGGAGTTCAGAAAGAAAATGGCTCAGCATACCGACCAGAACTACCCGGAGATGCGCAGGGAGATCAACGTCTTTGTCCTGATCAACGTAGAGGGCCGGCACGAACACAAAATCATGGACAAACTCTACGCCCTCGATGAAGTGCGCGAGGTACATTCGGTGCACGGGGCGATCGACATCATCATCCGGGTCAAATTGATGCGTGATCTGCTGTCATCCGATGCCGAACTCATTTCCCAGTTCATGCAGAGCACCGTTCGCCAATGGCAGGGAGTGGTAAGTACCCAGACCCTGCTGCCGGGTTTGTCACGGGTGAAAGATCTTTAGGGCGCCTCAGCGCACAAGCTGTCTCGTTGCAATGAAAACGGCCGCAGCTCCTGCAGAACCGCGGCCGTTTTATCCCTGCGTTGTCAGCCTGGCTAGCCGGCTCTCAGGCTGCCTGCCAATTTGTGATCGCCGAGCGATTTTTGTACGCTTTCGGCCACTGCGAATTTAAGCTTGTCAAAATCCTCCGCTTCGGCGGCTTTCTTGTACAATGTCCTGGCCCTGTCCTCGCTTCCGAACCTCCGCATGACGCTCTCGGCAAGTGCCGCCAGTTCTTTGGCACTGCTCAGCTTCGCCTCGGCCATATCATAGAGCTTCTTGAGAATCTCCTGGCCGCCGCCCTGCTGTTCCACGTAGCTGAACACGTGTTCAAACTGGTATCCCCGCGAACAGAGCTCAGCCGCTTTGCCGTATATCTCGCCGGCCATTTTTTGATCGCCAAGACTGCTTGCTGCCTTGCCGGCAATGGTCAACAGGCCGAAACGGTCGTCGCAAGCGGCCTGCGCGTCCTGCAGGAGCTTCCGGGTCCAGTCGTCGTCTCCGAGTACCTCCTTGACGGTGGTCGCAAGCTTGGCAAGATCACCAACAGAGCTGGACTGTTCGGCCATTTTCTCAAGGTAACCCCGAGCCTTGGCTTCATCTTTGAGGTTTTTCATGGCGGCTGCAGCGACGTTCTTTTTATCGGTAAATTTCTCAGCCGCCTCGAACTGCTCACTATAGATGCGTCCCGCCCATTCCTTATCATCGAGATCCTGGGAAATGAGGTCGGCCAACTTCATTCGATCGTCAAAAT
>JAHEER010000037.1 GCA_024640625.1 Desulfobulbaceae bacterium
TCTGCTAGAGTTCTTGGGTTCAGCGGTCCTATCCACCCTGGACCCAGAGATATCTTTGCATGATGCCATAATGATCCTCTTGTTCGATGCTTGAGTGTTGGATGAAATATGATATCAATTATTAAAATTACCGATAATTATTTCCAAGAAAGGTGTCAATTGGCTATTTATAGAAATGAATAAGAAGATGAATTTGAGGTGTTTCCTGTATCTATTCAAATTAAGGCCGTAGCATCAATTGTGGCGGCCTCGTTTTTTTTCTGAAGGGATACAGGACTAGTCTACAAATTCCGAACGTGTAAATAATCTGAGCATGCCATAAGCAATCTCCATTCCAACCCCATGCCACATCGTTCCATTTACCCGTTAGGAACGATGACTAGAATATACTCAATCACTCCTTATCATGGATATTGGAGGGATGAAATGACCGTTTCTATCAAAGGGGATTTCACAATGAGTAGGCTTATAGTTTGTTGTGCTTTGCTGTCGCTATCATTAACCACTGTTTTATCCAGCACGGCATTTTGCTATGATCTTACCATTTTGACGGAAAATTCAGGTGAAAACAATTATCTCGACAGCAATGGACAAATAAAAGGTTTCAATACGGATATAGTACGAGAAATTATGCAACGGCTGAATCTGAATTTTACTATAAAAATAGTCCCATGGAAAAGAGGTTATCATGAAGTGCTACATAGGCCTAATGTAGTTTTGTTTTCAATGGTACGAACCTATGAACGTGAAAAATCGTTCAAATGGGTCGGTCCACTGAACGTCACAAAATTTAGCTTTTTCAAAAAAAAAGGCAGCGACATTACTATTAATACTTTGGGTGACGCAAAAAAAGTGGGCGCAATAGGTTGTATAGGGGATGATGTTCGGGAAAAGTTACTAAAGCGTTTAGGATTCACTAATCTCAGCAGCTTGTTTGGTAAAGATGCGAACTTGAGAAATTTGGAGATGCTGATGCTAGGGCGCATAGACCTATGGATTAGCACTGACCATATTGTTTTTAAAACCGCCAATGATACTGGTATCGATCCTAATGAAATTGAAGAAACTTTGACAGTTAAAAAGGCATATGTGTATTTGGCATTTTCAAAAGATACAGACGATAAAATTGTAAATGAATGGCAGCATACTCTTGAAGCAATGAAAAAAGACGGTACATATAAAAAAATATTATCTCAATATCCATCAGGCTCGAAACGAATAACTTTTGATCCGCCGACCAATGCACAACCGGAATAAAAAAGCTATGTTTTTTTCTATCGATATTGACTTTTAGACTTTATCACAAGGTCAATATTTGTTGCATGAATCTTGACCATAATAAAAGATAAAAACGGTTTAACATTGGAACGAGATTCAAATTATAGAGCAATAAGAATGGGGTCCACTTCCATGTATGAGAAATACTCAAAAAATTGGCAAGAAGGGTAGCCTCAAATGGATTCAGGAATATATCAATAATAAGCCTGCAGAACTAAACAGGTTAATTGGTGATAAGATCAAATGGCTGTCCCCTCTCAAAGCTGCCAAATGGTCCAAAAAAGCCGCTGATCAAGGCCTCGAAGCAGCTATCGAAGCCTTAGAGTATATCTCTGAGACAGCGAAAACCTAACTCTGAATATCAGAAAGGTAATTCCTGCCAACCTCAGCTTTTATAGACAACTATCTGCTACAGACTATACCTGTACCTCTTAAGAAACAGCCGATCCTCTGAAAACTCTGGTCACCAGACAGGTAGAACCTGACCTTAACAGGAAACACCTACGGCGGAGCGTAAAGACAAAAATACTTATCGTTGATTTGGCAAGATAGATGCCGTATTGACACAGGCTGGGGTGAGGATCGGCTATCCCGAGCCACCACCCCAGTTATAGAAGAAGCTAAAATTGCAGATCATTTATTGGTATTTGCTGTGTTGCTTGCCTTCTCAGCCTAATGCCAACTTGTTAGAGGCACGTTCAAAATATCTTTTACTGCACAGCTTTTGATAATATTGCGAATTCTCCTTTGAGCAAATCCTGTTTAGTGATGTTCTTCTTTTTTCCGTCCTGTTCACAGGCAAGGTCGCTCATTTTTGCCCAGAGCTTGTTCCCGCTTTCGGTTTTGACCTCAACGTAAATGTTACCGTCGTTTACCTCCTTATAGTCGAGAAATTTGACACGAGTTAGATCCTTGCCGGTCTTAATGATAAAAATTTTACTATCCTTGACCAGTTGATTTGCCTGTTCCATATCGCCTTCTTTAAGATAGCCATCTTCCTTTGTAATATCCTCGAGAGTCACGGATACGTGGGTCCCGTCCAACAGTACCAAATTGGGTTCAAATGTGAACCATCCGGCCCAAGCGCTTCCAATGAGGACCATAAGAATAACCATTGTAACAACACCTGCTCTTTTGATCATTCTGCTCATGTGATACTACCTCCTAATTCTATGAAAATAAAAGATGATAGGACACCACTTTGCAAGAACACTCTACCTTTCCGTAAATTCCTTTCAAGCGGCCATAAATTCTCGGCAAGATATTATTTTTTAGCCGTCCTTTCAAGAAATTTTGGCTCAAGGGGGCGGGGCCACGTTGACTTTTTTTATGGAGGTCTAAGTCAACCTCCGATCATTTTTAGGTAGGCCCATCTTTTCTGTGGCAGCGTCAACAGAATCTTTTGTAATGAGCGGGTTGGGATAATATGAGTGAAATAGAATATGTCAGGAGAAAATATTATTAAAATAGGATATGGCCATTATTGAGGTGTTTCCTGTATCCCTTAAGGAAAAAAACGAGGCCGCCACAATTGATGCTACGGCCTTAATTTGAATAGATACAGGAATAACCCTAGGTTGAAGGCGGTAACAATTCTGAGGCGCAGACATAAAAGTTTCACTTTTAATATGCCTCGAAGCCCCAATATTCGGTAAATTTTGCTAACTTCTTACCGCTGTAAAGATCATAGATTGTCACATAGACAAGATCGTTGTTTCTTTTCATAGCAAAGTACATAGCGCATGCAGCAGTGAAAGTTTGCTTAAAGTCATACTGCATTTGACTCCAAAATTGTGAGTCAACGTAAGCATAACTGTCTTCAGCCTCTAATTTTAATAACCCTTGATCAACAACACCCTCCAAATAGTTGACTTGTTCCTGTGTCAACTTCCCGCTTACGCTTGCCAGTTTACTATCTACCGGTGCTGCCGTCTTTGGGGGTCCAGCGCTGGTTGGAGCAGCTGATATCAACAGTTTTTCTGTTAGATTTTCCGCCATGATTTCTAATTCATCAACCTGCTTCATGAGGTTTTCTGCCTTTATCAGGACAGATGCCACGGTAGTAATCTGGTTTCCATTTATCTTGACGTATGAGGCTGTTAGTGGCTTTTTGTTAATTTGGCAACTGACGTCAATTGCCTCTTTCTCGCCTGACTTCCAATACACACCGGCTTTGAGGTCATCACTATATTCAATGAAGTACGCACTTGGTGTGTCCCTAAGATTGAAGTCATTCGGGAACACTAACTTTTCGGCTCGCCCCGTTGATAAGCCGTAATACTGTGCCTCTGCCTGGCAAATACCAACGGCCTTGTCTAACGTCTCATCGGCCATAGAAAATGATGGCAAAAGAAACAGAGTAAAAACAAACAACGTGCTTTTCATTTTCTTCACCTCATTAAAAGGACTATCGTTAAAAGCGATCAGAACCACAACGAAACCCTAACAATTTAGGAAAAAATTTCAATCAAGGTGAATCACTAGTTCGATATATTGGAGCGGATAAATTTAACTAAACTACTTCGCTTCTGACGTCTTGGTTAAAGTTTTTCCTGCATCTCTTCAGAAAAAAAACGAGGCTGCCAGAATTGATGCCACGGCCTAAATTTGTATACAAACTGTTTATCTTCAAATCCAGTTCAGTATTATAAAAGATTAAGCTCTTGATAGCATAACCCTGCATATGGATGCATATAGGGTGCAAGATAGTGCAAACTTCTCGCACTATTTGGGTCAGAAAATATTTGAAATAACTTTCTTTAAGCGAATCTCAACCGCCTCCGAAGCCGAAGGTCGCGGGTTCGAATCCCGCCTCGCCCACCAGTAATTTCATCTAGTTATAACGGCCTTTGCTGCTGATCGTGACCTTGGAGCGCAGCGCACACGGGCCGACTCTGCAATCGCAACTTCTAGGTGTTGTTCAACTCTGATCTGACTAGTTCAGCGCCCTTTACCAAAGCCTTCAGTTTGCCCTGGGCGACCGTGCGTGCGAGCGGCACCATGCCACAATTGGTGCAGGGATAGAGGTGTTCCGGAGTGACATAATTGAGCGCTTTACGGAGCGTGGCTGCCACTTCTTCAGGTGTCTCGATCTTATCGGTGGCAACATCAATGGCCCCCACCAACACATCTTTACCCTCGAGCAAGCCGATCAACTCTATTGGCACTCTGGAATTATGACATTCAAGTGATACTTGATCTATTGCCGATTCCCTCAGCAAAGGAAAGGTTTCTTCATACTGTCTCCACTCCGCTCCAAGAGTTTTTTTCCAATCCATATTGGCCTTGATGCCGTAACCATAACAGATGTGAACTGCGGTTTTGCAGGCCAGACCTTCTGCCGCCCGCTCCAGGGTCTTTATGCCCCAGCTGCGAACCTCTTCGAAAAAGACATTAAAGGCCGGCTCATCGAATTGAATGATATCGACACCGGCGGCTTCAAGTTCGCGTGCCTCATCATTTAAAATTTCAGCAAATACCCAGGCTAGTTGTTCACGACTTTGATAATGGTCATCATAGAGGGTATCGACCATCGTCATTGGACCGGGCAAAGTGAATTTTATTCGCTTGTTCGTTTCGGCCCGCAGAAAATGAGCGTCCTCCACATACACCGGTTTCGGGCGGCTCACCGGTCCGGTAACGACCGGAACATCGGCATCGTAGCGGTCCCGGATACGAATCGTCTCCCGGCGCTGAAAGTCGACCCCGTCAAGATGTTCGATAAAGGTAGTCACAAAATGCTGACGGGTCTGCTCACCATCGCTGACAATGTCGATACCAGCTTGTTCCTGGTCGCGGAGGACGAGTCTTACTGCGTCACGTTTACCTTCTCTCAATATTGCGTCTGCCAGTTTCCAGGGAGACCATAGCTTCTCAGGCTCGGCCAACCATGCAGGTTTGGGCAGGCTGCCGGTGATTGTGGTTGGTAATGGTTTGGTCTTCATGCACTCACCTTCAGAATATAGTGCCAAAGATTCATCATGAACTCTCACGCACAAGCAGAATTCGATCTTTGACTATTGTGGGTGGCGGCTCAACGTCGCTATCTATTTGTACGCCAACAAGTATATTGTAAGATTGGCTCCAAGAGTATCATATCATAACGTTTCTTGGCAATTGAAGTGCTCCATCTCCACCTTTAGTTCAACGATTCTTCCATCGACGCCAAGAGGCGGTGCACCACTGAGGTATAGACAGGTTGGGACCTTATCTGATGGTCAGTTCCACGCGGTGATTCGGGGATCCGAGTCGATCGATGCTGTTGCTGTCGAGAAAATTGATCGCGCCCTGCGCGTCAGTCGTAATTATTTCCTCTGGGACATCGTGTAAAATCAGATAATTTCTGAGCTCAAAAACCCGTTTTCGAGAGAGAGCGAGGTTTCTGGCAATATTACCCGAAGCATCTGTATAAGCGCGGATATCCACACTTGCGGACGGGTTCTCGTCGAGATAGGAAATAACCTCGTCGAGTGCGTCATAGGACCCCGAATGTATTGTCAGAGCAGATTTTGGGTAATAAACAAACGTTTTATTATTGCTTTTAGTTGGTGTTAGAGTCGGCGTATCCTGCCGGCTTTTCATTTGCCGGGTGTCGTCTATACCGCTCTCGTTGGCAACAGAAACGGTCTCTGACTCTGAGGGTTGAACATCACCTTCATTCTGTAAGGCTTTCGCTTTGTTGTCTGCTGATTTTTCCTGTTGCCTTGCAGCGGGGTATACAGCCTGTATTTCCACGCGGTGATACGGGGATTCGAGTCCATCGGCTCGATTGCTCTCGAGAAAATTGGTTGCGCCCTGTGCGTCAGTCGAGATTGTTTCCTCTGGGATATCGTGCAAAATCAGATAATTTCTGAGCTCAAAAACCCGTTTTTGTGAGAGCGCGAGGTTTCTGGCCTTACTACCCGAAGAATCTGTATAAGCGCGGATATCCACACTTGCGGACGGGTTCTCACCGAGATAGGAGATAACCTCGTCGAGAGTCCCATAGGACCCCGAATGTATTGACAGTGCAGATTTTGGATAATATCTAAAGGTTTTACTTATATTTTCATTCGGGTAAAGAGTTTGCGTATCCTGCCGGCCAGCCATTATCCGGGGGGTATCTATGGCGCTCTGGGCAGACACGGTCTCTGAGATTGGGGGCGGCACATCGCCTTCACTCTCGGAGGCTTTGGCTGTGTCCTCAGCAGGTATTTCCTGTTTCTTGTCAGCGGTGGTTAGAGCCTGTTTTTCCTGCCCGTCAATGATTTCCTGGGCGTCTTCTCTGGCGCTCTGGACAGACACGGTTTCCGGCATTGGGGGGGGAGGAAGATCATCGTATAGTGTCTGGGAAGTTCTCGGTTTGCTCTCCAATAATTTAATCTTCTTGCGGGAGGTGGCTGATATTCTAGGTGGCTTGAATCTTTTTAACTCCTCGGCGATATCAGCATGCACCTGCTTGGACATTTCGAGATTGTCAACCCCTATATACCCGGTGCGCACACCTATTTGGGTCAACCCATCTTTAACGTAAACCACTTCGATAGTTACCGGGGTATCATAATTAAGATGGCCTTCAATGATTGTTTTTAATTCATCAACAGTTTCTTCTTTTTGTTTGAAATTGAGCTGTTCCACCACCTTGATGCTGGCCTTGATACTCTGGTGGTAATCGGCTTCATAAACCCTGGTTAAATTTCCGGCAATGTAGGAGAAAGCACCGGCTCCAACACCAGCGCCCACAAGGAACACTCCGGCGCATCCTGAAAGCAGCATCGACATTCCGATGATTATGGCAATCAACAGGTTTTTCATTTCGGCATTGGCGTAAAGCTAGGGCCAGTCGTTTAAAGTTTCAATAATAGGCTAGGCTCAGGTGTATTTTTTTCTCTGACCACATATGAAATAAGAAAGGATATGGCCACCCAATGTTAGTATTATTTATGATTTCATAAACTTCTCAGAATATCAAACAATTCTGTTGAGCAGTAGAGGGTTTTGAAAGATAAATTCAGCGAGCTGATAAGAGCAATTGCCGATGAATTTGATTATCAATCGCCAGCAGATTTTTCTTAAAAAACAGCACTTCTTCAGCCGTATCCCATTATGACTCTATGTGGGAGAGGAGTACATGTGAGTCAAGGTGTTGGATGGGACCTTTGTAGATTATCAGGCGGAAGCCATGCTAGAAAAAAGCGGCAACGTCTGACATGTTAAGAGGTTAAAATGATAGGAGACGTGGAGCTGCTGATCATCTAAGAATTGTGAAAATTTGACCGCATAAGATATGTACAATGGCAGGTCTATTCACTGCAGACCAGGTGAGAAGAATTGTCAAGAATACTATTTAGCATCCTGGGCCCAGGCAAGACCAAAGAGGCTCGGCCTGATTTGTGCCAGAGCTAGAGCCTTTTCCTGGATCTTGTCGATTTTTTCCTTGGATAATTTATAGGCGATGTAATACTTGTAGATGTTGCTCACATAGTGGACCGTCTCCCTACCGATTTTTTCTGCTGCGATCACTTCCACATTGTTGAACCATACATTAGGATCGAGCCCTCGATTTTTTGCTTCATTTCTTAGGATCAGTACTTTTTTGGGTCCAGCGTTGTAGGCTGCGAACGTTAATAAATTTTTGTTCAAATTATCGATTTCAGCTGCGCTAAAATATCTGTCCTGAATGAAGCGTAAATATCTATGGCCGGCATGAACATTATCCTCGAGATTTTCAATATTCGGGATACCAACATTTTTGTCAGCGGCCGTTTCCGGAAGAAGCTGCATAATTCCAACGGCGCCGCAGGGACTGCGCTTGGTTTGGTCCAATTGAGATTCCTGAAAGGCGACAGCCTTGGTCATTAAATAATCAAATTCGTACCGGTCAGCATATTTCTTTAATAATTTCATTACTGACTGATAGCGCTCGACTGCTTCGGGTGAAAGCTTATTTCTGACCCATCTATTTTCTTGTAAATACTTTTTGAATATAAGGTTTCCAACCTTCGTTCCTTTTTTCGTGGTCCTAAGAAAATTATTTACAACTTCAGCAAGCTGTGGGCTGTTTTTCCGGAAAGCCCAGCCAATGTCTCCACCTGTGTTGACAGCGACATCCGGGTAAACCTTAAAATCCTTGAATATCTGACTCCAGAAGTGTGCTATATGATCATTCACGAAAGTTATTTGAATCAGATCCTTATTTACCATACGCAGAAGATCAGAATCCTCAAAATGCTCATCTGCTGCAATGATCCTCATTGGCTCCAACCCTTTCTTCTTGAAAATCTTATTGAGTTTAAGCGCATGTTGATAATAACTGGATGACCTGCGGAGATGAACGCGCCGGCCAGATAAGTCATCAATGGAATTTAGTGGGGGTACGTTCGAACTGGTTATGACGATCTCTTTGACATCGGTAAAAAATGGTGTGCTGAAATCAACCTTTTTCAACCTATCTTCAGTAATAGTCAAATTGCCAACCGCTATATCTCCTTTGCCTTCAAGTAACGCAGGTATCAGTTGATCACGATAAACAGGCAGAAAAATCACATCAACCTGGAGGGTTCTGTCTTTATTTCCCCTATTAATGAATACCTTAAAAGCCTCAAGCAGTTCTGCACTGACCCCACGATAATGACCCTGATCGATGAAGAAGCCCATTTTGTCGAAAACTACGAGAGCACGAACGAGGCGTCGCTCTGACATCCCTTCAAAGTCACCGTGCCATTTTTCATTAAGAGATAGGTGCCCGAACTCTTCTTTGTTTTTCTGCGCGCCTACAGTCTCCGGACTGAAGACACAGAGCACGCTGAATAAACATGCAATAAACGGATACCAAAGCAATCGAGCTTTAGCGCTGAGCCTCGCATTAAGAGCAGTCATTTTGTTGCTCCATGGTTGCTGTCTTAGAGGCACTGCATGAGGATTTCAGGTATTTAACGTATCGACACTACATGGAATTACTACGAAAACGCCATCGGGAACAAGCACTTACATGTCCGCGATTGTTTATGATGGCCAGTAAACCCAAGACGAAACCTCTTGCTCGTGCACGTTCCAATTTATTTTTCAATCAGATTTCTGAGATGCACTATTTATTGGAACACCGCTTCCAGCAATAAGAGGCTTTTGCCCATCATTGAAAAATCAGCGTACCATGGGCAGGTGTACCTGCAGCCTCCGCAAAGCGGGGAAAAGCAAGCTCATGTGGCACAAATTGAATTGAGTGGAGTGTTGTTTCTGCAAAATTGGTACCATTTCACGAAGTGAAATAAAATTTTATTGCGTATCAGTATGATACGAATCTTGGTTGGGAGGTATTCATGGTATTGAATTGTGCTGCGATTGCAGATTATTTGAAAAAAAGAACAGAATAACAGACTTTTAAAATTTTGATCTGTTTATTTTCCCCGACTTTTGATCGGATTTTCAGAGCTGAAAGGAGAGATAAGTTTATGAATATGAAGAGAATAAATGTGGGGCCTGCCACCTATCTGCTAGCACAGAACCACGTTAGTCTGATTATTCCGGATTTTCTTTCGCTTTTTAATCTGCAAAAATCTTGCGGTAATTTGCCGGGCAAATCTGCGATCTGGTCAAAACCAGCACAGTTTCAGCCCCTGTAGTATAATATCGCACGATTGCGCTTTAAAGACGGCGATCTCAGCGGCGCTATGCCTCGGAGTGCCGTTTTTTTCGGGTGGCCTTCACGGGGTCTGATAGCTGTCGATAAGTTTGAGCTTGATGAACCGATCGTTTCCCGAGAGAATCGTGAATTGGTGCCCCCCGAAGATGATCGGTTCCCTGACCTCTTTTTTGGGAACCAGCAGTGGAAAGGGTTGTTGCCGGTCAAAGTCGAGCAGGTAGAGATTGAGGAGGAAGTTTTTTTCCTGAATACCCTTGAATTCGACGCTGATCTTGCTGAGTTCCAGTTTCTCATCCCTTGATAAAATGAACTGGTCGGTGATTTGACTGGACTGTGTGGGCTGTGAGGCCCGCTCATTGTTTTTTCGCCATTGCTGATAGCGGGATTTATAGAAGTCGGTCGACGTGTAATAGACCAGTCCGAAGGGGATCATCACCAGGGTGAGGATGAGAAAGAGAGAGGCGAAAGTTCTTCTGCCACCGGTTGAAGAAGACATCGGCTGCCTGTGCTTAACTGGAGAAAAGGCCGGTAAAGTTCCGCGGCAATGCCTCTAAAAGATAATTAGTTGACGCAGGATTGCCATATTTTTAACGACACTCTAAATGGCCAGTGTTATGGGAAATTGTTTTTTCCCTCTGTTTACAAAGGAGTTGCCGCTCTTGAACAGCAATGCTTCCCTGAATGCGCCTTATGAAATTACCTAGGATGGCCGTGCAGAGGCAGAAGATGTTGCCATTTTGCCGCCTTTAAAAGAATTCCCTTATCAGAGAGATGATGAGAAAAATGGTAATACCCGCACCGATAACAAGATTTGTTCTCTGATCTGAGTGCTTGATTTCAAGCATCAACTGCTTAATCACCCCATCCTTATCGGAAACCGGTTCTCCGCACTCCACGCACCTGTCATAGTGGGTGTCTGAAGCCTTTTTGTAAAATACCTTTTCGGTTTCGACGGTGTTCCCACAATGTATGCACGTTTTCTCGCTCATGTATGATAACCTCTTTGCTGGTGCCACTCAATTACGTGTCTCGGTTGTACTCGCTCTGACGTAGTCCAGATAGCAGGATCATCATTGTATATCAGATTGCACCATTTTTATATACTGGAAAAACTGGCAATTTTGGATAACCCGTGTGGGAGGTGTTTTTCACCGGGCACTAGCGAAAAGTTGCCCGGCACCCCTTATTGACGGGCAGGCAGCCCCAGGCTGAGGATCGCGGCCAGCGCATAACAGGCTGCCGCCGTCCAGCCGACAGCCCCAAACCCCCAGTGCATTGCCAGCAGCGGCGCCAGCAGGGTGGCCACTACCGAGGTAAACCCGTTGACGCTCCAGGCCCATGGTACCAATTTGGCGTGCGTCCGGCCAAGGCGTTTCAGGCCGAGTGGAAACATCATTCCCATCAGCAGGGCGAGCGGACTGGTAATCAGTATCACGATTGTCAGTCGGAAAAATAGAACCAGCCCTTCGCTGATGGAAAGCAAGGTGTCGAGCTGCATCAGATAGACAATGGCGAGTGCAGCAACGGCGAAGCCGATAACACAATGACTGGAGGCCAGCGGCTCATTAATGCTTGAACTGGCTATACTCCCCAGCCCCCCAAAAAAAAGGAATCCGGATAGAACCGCAGCCGCGGCGTAGACGGGATGGCCCAAATATATTTCCAGGCGCTGCAGCAGGCCCATCTCAAGGAACATGAACCCAAAACCGATGGCGGAGAAAAAGGTGATGACCAGCAACTGCTCGGTTTTTCCACCTGGAATACCAACCACAGGTATCATCGGTACGATTATTAAGATAAAGGCGAGAATCAATGCCTGAACAGTGGCGGCCACTAGCAGCAGTTTGCCGATCTCCGCATAGGAACGGCTGCGCCTGCCCAATTGAGTGGTAAGAGTACCCTTATCGAGGCGGCTGAAATGATGAAAAAAAGGCCTGTCGTCGGCTGGGCTCGTCAGGTCATAAATATATCGCGAAAGGAAACTGTTTTTCTGCGAACCCATGAGATTCAGGGCGGCCAGATAGTATTGCGGTTCATCCAGGCTATGATAGCGGTTTACCTCGGAAGGCTGCAGATCCGGCAGCCAGACCAGGTCGAATCCTCTGGTCCGGCAAAAAGACCGGATCTTACTGGTCTGCAGGCTGGTTATCTCTGATTTGGCTGCCACCAGCGTTACCGAAGCCCAGCTGCGAATGATGGCGATATGGTTCCGGGGATCACGGCCCCGGCTGATCAGGAGTTCGGTAAGCATATTGAGGAGCCGCAGACTTTCGCGCGGCGGTACGTGAGCCTGGGTGGTAACACTCAGCACCCCGGTTTGCTCCAGACGGTCAAAGCATGTTTTAAAGGTATCAAGGCTAAGAAGCGGGGAAGTGGTTGCCGCCTTTAATCCCCCAAGGTCTGAGCCAACCACAGGCAGATCAATAATAGAGTACCTATACTCGTGGCTGTACAGAAAACCTCTGAGCGTCGCAGTGAAGAGTGACACTTCCGGCCGTTGGTAAAGGTGGCCGAGATGGGAAGCCAGGTCAACGGTTTTAAGCCTGGCCAGCGAACTGTTGTCGGCCAGGGCGGTGATAAGAGCAGCACCGTGGTAGAGCGCCAGACTTATCTGGGCGGTACCGGCTTCGGGGCCGATCAATACCCGGGATGGCTCAGCCTGCAGCTGGTAGGGGAGCGCCATGGTGGTGTTGTCCAGAAAAGCGAAATTTTCGTTTCCTGCGCTATGGTAAAGACTACCAATAATCTGGCCATCGAGGGTAACCAGGAGTTGGTCGGGCAGCGGCTCGGTGTTGTTCAGTGACAGGCCTGGCCCACCATGAAAGGCCGGGGCCCGCACAATATTTACGAGACCCTGGGGGCCGGATCGGCTGGCAACAATTTCACTTCCGGGCATGGCCATCAATTGGGGAAGATCCTTGTCGGCCGATATTTCTGTCGACCGGGGCAGCTGCCAGATCATTACCGCCAGCAGGAGCCCTGTGCAGAATCCGCCTGCCGTTCTCATTTTGCCTCGGGCACATGAGAGTGCCGCGGCAAAGACCAGAACGGCACAGCCGAGCATGATCGGGCGCGGGGGAAATATAAAAAGAGCAGGCAGAATCAAGACTCCGCCTATTCCAGAACCAAGAAAACTGGCACCGTAATGCCCCGGCACTTTCGCAGGGTTATCCTGCAGGGCCAAGCCTATGTATGTTCCGCAGAAGATGAAGGGCAGGGCGAACACTATTTCAAGTATTCCAAGTTTCCAAAACTGAGCCGGCTGCCACGCCATCTGCAGGAGGTCGGCATTAATTACACCGCCTAGCAGCAGAGAAAAAGGGATGCTTAACGCCAGACCAAACAGGGCGATGGAGCCGAGCGCTTGGTTGGTGAGCCTGGAGAACCGCTGCACCAGCACCAATAGTGTTCCACTGGCGCCAAAGCCGAGCAGGGCAATGCTGATTACCAGCCAGGCCAGATGTTCCCAGAAGCGCAGGGCCAATTCACGCAGCAGAGCTATTTCGACGATGATGGCGACCAGGGAAACTAAAAACACAGTCACCCTAAGGCGAAACAGCCCGACTGAATTCATCGGTTATTTCCTGACCAGGGGGACGAAGCGCACCGCCATCAGATTTCTGCTGGAAATCGATCCATCCTGCTGTTTAGTCACCAGGATCAAATATTGGGTACCGAATCGCTTGCCTACCGGAATCAGCATTCTGCCGCCGGCGGCAAGCTGCTCAACCAATGGCGGCGGTATTTCACCGGCGGCACAGGTGACGATTATCCCGTCAAAAGGTGCGGCCTCGGGCCAGCCGTAGTAGCCGTCACCGTGACGCAGGCGAATGTTGTGATAGCCGTTTTTCTTAAGGGTAATCGAGGCCCTTTTCTGCAGCGGTTCGATGATTTCGATGCTGTAGACCAAGGGGGTGAGCTCAGCCAGTACCGCCGCCTGGTAGCCTGATCCGGTGCCAATCTCGAGCACCTTTGAGCTGGGGCTGAGCCGCAGCTGCCGAGTCATTTCTGCGACAATATATGGTTGGGAGATGGTCTGACCGTAGCCGATTGGCAGCGGCGTATCCCGGTAGCTGTATCTCCTGTTTTCTTCAGGTACAAACTCGTGTCTCGGCACCCGCTCCATGGCCTGCAGCACGTCAGGATCTTTCATGCCATAGCCGCTGATAACGGCCAGCATATGCTGCATCGCGTTGCTCAGCCTGTCACCTGAAAAATCGTCGGCTGCGGCTGACAAGCCAGCATGGAGCAAGGCCAGGAAAACGCAGAAGAACATTCTGAACTTGCGCCCAAAACTTACAGCTTGTTGGGATCCGGCGAGGTAACCATGATTGACTGGTAGCATGATGTATCATCCTTTCAGTTAATGGTTCCTAAGATTTTTCTATCAAATAACGAGAGTGTATTCAAGCCGAGGATAGGGAAACCGGGCCTGGCCAAGAGGTTCTTTTTAGTACTCTCCAGACATATTTATTAAGACCCTGGGTAGATGAACCTAACCACCACAGCGTTACGTTTACAGAATCAAATGAGTCGTTATAATATTAAGATAATACACCTTTTCTCGCACTCTTCATATCGTTTGAGGAGGCAGGCACTGCCGCCGGCTTAAGATAGGAGATAGCGATGAGAGGAACGACCTACAGCAGTCCTGTTTTCACCACCCCGCTTGCTGCGGAGTCCTGCAGCATTTCAGAAGTCACCTGCATGCCTGAATTTTGCTCGGTTCACGGACCTGGCTTGTTGGCAAATAATTATATAAATAACTGTAATTACCGATATATATTTAATGTTAAAAAGCCGATTCCAAGGAGGATTGTGTCACAACAACATTATATCAGAAAAGAAATTGGTTGACAGTGTTACGGTGAGCCTGCCTGGCCTATGCTGGAGCCGATTCCGCCACCGGGGTGGGGATATTTTCCGGCCGGCTGGGTGAATCGTTCAATTCAATTTTGGAGGGAGAACGGTGAAATTTAAAGACTTGTTTGTTCCAAGGTACCTGCATTCAGATCCGGACGTGCGTTTGAATTTCGTGATGAACTCAAACGACGCCAAACTGCTCGTACAAATGGCTGAAAAAGATGGCGACGAACGGGTGCGTAAAGCTGCTGCAGAGCGCGCTGATACTCTGATGGCCGCTCACCGTCAGCCGGCGTAATCTGTTCGTTAGACCAGCCCGCTTATCTCACCTGGTGAACTGCTTTTCAGGCTGAGGCAGTTTCCTTCTCACTACCAAAGGGTAGGCTCGTTCAATTTTCAGGAATATCAACTGGCTGAAACCTTTCCCCTTTTTAGTTCTTTTAGGTGATTTTCGAAAAGAACGGGGCGTAACAGGGATCCTAGCTGACCGCCAAACGTTAATTATTCCCCCCGTTCAATACTAAGTTCCAACCCCTTCAAACCCTTAAAAATACTGACATCACCTTCTATTTTGGCAAGCGGATTACCAGGAGAAATCAACCTGGGCTTATCACTGGTACTGGCGGGGGTGCGACCATACAATATACAAAAGCCTGAGCCCTGCAGCCAATAGGCAATATCACCAATTTCAAACTCTTCTTTGGGGTTCTCGGCCTCGATATCCACCGGAATGGTGCCATAAAGTTCATCTCCCCAGGTGGATAAACTGACTTTTAAAGGCAGGGCTTCCCAGAATTTAGTGCAGGTGTTCGGGGCGGTTTCAGTTAACAGCGTGGCTTTTATGTTACCGATTTCTTGAGCTTTTAATAAAATAGTTTTCATTTTTTTGTTCCTCATAATTTCGTCGCTAGTTACCTGACTCAGTTAGTGAGACAATAAAGCTCTCCTTTTTATCACCATAACATTCAATAGGGCGGTAATCTCATGAAAATGTGGCTGCACGCTCCACTGCATAAGCTGAAGCCATTTCAGTTGTATTTCATTGCAACACTGTTTGTTCGAAATTCCTTGCTGCTGCAGACTGATAGAATTCAAAGTACTTGACAGTCAAACTGTCGCACTTAAACTAAAGCATTATATAGTCAGGAATCCCGCCGTTTCGGGTTTTTATGAAATGTACTTTATTGTGCGCCACCTGGATCAAATTCTGGTGCTGCAGTCGGGGGTTCGCTTCAGAAAACTTTGGCATGGACTGCGCATTTTTGTGGCCGGCAGATTAATTTCTATGGTAACCAGTATTTCTATTCAATAGATATTCATCACCTTATTCACGACCCAAAGATGAAGGATCATAAAAAATTAGAGTCTCAGAGGACCATTCATGAACGTGGGGTAACCTATGTCCACGACTTATTAGACAGGGTTGGATTCACGATTCATGATGTGAATAGAGATCCAGACCATCATTATCAGATATTTGCCCAATTCAAAGACAGGGCAATGTTGATTGCTGTTCGTACTGCCTATCATCCGGATGTGGGGAAAATGGACAACTCCACCAGAGAGAAGCTGATTTACGAGTCTAAAAAGCTCAATGCCGTACCCCATTTTGCCGGCTTATCATTGACAGTGGAGAACAAGAGTGATATCCAGAGAGAGGAGTCAAATCAAATAGCTGAGAACAATATTGTATTCTATGGGATTTCAGTTGTACGCTAACTGGAAATACTTGCAGCATAATGCTGCTAGTATATGATATTTTAGGCACAGATTATTAGGGTTTGCCCGAGATCGAATCTACTTCAGCAAGACATTGATGGCTGTCTATGCAACCGACTACAGAAGATCGAAGAAAACACGAGCGCTATAAACTCGAAAATTCAGTTTCGGTCTCATCACATGGGGTGAATCAGATTACCGACATAAGCATGGGGGGATTCTGTTTCAGATGCCCTCCCTTTACGCCGGTATCTGATTTCTGGGAAACGGACATCATAACCTCGGTCGCCACGCTTGAAGGTTTTCCTGCCAAACGGGTATGGGTATCAATGGTAGAAAATGGTACCCATGAGTATTTGCCGGCGGAAGTGGGGGTAAAATTTGGCAAGTTAACCAAGAAGCAGAGCACTCTCTTAACACAGGTAATTGAGGCTATTTCACAAACTGAGGGGCCAGAGCACTAAGCAGTGTTGCCTGAGGCCTTGTCTGAAATCATAAGCTTTTCTCCTGCCGCATAGCGCTGCAGATATCAGCCGCTGCCCTCCCGCTGGCAGCGACTTGAAACCTGTTGCTGATGATATCTAAAACCGAACTGTTCTATTTTTTCAGCCTGCCAACTCCCATGGCAATTGCAGAGAATTGGTCGGAGGTGGGATAAGCTGTTACGGCTCTTTTATCCTCGGGCTATTGACGGTTCTTCAATGTTTCTATTTCTTTTCGTAACTCGTCGATTTTGGCAATGAGTCTATTTCGCTCAGCAAATAAATCTGCCAGATCTCTCTCCACGTTTCTCGTAATTATCTGCATGTCCCGCAGCTGTTTCAATAGAATACGGTCCTCAATTGATTGTTCCAGACTTGTGAGCCATTTCCTCACATCCCTGATTGTCTTCATCTTAATGCCCTCCATACATATTCTCACCATATAGCATAGGGGATCAGATGGAGATTAATCAATACCTGTGTATGGTTTAGGCCTGATCGATCTACTCACCCACGGTCATGGGAAAAAGAGACTGGCGCTCACAGCGATACTTTTCGAGCTGGTGGATTCACTAAATCCAGTCTGGTTTTGTCTACTAAATCAACACACTATTAAAAGAAGCCACTAATCTTTGTCCGGTGGTAATTATGTACCCTGTCGCATCGGTTTTTCCTCAACCCGGGTGATGCGGGCATGGGTCTGCCGGAATCACCCATTTTTTTGTGGCACTCTTATTTGAGATAGGATAGTATCACATTGTGGTACATTCTCACTTGGTGTATCACTTCACCCTTATACCTGGTGGTGCGACTTCTCCCTAGGTCGTGCCACCACCTTGATTTCCCTGACGGCTCACAAAAAAAATCTTTTTATACGTACCCTTTAGCACGGCGCTGGTTGCTGACACCTTTCAGGTTCATCCGCTGGGTTGGCGCGACTGTTTCTTACCCAGGGGCGACACCGAAAAGCATTTCATGGATCCAGAAGATGAAGGCCAGGTAGAGGGCGAGGCCTCCAGCTGCGGCTATCCAATCGTTGAATTTTGACGGCGGCGCGCCTGGAAGCGGCCGGGTATCGCGCCTGCTTACCGACAACATATCTGCAAAGACCCACACCAGAAAGGAGCCGAACAGGACCAGGTCAGCGAGTGTGCCGTTGGCGAGCAGATGGGCTGCTGCCCACAGCTTGGAGGCCAGCAGCATCGGGTGGTGCACGGCAGCTTTGATCCGGCCGGGAAAATAGGCGGCTATCAGCAGCGGGAATACGGGGATCATTAGGACGAGGGCGGTATGCTGGAGCCAGGCTGGGGTGAGATAGAGTTCGATTGCAGCGGTGCGGGCTTCGCTATAACCTCTGATGATCAAGATCAGGCCCAAAAGAGCTATGGCAGAATAGACACCTTTCCAGCCCCACACCCCTAACCGCTCTGTCATCTTGTTCCGCCATCTCTCGTTGACGATGGATATCGAGTGAACACCGAGAAAAATGAAAAGTCCTATTATAAGCTGGGTCATGACGGATTATCCTGTCGAGGCACCGGAAGTCGTCCTCCTGAAGCGGAAAAGCACTCATCCTTGACTGGTCTTACAATTACAATAGGGCACAAGCGAACGGTTGTCAGGGATGACCAGATTTCTGAACAAACGATTGTAGACCAGCGCTCTGCTTGGTTCTGCTCCGGCGGTCGAATCATGTGCAGTGAAAACGCAGAATCACTTTTCCTCTCGGCCAGTGTTGTTACCAGTGACGGCACGCCAGATACGCCCATGCAATCGTCTGGATGCCGAAGAGTGCGTCTCAATTATGTTGACTATCAGGTGATGTCGTCACACTGTCTACCTTTAGATGAGAAAGTGCGATGAGGGTGTTGCGGCAGAAGCACTCTTTAACTACCTAAGCGGAGGTTTTCATGTTCAAAGTAACCCTGCGCGGCGATAATCGTCTTGACATCGAGCTGAGCGGTAAGCTTGATTCCGAAGAGATGAAAACCGCTCTCGATGAGCTGGTTGACAAGTCGGGAACCATTGAGGGCGGCAGAATGCTTTATGACGTTATTGACTTCCACATGCCGTCTCTAAGTGCAATCGCAATAGAATTTTCCCGTCTTCCGGAAATGTTCGGGCTCATCAAGAGATTTTCCAAGGCGGCAGTTCTCTCAGATAAAAACTGGATCAAAAAAGCCAGTGAACTGGAGGGGATGTTGATACCCGGTTTGGAGATTAAAGCGTTTGACCGGGAGCAAAAAGAAGAGGCCGAAAACTGGCTCGAGGCAGGCGAGTAACCCCAGACGCAGGCCTAAAAATTAAGGTGTAGCTGCAGCGAACCGGTGGATTGACTCCCCAACAATATATAGACCGCAAAGAACGTTATTTTGAAGACCATAGGGACCAAACTCGACATCGCTGCATCTCGGTATCGGTGGCCCGCTCACTGGCGTCCTGACTCCAGGTATTGGCGTCACGGTCAGGGCTTTAATATACTGAGCAGCATGATCTCGATGAGGAGTATCTTGCCACTGGTGTCGTTGAGGCTGGTGATACCGCCCCTGCGTGCAGCACTATTCTTGACACTACTTTTCTGCTCCGGTACCGGCCAATCGAGCAGCGCACCAGCTCAGGATAATCCGGTCGAGGTTGGGGATGTCCACTGGGTAAGGGACTACGACGGGGCATTGCAGGCCAGTCGTCGGTCCGGCAAGCCAATTTTTCTATTCTTTCAGGAAGTCCCCGGGTGCATAGGTTGTCAAAATTTCGGTCAGCAGGTAATGACTCATCCGCTGCTGGTCGAGGCTGTCGAGGATGAATTCATCCCGGTGCTGGTCTACAATAACCGGCTGACAGGCTTGGATGCGGAGCTGCTAAAGCGGTTCGATGAACCAAGCTGGAACTATCAGGTGATTCGCTTCATAGATGCTGACCAGCGAGACCTCATACCCAGACGCGACCGGGTGTGGGATATAGGTGGCGTGGCAGTACGGATGGCGGCAGCCCTTGAGGCCGTCGGTAGGCCCGTACCCTACTATCTGCGAGCCCTGGCCATCGAGCATGATACGAGCAATCTGGAGACTGCGGTATTTAGTATGTATTGTTTCTGGACCGGCGAATACCAGCTCGGCTCCATAGACGGGGTTGTGAGCACCGAGGCCGGGTTTTATCGGGGAAGTGAGGTTACCCGAGTAACTTATCACCGACAACTGCTGGACCTGGAAAGGCTGATTGAAAAAGCCGTTGCCAGAAAATGCGCCCAGTCCGTCTATACGGACAGAACCACTGTGACGGCTGAGAGCCGGCTGAAGGTAAACCGCTTTGATCCCGGCGGCTATCGGCGCGCTCCCCCCTCGGACCAGAAGAAACAGCTGCAGCGCTGGCTGGCCGACCATACAGACCTCCGCCTTACCCAGCTGCAGCTGACCAAGCTCAACGCCCTGATGCCCGATGACCCCGAGTCGGCGTTCACCTGGTTGAGTCCGCGTCAGCTGGCGCGGGTGGGGCGCTAACCATGTCCACTACAGCCAATGGTTGATTGACCTGGACCCCTTGCGATGACCACTCACATCAAGCCAGATACGCTGTACGTGCCCGAGCTGGGCCGCTTCAGGGGCGGCAGCAACAGGCCCATGATGGCCATGCTGGAGATCACCAACAGATGCAATATGCGCTGTCCTCTCTGCTTCACCGATGCCCAACCTCAAGGATCCGACGTCGAGATCGATGATATTAAGCAGCGGCTGGAGGCGCTGCTCGAGGTTGCCGGTCCGGTCCCTCTGCAGATCAGCGGCGGGGAACCGACCCTGCACCCGCAGCTTGGAGAGGTCGTTGACCAGGCCAGGCGCCGCGGGTTTCGCAATATCGAATTGGTCACCAACGGACTGGTCATCAGCAGGAGCCAGGAGTATCTGGACGATCTGGTTGAACGGGGCCTGACGGCAGTCTATCTGCAGTTTGATGGAGTTCGCAAAAAGACATACGAAACCATACGCGGGCAGGATATGAGCACCGTGAGGCTGCGCAGCATCGACAAGATCCGCCGGGCCAGAATCTGCTGTACCCTTGCCGTTGCCGTAACACCCGGGGTCAACGATCAGGAGCTGGGTGACACCGTCCGGTTTGGCATCGACAATATCGATACGGTCAGGGCAATCAATTTCCAGTCGGCCACCCGGTTTGCCGGCCGGTACGACCTACGCTCGGGTGAGCGGGGCTATACCCTGCCGCAATTGATTGAGCTTATAGAATCCCAGTGCGGATTTGAGCAGGGCGGCTTTGTTGCGGATCTGTTCGGTCATTCCCGGTGTAATGCCATGTCGCTTGTCTATGTGGTCGACGGACGCCTGAAGCCGCTGTTCTCGTATATATCAGAGCAGACCAGGCGGAATTTTCTAGGCCGCGAGCCGCGTCAGATACTGCTCGATCTATTCCAGGGCAAAGAATACTTTTGTCGGAAATATCTGGTCAGCCCCCGCACCTGGAAATTCATTGCCGAAGCGGCAGATATATTCGGGACAAAACACCGTTTCCAGTCCCTTATCAAAGCCAGGCATATCCTTTTGTTCGCTAAAAGCTTCATGGACCGTCCGAGTCTAGATGCGGAACGCATCGACCATTGTTGCTACGGAATTGCGACGGAAAACGGGGTCTACTCGTTCTGCGCTTACAACAACCTGCATCGGTTTGCGTGATAGGGGAGAAGAATGTGATGATTAAAATGCTGATCCGCCGGTCGCACCAGGTCGTGCCCATATTCGTTGTTGTTGCTCTGGCAGCCGGCTGTACCTCCATCAGACCGCCGCTGACCAGCGACGGACTGGCTCCTGCCGCGATCGACACCTTCGATTATTCGACTTACGAGCGGCTCCTCAGCACCCGCGTAGATGAGAACGGCCTAGTTGATTATAGTGCGTTGCAGAGCAATCATGCAGACCTGGATCTTTTTTATCAGCAGATCGCCGCCTACAGCCCGGACAGCCATCCCTATCTTTTCAGCGATGAGAACGCCCGACTGGCTTATTGGATCAACAGCTACAATCTGACCACCATCAAGGGAGTTCTCCACAACTACCCGATCACCAGCGTGGAGGAGGTGGCGCCGCCGCTGCTGCTCTTTTTCTTTCCGAGTAAAAGCGGATTTTTCTTCTTCCAGCGTTTCACCTACGGTGGAGTTGAAACCAGCCTCTACAACCTCGAGAACAGCATCATTCGCAAAAGATTTGCAGATCCCCGTTATCATTTTGCCCTCAACTGTGCTTCCAGCAGCTGTCCGCGCCTGCCTCGAGTGCCTTTTTACCCGGACAGGCTTGACGAACAGCTCGAAGCGGAGGCTGAAGAGTTCATTAAATCAAGCGCCAACGTGCGCTATGACCGGCACCGCAAGACGCTGCACCTGTCAGCCATTTTTGACTGGTATGAAAAGGATTTTGTCAACTGGTTAGAGCTCATCGCACCCGGGCAGAATCTGACCATCGTCGACTATGTCCTCGGTTATCTCGATGAAGAGACGGCTGCGTCGATAAGCAGAGATCGCCAGACGCTGCGTATACAATATCTGCCTTACGACTGGAGGCTCAACGATTTGACGAGCGTCTCCAATGAGGTTTCCACTACCCCTTAAACCCGTTGTCCAGGTGGGAGCCGTCGCAGATTGGTTTCTTTTTTGAGCCGCCGCAGCGGCAGAGCACGTAATGGTCGGCCATGGGCAGCAGCTTGTCTGAATCCTGATCGTCGATCAGGGTGATGCCGCCCTGAATATTGAGCGGCCCATCCTCTTCAACGACGATCTGCTCCTCACCTGTGTAATAATCCCGGTGGTGAACGCCGTCGACAATATAGCTCAAGGCGCCCGAAGGACATTTACGAATGGTGTCAATGATCTCTTCGACCGGGGCGGCGTCGGGTTCATATGTGGGGGCGTCATGGGTACCGAATACGGCTTCGAGTTCCCCGCAATAGCCGGCGCCCATGCACAGATAGCGGTCGAAGACGATGGTGATCTTTTCTCCACGGTAATACTCAAGTTCTTTTTTGTCAGAGTCCTCTCTGCTGCCTTCAAAACCGATGGTTGCATGCGTGCCGTCGCACAGCGGTTTGTACTTGGACTCACCGCAGCGGCACAGGGACGTGACCCGCTCCATTTTTACCGGCTCCCCGTCTTTACCGATCAATTTTGAGTCGACCGCCATAAGCGGGCTGTATTTACTTAGAATAATTTGACTTTTTGGCATACTGTCCTCCTCGCCAGACAATGTTGGGGGCGATCCTGCAGGGTGAAACCGCTCAGCCGCACATGGCGGGGAGCGGCGCCTCGGCGCGATCGACCTGCTCCATGGAAGATACCCTAAATGAGTGCCCTTTACCACCTTGATGGCGCAGGACCGCCTTGCCGCGACAGGAGAATGCGGAGCACAACCCATCATGCAGTTAAGCTGTCTGACAGATATGTTCCGTGTGCATCCGTGGGCAAATGGCATTATAGTCATCGGGCATGGATAAGATATCTCGATAACGGCATAAAGGCATAACATACTACAGGAGGGTGCGATGAAGAATAGCTGGCATCCCGGCCAATTATTGAGTGTTTCAAGCGCCTATTGGCGCGGCTGTACCCTACAGACCGGTGTGCGCCTTGGGGTTTTCACGGAACTCGCCGCCGGCCGCTGCGACGCCGGGGCACTGGCGGAAAAAATAGATTGCGAGGCCAGGGCCACCGGTTTACTGCTTGATGCCCTGTCGGCCATGGGACTGCTGTCAAAAACCGGTGAACTGTATGAAAACAGCCAGGCGGCTCAGAGTTTTCTGGTCGAGTCTTCACCGCACTATATGGGACACATCATCCTCCATCACCATCACCTGGTCGACGGCTGGGCCCAGCTTGACCAATCGGTGCGAACCGGCGGGCCTGTGCAGAGACGCTCCTATGGGGCTGAAACGGAGCGGCAAAGCTTTATTATGGGGATGTTCAACCTGTCCATGCAGATTGCCCCCCAGATTGCCGAGCAGATCGATCTCGGGGGCAGAAAACTATTGCTCGATCTCGGCGGTGGTCCGGGCACCCACGCCATCCATTTCTGCCTGAACAATCCCGGATTGCGGGCCCTTATTTTCGATCGGCCCACCACCGAGCCGTTTGCCCGCCAGACGGTCGCCTCTTTCGACCTGGACGAACGAATCAAATTTGCCGGCGGGGATTTTAAAACCGACCCCATTCCCGGTGGACCGTATGATGTGGCCTGGCTGTCGCATATCCTGCACTCCAACACCCTGGAAGAATGCTACCGGCTCATCGAAAAATCTGTTGCGGTGACTGATTCCGGGGGTATGATCCTGGTGCACGACTTTATTCTGGACGACAGCAAAGACGGTCCCGAATTTCCTGCCCTGTTTTCCCTCAACATGCTGCTCTCGGGCAACGGCGGCCGCTCTTATTCGCAGAGGGAAATCATTGCTATGCTGGAAAGCGCGGGAGTGGCCGATCTCCAGCGCCACCCGTTCAGGGCCAAGAACGATTCGTCGATCATCTATGGCATCGTCAAGTAAAGACGCCGCATGCGTCTTCCGGGACGCGCCCTGCAAAATGACACCACACTGAAAGGAAACAAACATGACTGAAGACGATCTATATATCAGGGCGGCACGGGAAGCATTGCAGAAAGACGGGGAATCGCGCCTGGAATCATTGTGGAGTGAAGCCCGGGAGCGTGCCGGTAAAAATGAATTCGAGGCCGTAAACCTGTACGTCAACCTTCGGGTTTCCCAATTGCGCAAGGAATCACCAGAATCTGGCTCAACGCGGACCAGCGCCGGAGTGGCCTCTGTGGGGGGCCATCCTGACTTTATCAGCGTAGCCAAGTATTGTGCCAAAAATAATGTCGATCAGCGTCACGTGATACAGAGCATTGGTGACGGGCATTACATCGGCAGGGAGGTCGGCGGGGACTGGTATATCTACATCGGCAAGAGCAGATTCAGCACCCACGAAGAGAGAAAGAAATCCTTCTTCTTCGATAATGCCAATGCGCTGGCAGAATCCGAGCGGTCCGAAGAGGATCGGGACAATCTAATCAATCTGGACCGTACACCGGAGTAGCCGGATTCTGCCTTCGCACCGGCACTCTGTTCACTCTTCGTCCATTTGTTCAGCAGACAGCTGCGGCCCATAGGGGATAAAGGTTCGGCGTCCGAATCGGTTACCCATTCCACAGCGATAGCCGCGGCCTTGCCGGCGACCTCTTCCCTGACCGAAACCGCCGCGCTGCTCCTGCCTTCTATCGAAACGGGCAGCACCGCACATTCCCTGAGCTTTGCCGCTCATGGGACCGTCTCCTCGGGGACCGGTTTGATCATATCCAGGCATGTGTTTCACCTCCTTTGCACGTTTAAGGTTAATCTTCATGGTGTGCCGTACCCCTGACCGAGGCCGCGCCCGCGCCGTCCGCGCCGCTTTCGGTGTCCGGGGCCGCGCACTTCGTAACTTCCCCCCTCAATCTTCAGGACCTTACCGGTGACCATGGCGTCGGCAACAGCGGTACGCCCTCTGGCCAGGAGCCTGCCGAAGGTGTGCCTGGACACACCCATCAAGGCGGCGCCATTTTCCTGATCCAGGTGTTCGAAGTCACTCAGGCGGATCGCCTCGAACTCATCGACGCTCAATACCGCCTCACCGGTGACGTTGATACCCTGCGGGACAAAGGCGGTGATGGTGGGGTAGGCCGATACCAGTCTGGGCTTTCTTGGGCGAACCATATATCCTCCTTTATGCTCATTTGAGCATAATATAGATATTATTATCAGATGTGTAAAGAGTAATTATGCTCAAATGAGTAAAAAATAGAAAAGAAGGGGGCGGTGGTGATCGGTTCGCCGGGTGAGGCAGCTATGTCATACTCAGGGGGATGGAGGGAGACCGAGTACTTCAGCTATTCTGGCAATCGTACGGGGAGCCGAACCCTCGAAGTGATTGTTGACGTAGAGAAAGGTTTCCACCTCTCTTTCCGCCAGATCACCAAGCATAGTCTTGAGCTGATCAATATCCTTATCCCGAGGTGCGACGATGGTGTCCCAGGTATTACCCGTCTGCGTTTCAATCTTTTGCCGGTCGGGGCCGAGCAGCCTGATCACGGTCTGTTCTCTGATCTGATCTTTATAGTGCTGAAAAATTTCAAATATAGACGGCATGTAGTAGCCCTGGAGAAATACGGGATGGAGTTTTGTCGAACAAAGAAAGTCGAAGTAGGGGCGTTTCAGATAGTTGGGGTTCCTGGTCTCGATGAAGTAGTCATAGCCCTCGGGGAGCTGCCGGGCGAAATTACCGAAACGATTGATGAACTCGCCGAGACTGCCCATTTTCTTTTTATTCAGATACTCGAACTGGAAAATGAGCGGGCCGAGATTGTTTCTGATCGGTTCCAGCGTCGCGATAAAGCGCTCCATCAGCGGCACCGATAGGAAGCAGGGGTTGGGCCTGAGCGGCTCTTTTTTGTCCTTGCGGTAGTGGTGGGTAAGGGTGATGCTGTTGGGCACCTTGACGCTGAACACGAAATCGTCCGAGACAGATGCGGCGTACTCCCTGACTACTGCCGGTTTGGGAAGCACCGCGGTGTCTTCTCCAAACAGAGACCAGAACCATTGGTCCACCTCGACGGTGCGGTAGTGTCTGCTGTATTCCTGCAGATAGTTTATTTTTTCATCTTCGGGATAGATCAGTCCTCGCCAGGAATCATATTTCCATGAACAGGTGCCAATATGCAGCGCCATAACTCTCTCCTTTTAGGTCAAGGTGAGCATTGTCTCTCAAAAAGCGCATAGAGATAGGGACGAGGTGCCCCGCTGGGGGTGGTGTAATGGAAGATTTCATGCTCCATAAGCATATAATCTGCGCCGAGGTTGTCGCTCATTTCTTCCTCTGAGTAACGGTGCACAGGGAGGCCGGCACATTTGGCAGCCGCCTCTTTTGAGAATTGAGCCAGAAGTACATAGCCCCCGGGCCTGACTGCTTCCTGTAAGGTGGAGAAATACTGGCGCCTATCGGCGTCTTCAACAAGAAAATGCAGTACCGCCCTGTCAATCCAAAGATCTAGAGGAGGCAGTGCTGCGGTTAAAGGCCTGGCCAGATCCGTATTGATCCAGGTTGCCCTGCTGTTCGGACCGATCCTTCGTTCCAGGGTGTTAAGCGCCAATTCGCTCACGTCACTAATTATCAGTCTATGGCCTCTGAGAAGCAAATCACCGGGAAGCATCGAGGTGCCGGCACCGGCGATGAATATGGTGGAGGGAATGGCCAGGTCGAGCCGGTCGAGGTAGCCAAGGATCTGGTCAGAATTTCTTTCATACCAGCCCAGGCGGCTGTCATCTTCAGATTTTGCAAAGATAGTGTCCCAGTGCTGTCTTCTTCCACTCATAGATAGGGCTCCTGATTGAATGGCATGGTGGGTCGGTCCCTGAGGTTCTCACCACTTTGGTCAAACACAGGTTTTAACTGGCAAACCCCGCGGTGCAGGAACAGCAGTCCTTGGGTTGCATCTGGCGTCCTGCATTTTTAAGATTATAATAACATGCATAATAAAATGCAGGAGGTGTGATCGATGCGGCTACAAATCGTCCTCGTTACTCTGGGTGTTTTGCTGGTAACAGCAGATCTGAGCTGGTCGTGCAATCAGACGACCTATGCAGGCTGTTCCCCCGAGCAGCTGCGGGCCATTCAGCAGCAGCAATTTTATTCCAGAAAGCAAGCGCCTGTCGACGCCGAGGTCTATTGGAGGGATCGTCAGTACGCTGACCGGGTGAGGCTGGAAGAGCAGAATCACGAGCTCGAGATCGAAAGGCTCCGCTCCCAGACGGCCATCGAAATCGCCAGGCAGGAACGCAGGTCATGGCGCAGCGGCGGTTACTATTTCTACCGTCCTCCGGTCGTTGTGCATCCCAAACCTGTGCCGCCTATAGCCGTACAGCCAAGACCGCATCTGCGCGGCCCAGTCTACTCTAACTCGACTGTTAAAACGGTTCCCAATGCGGTGAAGTAGACCTGGGTTTCTCAGCACTGGAAACCAGTGGTCTACATTTTCTTGTCTGGTTTGGTCTTGAATTTCTCGAGGATTTCCCAGACAGGGATAGCCACGATTCCACCGACAAAACCGGATATGTAGCTGGGTATCTGAGTGGAGAACATACTGCTCCACAATACTCCAGCCAGAAAACTGAACAGGACCATTAGAATGACGGTCACCGCTATTCTTGCCCAGATAGACATTTCCTTCTCCCTCCCGCAGAATTAATCGCCTGACAGTTTATCTAGCAGCAAATTTTCAGAAATGCAATTTAAGATCAGGCTTCTCCCTTTACGCTTGACAGTCGTAGACCGGCATCCTTAATTTTAGCCCAGACATCCTCTGGACCAGACATTACGCATCTCAGTGAGAAGATCAATCGACAGATCATGATCATACACCGGGATATCATAGGTATAGTGTCACCACCAATTTAGCAAATCCCAACAAATCAATACCAAGAGAGGACCAGATGCCAGCCACCGATACCAGTATCAAAACAGTTGTTCTGATAGTTTCATTGCTCCTGCTCACCGCCTGCGGCCCCCAGTCGACCAAGCGGGCAGGACAGGGAGCTGCCGTGGGCGGGCTCAGTGGGGCAGCGGCCGGCATGGTCAGCGCGTTGGTCTGGGGAGGCAACGTGGGTGAGGCGGCAGCCCGCGGGGCCGCCTGGGGTGCGACCTCGGGTGCGGTGTCCGGTGCCATCGTTGGCGGCCAGGAGGATAAAGCCGCTGCCCAGCGGCAGAGAGCCAAAGCCGAAAAGGAATTGAAGGATAAGCTTGGAGAAGACGGTTTCGCTGGCCTCGCGGCCCTGGCTCAGTGCAAACACAAGGTGGCGCTGGGCTATGCCCAAACGGCCCAGGAAAGCAGCAAGGAAAAATACCGCCAGGCCGGCCTCTGGCTGGAGGCGCTCACCTACATCGACCAAGGTGATCTGGATAATGCCGAGGGTATGTATAGCCAGCTTCTCGCTGCCCATCCCGAACTGAAGTCCCGCGCTGAAATCGATGGTTATGCGCGGGAGGGGGTGCAGGGTCTGAACAACATCAGAAAACAGGAGAAACTGCCAACTTCCTGCGGCAACTGAGAAGCGGCTGAGCGAAAAGACGATTTTCAGGACTGCCTGTTGTTCAATGAATCAGGCACAGTAGGCTTTGCTATAGTGGCGAGCGGGATGGCGATTCTCAGGGGCTTGCCAAACACCTTTTGCGGGTAGATTATTTGGAAGGTGTTAACCGTTTCGAGCGGATGATTTTCCTGGTTGAAACGGTAGGACCAGACAGCATATTCTCCCGGCCTGATACCGTTTTCCGAATCCTTGTTCGTGACGTCTGCCGCCCGGGCGAATTGATACCTGTTCTTCACTTCGTCGCTGAAGCTCACCAGATACTGCCGATAGGAACGCCATATCGTGCTGCCGTTTTCAAGCCTTTTCGACTCGCGGTGAACAATATAACCGTCGGGCCTGAGAATTTTTTTTGCGGATCTGTTGGTTATTCTCACCTCTACGACAAAATCGCCGATGGTGAGACTGGGAAGCCGCAGCGGGCGATCCCTGGACGCCGCGATGATATTGAGCTGATTCAGCCCCACATAGCGGGCCGAGGCATAGGCCTGATCGGGATCATCCGGTTCGAGCAGGAAGTAACCGTTCTGGACGATCAATTCGTAAGTGCCTACCCTGAAAGGTTTGGCGTTTTTGCTAAAAATCATCCTCTGGCTGTCCCTGTAGTTCCTGGCAAAGGCTTCCATTTCGTCCAGCAGGTCGGCGCGCTCTTCGAGCCAGATTTCATAACGCCTGACTACGGCGTCGAACTGATTTATCCTGCCTTCGAACTGCTCTTTGAATTCCAGCTTCGCATAGGCTGGAGAGGAGAGGATCTTGCGTTTTACCTCTTGGTATTCGCCCAGGCTGTTTATCCTGCTGAATTTCTGTTCGTATCCGCTCCAGTTGTCGATGAAATTTTCCATCTGCCTGACTTGATTCTGCAGGGCCTCGAACTGGTAGTCCCGTGCTGGCGGAGGCGGGGGCTTGGGAGCACATGCCGCGACCAGAAATGCGATAAGCAGTATGATGGTGAAACGAATCATGTAAAGGGCCTGGAAACACTACCGAAGAAGAGATCGTGCCTCTTGCTGGAAACGAAATAACAACAAATTGCCAAAACTTTAATCATCACTGCCTATCATTCCAGGCAGAAGAAACATCTCCAACGACGGGTGTTGGGGGAGCGCCTCAGACAAGAAGGGCCGGTCCAATGAAATTGAACCGGCCCCGGTTTCGCGGCCATGGTGGAGAAAGGGGCTCGAAGAGTAAACTCTACCAGCCCAGGTTCAGATAGTCATGCATGGAATTGGCGGCTTCGCGGCCGGCGCCCATCGCCAGAATGACGGTTGCCGCACCGGTGACGATATCGCCCCCGGCCCAGACGGCCTTTTTGGTGGTCTTGCCCGTTTTTTCATCGGTATGGACATAGCCCCACTTGTTCAGTTTCATGTCCGGTGTTTCGCTGGTCAAAAGTGGGTTGGCCCCGGATCCGACCGCCACGATACAGAGGTCACAGTCCATCTCAAACTCAGAGCCTTCAATAGGCACCGGACGCCTGCGGCCGGAATCATCGGGCTCGCCGAGCTCCATTTGGAGACATACCATTCCTGTCAGACGGCCTTTCTCATTGCCCAGATACTTGGTCGGGTTGGTCAGTAGAAACATGTCGATGCCCTCTTCCTCGGCATGATGAATCTCAGCAGCCCGGGCAGGCATCTCCTCGCGTGACCTTCGGTAGACGATCTTGACACTTTCGGCGCCCAGCCGCATGGCGGTTCTGGCGGCATCCATTGCCACGTTGCCAGCACCAAGAACGACAACATTTTTACCTATGGGGATCGGTGTGTCGACATCGGGGAATTTATAGGCTTTCATCAGGTTGGCCCTGGTCAGGTACTCGTTGGCCGAGAGAATGCCGACCAGGTTTTCGCCGGGAATGTTCATGAAGCGGGGCAGACCGGCGCCCACTCCGATGTATACAGCGTCAAATCCCTGCTCGAAAAGTTCATCCACTGAGACCGTACGTCCGACAACGGCATTGCATTCCAGCTTGCACCCCAGGCGCTCGAGAAAGTTGATCTCCTGGGCGACGATAGCCTTGGGCAGACGGAATTCCGGGATGCCATAGACCAGTACGCCGCCGGCCTTGTGGAAGGCCTCGAAGATGGTCACGTCATGACCTTTGACAATCAGATCGCCGGCCACAGTGAGACCTGATGGGCCTGAGCCGACAACGGCGACTTTTTTACCGGTTGAGGCGGCCTTGGGCGGCAGTTCACCGGTTCCGTTTTCCCGTTCCCAGTCTGCACAATAGCGCTCCAGGTTGCCGATGGCCACCGGTTCACCCTTCTTGCCGAGGATGCAGAGGCCCTCACACTGTATTTCCTGAGGGCAGACCCGGCCGCAGACGGCGGGCAGGGCATTTTTGCTCCACAGGTTGCGGATCGCCGCGGTGATATCCCCTTTGGAGATCAGGTCGATGAAGCCGGGAATGTCGACGCCGACCGGGCAGCCATTAACACAGGCCGGTTTCTTGCACTGCAGGCATCTGGCCGCCTCTTCCTGAGCCATCTTGTTGGTATATCCCGTGGGTACTTCAAGAAAATTGCGGGCCCGGACCTGCGGGTCCTGCTCGGGCATCGCAATTCTGGGGTTCTTCACGGGCTTTGCAGATTTTTCCGCCATGTTTTTCCTCCGTCTGACAGCGGGTTATTCGATAAGCTTCAAATTCAGAGCATTATTGGGCATCACGAATAGTGCAGTACTCTTCATGACATTTTTTCTCGTCTTCCAGATAGGCGTTAAGTCTGAGCATCAGTTCGTCGAAATCCACTTTATGACCGTCAAATTCTGGGCCGTCGACGCAGGCGAATTTGGTCTCACCGCCGACTGAGACCCGGCAGCCTCCGCACATCCCGGTACCGTCAACCATGATGGGGTTGAGGCTGACCAGGGTCGGCACGTTGTACTCTTTGGTGATATTGGTAACCGCCTTCATCATTGGAACCGGGCCGATGGCGACCACTTCCTTGACGTCGCCTTCCTCCAGCACTTCTTTCATGACGTCGGTAACGAAACCGTGGTGACCATAGGAGCCGTCATCGGTGCAGACACGCAGGTCGTGGGAGGCGTTTTTCATCTGTTCTTCGAGAATCAGCAAATCCTTGGTGCGGGCGCCGATGATGCAGACAACCTCGTTGCCGACCTCTTTCATGGCCCGGGTAATCGGGTGGAGTACGGCCACGCCGGTACCTCCGCCGACACAGATAACCTTGCCTCGCTTTTCGAGATGGGTGGCCTTGCCAAGCGGACCGATGACATCCTGGAAACTATCTCCGACCTTGAGATCGCGGAACAGGGCGGTGGATTTGCCGACCACCATGTAGATGATGGTAATGGTGCCCTTATCCTTGTCGGTTTCGGCCATGGTCAGCGGAATCCGCTCTCCATCCTCGTCGGCCTTAAGAATTACGAACTGTCCGGGTTTGGCTTTTTTGGCAATCAGCGGCGCCTCGATCTCATTGAGAATCACCGTACCTTCCGCCATCTCTTCGCGTCTTACAATTTTGAACATGTTTACCTCCGAACGTGGAAGAATTTAGAACATAAAAACCCGTCGCCGAATGCCTGCGGCAGCCGGTCAACGGGTATTTATGTCGATCTTTCAGGAAGTGCGAAATTCAAATTTCTACATCCTTTTTCAGGTTGAACTTTCGGAACGTACCTCTTTTACCTGCTCTTTTCAATCTCAATTATAACGATCGCTTAGAGAATTCCGGCCAACCGTCAGCCGGGGTGAAATCAGAGGGAGGCGAGGAGCGCGTCGACACCTGCCTGGGCCACTTCCTCGTCCTGGTCCGGGCTGCCGGAACTGCAGCCGATGCCGCCCACGGGGTGGCCATCTACAAAGATAGGCAGGCCTCCGGCGAAAATCATGAAACGTCCCTGGATGGCCGTGTTGATGCCGAACGCCGGTTGACCAGGGCCGCTGACGTTGCCGTAGTCTCTGGTTGATTTTCTCGCTGCACCGGCGGTGAATGCCTTGTCGATGGCGATGGTGATAGAGGTCACCCGGGCATTGTCCATGCGCTGGAAAAGAAGCAGATTACCGCCGTCATCGACAATGGCGATATCCATGTCGACGCCGATCTCAAGCGCCTTTTTTTCTGCCGCTGCCATTATTAATCTGGCGTCCTCGAGGGTGAGCTTCGGTATCTGTTTCATGCTTATTCCTCCATGGTGCAATGGTAGTGGGGTGCACTGCGATTTTCAGGTCTGCGGTTACTATTCATGAACAGCGCAATAAATGCAAGCGGCAATGATTTTTTAGCCTCTTTAAAACCACTGCACCAGGATGCCGTGGTCCGATTTTAAATGCAAGCCCTGCTTGATGATTCGGGGGGAAATGATTAGGATTGAAATCGTTTCTGGGGGAAACCATTAGCTCCATCTTCATCTGTTGCCAGTCCGTACAGTCTCATTCGTTAAATTCCAGACAAGGAGATTGCCATGAAAAATCAGCTTGCCGATCGTCTTAGAGTAATGATTCCGCTTATGCTGCTGCTACTGCTGGTTGGCGGCTGCGCCTCCATGAAGAAGGAGGGAGCTGAAGGGGCCGCCGCCATGTACTCGACTAGAGATCTCAATGAGCAGCTGGTCATGGCAACCCTGTGGATGCAGTCATCAGCAGAATTCAGGGCCTTGAGCTATCAGGCCTTCAACGTCGCCGCCATGAATCTGGATTCCTTTATGGCTGCCTACACCGGCTCCAAGCCGGTGGCCATCATCGTCGACGCCGATGAGACGGTGATCGACAACTCTGCGTACGAGGCCTGGCTCATCGGTCAGGATTTCGGCTATTCGTCCAAGACCTGGACTCCCTGGATGGAGGCTGCCGAGGCCACGGCCATGCCGGGTGCCAAGGAATTTTTGAATTACGCTGCGGCCAAAGGGGTCGAGGTGTTCTACGTCTCCAACCGCAAAATGGTGGGCTACGACGGCACTAAAAAGAACCTGATGGCCCTCGGCTTTCCCCACGTGGACGAGAAGCATCTGCTGCTCAGAACCGACAGCAGCGACAAACAGGCTCGACGGGACAT
>JAHEER010000004.1 GCA_024640625.1 Desulfobulbaceae bacterium
GAGGCCGCTCCCCTGCCAGAATTTGTCGTCCAGCAGTTAACTGAGCGTCACGGCCAGACTCTGGATGGCAAGTTCAGGATCATAGAGGAACTGCGACCGCTATTTCAGGCGGTAGTGTCTTCGGTTCAACGGGACACGATGGCCCGCCATTTCGGGACCGTCCTGGGCATCGATGGCGCGCAGCTGCTGGCTGAGTTTGGCCCGCATTCACACCGTCCTTCGAGACCTCCTGAGCCGGCGGGTCGAGACAAGAAAAGCAGCGGCCAGTCGGGCCTGGACGGCGCCATGAAGAGCGTGGTCGGATTCATGGTCAGAAACCCGCACTGTTTCGACCGACTTCTGGAGCATGAGATCGATAAGGTCCTGGAAGGCACGGCTGGAGAAATGATTTGCCTGCAACTCAAAGCTCTGTCTGAACGGGGGAGTATCGATCTTGACCCGGAGGAGCTGTTCAGCGAGCTGCCGCCCGGGGAGGAGCGCACCATCGTGGCCTCGATCCTGACCGAAATGGTGGATCAGGACGAAGCGGGGGCGGACGATTCTTCGTCCATGCTCGATGAGGTCTTGAACTGGCTGGATCGACAGCGACTGAAAAGGCGCTCCGAAGAGCTGATGAAGAAGATATCGGAGGCCGAGAAAATTCAGGATGCAGAGGGTGTAAAAGTACTGCTGCTGGAGAAAATGAAGGTCGACATGGACCTGAAAAATGGCTGATCGCTAGCCCGGGAGTCAGGGGCCTGAACATCTCCCAGGGTGGAGAAATATTCGGCTGTCGAACACTGATCTGCGGGGTACGATGAGAGATGCGGGGAGACAACTCCAAGCGTTCCCCTTGGGCTGTGCAGGCCGCTGTGGTGCCGGCTCACAGAACTGTCAGGCTGCTCCGTCTGCTGGTCGCGTGCAGCTTGTCTGGGTGGACACCCTGAACTATGATCGCCATGTAGAGATTGATTTTATTGAATCAATACTCTAATAATGGAAATATATCAGACCGGGATAAAGATTGTCTAAGTGCTTGGATTGCGACGGCATCGGTCTCGATTGATGACAGGGTATAGACAATGGCTGCGGATGAATATAACGATCATGACGGGGAAGAGTACGATTCCGAGGAAGAGGGCTACATCCAGGATGATGACGCTAATCTCTGGGATCTGACTGGTATTTACCACGCCGAACAGGAGAAGGAAAATGAGCTGCCGGAATCGGTCCCGTTTGACCGTCGCAAGGGCAACAAGGATCGACGCAGCGGGCCCTTCACCGACCGCCGCCGCGGTGATCGGAGAAAGCGCCGTGTGTCCCGCTCGGCCGGCAAAGAAAGCGGCCACTCGGCCGATCCGATGAATATCTACCTGCGGGAGATGGGCAGCCTGAAGCTGCTCAGCCACAAAGAGGAGCTCGAGCTTGCCAAGATGATCGAAGAGGGCAAATTGCGGGTTCAAAACGCCGTCCTTTCCGTCCAGCTGGCTTTGCCGGTCCTCCAAGAGTTGATTTCCGATATCCAGGAGGGACGCCTCCAGGTGCACCAGGTGCTGCTCGGCATTGCTGAGGATCGCCCGGACGAGATAAAGAGCGAGACCGACAAGCTTATCGCGCGCTTCGAGACCGCAATTGCCCTGGACAAGAAGCGTGAACAGCTCATTGACGAGCTGGCCGAAGTCCATGAAGATGTGCACTACGATGACCTGCGCGGCCAAATTCTGGCCATCGGTGGAGAGATCGCTCTGCTCTTCTCCCACAGGCTGATCTGTCAGGAATGCATCGGCTCCATGACCAGCGCTGTGGAAGAATTGGCCCGGCGCTTCAGGCAGGTGCTTGTCAAGGTGATGAAGGAAGCCAAGCTGTCATTGATTGAGCAGAATGATCCGGCCTTTGTCGGCGCCATAGAGGCCCAGGTCAACCGGCAGTTCATGCTCGAGGCTGGGCTTGACGGCAGAGCCCTGGATTATATCCAGGCTGAAATAGAGAACGGTCGTGACATTACCCGTCATGGCAAGGAATCGCTGGTACGGGCCAACCTGAGGCTGGTCATCTCGGTTTCCAAGAAATTCGTCAACCGGGGCCTGCAGTTTTCCGATCTCATCCAGGAAGGCAATATCGGCCTCATGAAGGCGGTGGACAAGTTCGATTATCATCGCGGCTATAAATTCAGCACCTATGCGACCTGGTGGATCAGGCAGGCGATTACCAGAGGAATAGCCGATCAGGGGAGAACTATCCGGCTGCCGGTGCACATGATCGAAACCATCAATCGTCTCTTGAGGGTATCCAAGGAGTTTCTCATCGAAGAGCATCGGGAGCCTACCCCCGAGGAGATGGCACAACAGCTGGGAACCGAAGTCAGCAAGGTGAAAAGCGCCTTGAAAATAGCCAAGGACGCGATCTCGCTCGACACACCCATCGGCGATGACGGCGAAACCTTTCTGGGAGATTTTATCGAAGACCAGGACCGGCCCGGACCCCATGACGTATCCATTACCGCCAGTTTGAGTGAATGTCTGAATCAAGTCATGTCGACGCTGACTCCGCGGGAAGCGAAAGTGCTGAAAATGCGCTACGGAATTGATGTCGAATACGATCACACGCTCGAAGAGGTGGGAAAATGTTTCGCGGTAACCCGTGAGCGGATCAGGCAGATCGAGGCCCAGGCAATCCAGAAATTGAAGCACCCCTCCCGTATCGAGGAACTCAGGGTTTTCATGACCGATTGATAAATTTGTCAGAACCGTCTGTTACAATCTGTCATCTCAGCAGTATGTTTTCCCGGCCCAACATACCTCGAATCGATACGCAAGGATCTTCCTTCAGCCGTGCCCGCTTCAAGCAGCGTCGAAATTATCAGAGACTGGATAAGCCTGAGCTTGGTGTACGGGGTGGGTCCCACCTTGTTTTACCAGCTGGTCAACCGCTTCGGCTCCCCTGGCGCAGTGCTGGATGGTCCAGGCCTGGCGGCCAAGGAGTTTGGTGTTGGCTCGAAGCCCGGCTGGCTGGCTGAACTGACCGAGGCCGGCAGATTAAGACAGCGGGCGGACCGGGAACTCTTGGCGCTGGACAAGATCGGTGCCAGAGCGCTGATCCGAAGTGATCCGGATTATCCCGAACTGCTGCGTCATATAGGACAGCCGCCGCCTGTCGTCTACCTGCATGGTGATGGAAGGCTGCTGGACATGGCCTCGGTGGCCATCGTTGGTTCTCGGGCGGCGACCAGTTACGGTCGCAGGGTGTGCCGGACAATAGCCCGGGCCCTGGCTAATGCCGGGATCTGTGTGGTCTCGGGGCTGGCATCTGGCATCGATGCAGAGGCCCATGCCGGTGCGCTTGACGCCGTCGGCGCCACTGTCGGGGTACTGGGCTGCGGCCTCGACGTAATCTACCCGCGGGAGAACCGCCATTTATATGAAAGGATTCGGCAATCAGGACTACTGATCAGCGAATATCCGCTTGGCACCCCTCCGGAGGGGTTCAGGTTTCCGGCCCGTAACCGAATTATCGCCGGTCTGAGCAGAGGGGTGGTAGTGGTCGAGGCCTCGAAAAAATCCGGATCGCTGATCACTGTTCAGCATGCGCTTGAGCAGGGACGGGAGGTATGTGCCGTACCCGGTCAGGTAGACTCCGTTAAAAGCGCCGGTACCCATTGGCTGGTTCAGCAGGGCGCTGCCCTGGTGGTATCGGCGGCCGACATACTCAGCCACCTGGCGATTGATCAAGGGGCTGAGGCGGCTTTGGCAAAGAGCAGCACTGTGGTTCGGCGGGTGCTTGAGCCGCTGCACCGGGACCTGCTGGCAATTATCGAGCTCTATCCCCAGCCCCGCGAGGTGCTGCTCCAACAATCCGGTCTTCCGGCTGCGCGATTCAACGAGGCGCTGCTGATGCTTGAGTTGGAAGGTCTAGTCAATACGGCGCCTGGAGACATGATTTATAAATCAACGGAAAACAGGGGCTGAGAAAGCTGCTGCCAGCGCTTGTGAGGATCTCATATGAATAGTGACATACTGATTGCACCGTCGATATTGTCAGCCGATTTTGGCAGGCTCGAAGAAGAAATCCAGGCGGTCGATGAAGGTGGGGCCGATGTGATTCATGTGGATGTCATGGATGGACATTTTGTTCCCAATATCACCATTGGTCCACTGGTGGTGAAGGCAGCCCGCAAAGCAACCGACAAACCGCTTGACGTACATCTGATGATCAGTGATGCTGACTTCTACATTGATCAATTTATTGATGCCGGCGCCGATTGGATCACCGTCCATGTGGAGGCCTGCACCCATCTGCAGCGCACCCTCAGCTATATTCGCGAGCAGGGGCTGCTTGCAGGTGCCGTACTTAATCCGGCGACCCCCCTGGATATGGTGGAGTTCGTGCTTGATGACCTTGACCTGGTGATGCTGATGACGGTCAATCCGGGATTTGGCGGTCAGTCTTTTATTCCGGCCATCCTGGAGAAGATCCGGCGGCTCAAGAAGATGATCGACAGCCGGGGGCTCGAGGTGGGCATCGAAGTGGATGGCGGAATTGGTCCCCAGACCATTGCTACTGTGGCCTCTGCAGGCGCCAACATCTTCGTTGCCGGTTCAGCAGTCTACGGCAGTGCTGATTATCATAAGACAATTGCCGAACTGCGTCGCCTGGCCGACACGGGAACAAGTCCCATCATAGAAAAGGAATGAGTGTTGGGGCACTAGAAGTAAAGAAAACGACAATGGAGCGGTGCCGATGACAACCGATGTGAGTGACAGCCGAGCGTGGCGAAAATTGCAGAAACTGGCCCAGAACCCTTATGACCTTGCCGCTCCCGGAGCATTGGGACAGGAGGGCAGAATCGCTGAGCTGATTTGTGCTTCGGCAGACCTGCGGCTTTTTTACGCGGCCCAGCGGGTGGACGGCGATGTGCTGGCGGCCTTTCAGGATTTTGCCGACGAACATCGGCTGGTTGAGCGCTTCAAAGAGATGAGAAGAGGTGCGGTGATCAACAAAATCTCGGGGTGGGAAAGCGAGAACCGTCAAGTGCTGCACACTTCATCCCGGGATATCTTCACGGACCGGCCCAAAGAGCCGGATTCAGCTCGTCAGGCTACTGCCGAGCTGAAAAAGCTTGAATCATTTTTACACGAGATCGATGAGCAGAACCAGTTCACCACCATGGTCAATGTCGGTATCGGAGGTTCGGACCTCGGACCGAGAGCGGTGTATGAGGCCCTTCAGGCGCACAAACTGGAGAGCCGGCAGGTTCATTTCATCGCCAATGTCGACCCCGATGATGCGGCCCGGGTACTGGCCTCGATTGATCCCTCCAGGACTCTGGTGTCGGTGGTCTCAAAGAGCGGCTCGACGCTTGAAACGCGCACCAATGAAGAGCTGGTGCGCTCCAGGTTCGAGCAGGCCGGGGTCGATCCAGCGCGACACTTTATCGCCGTCACCGGCAAAGGCAGTCCGATGGACAATCCGGAGAAGTATCTGCGTTCGTTTTATATGTACGATTATATAGGCGGCAGATACAGCGTCACCTCAATGGTCGGCAGTGTCAGCCTGGGATTTGCCCTCGGTGCAGAGCAGCTGAAAGCTTTTCTCAGGGGAGCCTCTGAGATGGATGATGCCTGCGAGATCTACAAGGTAACCGATAATATGGCTCTGCTGCTGGCCTTGCTGGGCATCTGGAACCACAATTTCCTCGGCTGTCCGACCCTGGCGGTACTGCCTTACAGTCAGGCCCTGCACAGGTTTCCCGCCCACCTGCAGCAGTGCGACATGGAAAGTAACGGTAAATCAATCACCGTGGCCGGTCATCCCGCACCAGTCAAGACTGGGCCGGTGGTCTGGGGCGAACCGGGAACCAATGGCCAGCATGCCTTCTACCAACTGCTGCACCAGGGTACTGAAATCGTTCCCGCCGAGTTCATTGGCTTTCTCGACAGCCAGTACGGCGAGGATATCACAGTTGAGGGCACCACTTCGCAGCAGAAGCTGCTCGCCAATCTCATGGCCCAGGTCGTCGCTCTGGCGACGGGCCGGCAGCATGAGAATCCCAACAAGCGCTTCAGCGGCAACCGGCCAAGTTCAATGATCATCGCCCCCAGACTCGACCCTCTGAATATGGGCCGTTTGCTCTCCCTCTATGAAGCCAAGATAGTGTTCCAGGGATTTGCCTGGAACATCAATTCCTTCGACCAGGAGGGAGTGGAACTGGGAAAGGTCCTGGCCAACCGCTTTCTGGAGCACATGAAGGCCAACAAAAAATGTGGTACTTCCGTGGAGGAGCAATTCCTCGCAGCGCTTTACAAATAAAGGGCTGGAGCGTGCTTCGAGCGGTGAACGACTGTTCATTTTCGGGGCCGAAACCGGTTGCTTTTTTGTTGACAAAAGAAACCTGGAGTTATATCCTCATCTGCTACATAATTATTCGCCGGTTCAGTGTATTGTGCTTTCGTTGCGCGAGTAAGCCAGTTGAAAGATAACAAAAGATTAAAGAGAGCCCGATACCGCACACAGGCTGGTTCTTTTGTTCATGATACGTGATCTGTATATAGAGATTTTTGGATAGGGTTGTAGTACTAACAGTAATTTAAAGGAGGAAATCATGGCAAAACATGAGACACCCTTGTTGGACCAGCTGGAGGGCGGCCCCTGGCCGAGCTTCGTAAGCGACCTGAAGCATCAGGCCGAGACCAAGCCGGAAGTATACGACATCCTTGGTCAGCTTGAACTGTCTTACAAGGACCGGATCACCCATTGGAAACACGGCGGCATCGTCGGAGTTTTCGGCTACGGCGGCGGCATTGTCGGTCGTTATTCTGATGTTCCTGAGCAATTTCCGGGTGTTGAGCATTTCCACACCATACGTGTTGCCCAGCCGGCATCGAAATACTATTCCACCGAGAACCTGCGCAAGCTCATGGATCTCTGGGAGAAGCACGGTTCTGGCGTCACCAACATGCACGGTTCCACTGGAGACATCATTCTGCTTGGCTGCCGGACAGAGGCACTCGAACCGTTTTTCTGGGATCTCACCCATGATATGGGTCAGGACCTCGGCGGTTCCGGCTCCAACCTGCGTACTCCGGAGTGTTGTCTTGGTCAGTCGCGCTGCGAGTGGGCCTGCTACGACACCCAGGAGACCTGCTATCATCTGACCCTGCACTATCAGGATGAGATCCATCGGCCGGCCTTCCCGTACAAGTTCAAATTCAAATTCTCCGGTTGTGCCAACGATTGTGTCGCCGCGATTGCCCGCTCCGACATATCCGTCATCGGTACCTGGAGAGACGAGATCCGCATCGATCAGGCCGCGGTAAAAGAATACGTTGCCGGCAACTATCCGGCCAACGGCGGTTCGCACAGCGGTCGCGATTGGGGTCCGTTCGACATCCAGAAAGAGGTTATCGACCTCTGCCCGACCGAATGTATGTGGATGGAAGGCGACGAACTGAAAATCGACGACAAGGAATGTACCCGCTGCATGCACTGCATCAACGTCATGCCTCGGGCCCTGCGTCCCGGCGCAGATCAGGGAGCCTCCGTTCTGGTTGGCGCCAAAGCCCCGATCCTCGACGGTGCCCAGATGTCGACCCTGATCGTTCCTTTCATGAAAGTTGAAAAGGAGAACGAATACGAGGAACTGATCGAGTTCATCGAAACCGTTTGGGATTGGTGGATGGAAGTCGGTAAGAACCGTGAGCGTGTTGGTGAGACCATGCAGCGTATCGGCCTGAACAACTTTATCAAGATTATGGGTCTCGAGCCGATTCCTCAGATGATCAGGATTCCGCGTGAGAATCCCTACGTCTTCTGGGCCGAGGAAGAGGTTGAAGGCGGTTTTGATCGTGACATCGACGAATTCCGCGCCCGTCACGCTGCCTAATCGGATTATTACTATTTATCATTAACTATATAAGGAGAAATATCATGGGATATAATCCGGACAAACCGATGGAAGGACGTATCACAGATCTTGGTCCGCCACATTACGCGCAGTTCTTCCCGCCGGTCATTAAGGAGAACAAAGGCAAGTGGCTGTGGCACGAAATTCTGCAGCCCGGCGTCCTGATGCACAAATCTGAAACCGGCGACGAAGTCTATACCGTGCGCGTTGGTACCGCTCGACTGATGACCTGTCAATTCGTTCGCGAGATCTGCGATATTGCCGACGCCCACTGCGACGGCCACCTGCGTTTCACCACCAGGAACAACATCGAGTTCATGGTTGACGCAAAAGACAAGGTTCAGCCCCTGCTTGACGATCTGGCCAGCCGCGGCAACAAGTTCCCCGTAGGCGGAACCGGTGCCGGCGTCACCAATATCGTTCACACCCAGGGCTGGATCCACTGCCACACCCCGGCCACCGATGCGTCAGGACCGGTCAAGGTAGTCATGGACGAGCTGTTCGAATACTTCACCTCCATGACCCTGCCGGCTCAGGTGCGTATCGCTCTGGCCTGCTGCTTGAACATGTGCGGTGCGGTACATGCGTCCGACATCGCCATACTCGGTATCCATCGTAAGCCGCCGATGATCGATCACAAGCGCATCACCGGTGTCTGCGAACTGCCGCTGGCCATCGCCTCCTGTCCGCTGGGAGCCGTAAAGCCCGCCAAAGCTATGGTTGACGGTGAGGAAATCAAGTCAGTATCAGTTACTGTTGAGCGCTGTATGTTCTGCGGTAACTGCTACACCATGTGTCCGGCCATGCCGATGGCAGACCCGGATGGTGACGGAATTGCAATTCTGGTCGGCGGCAAGGTATCCAATACCCGTTCGGCGCCAAAATTCTCCAAACTGGTTATTCCGTTCCTGCCCAACAACACGCCGCTCTGGCCGGAGACCGTTGAGGCAGTGAAGAAGATTCTCGAAGCCTATGCAAAAGACGCGAAAAAATACGAGCGTGTTGGCGAGTGGGCCGAAAGGATTGGTTGGGAGCGTTTCTTTGAGAAATGCGATATCCCATTTACAGAAAAGAGCATCGATGACTACCGCCTGGCGTATAATACCTGGCGCACAACCACTCAGTTCAAGTTCACCAGCCATATCAAGTAGTTGACTTGACTGGTTTTCTGCTGATCGAGAGCCCGTCCCGCACTGCGGGGCGGGCTTTGATGCCCTTTTGGTCACATTAAAAAAGGAGAAAGAAAATGCCTCTGAGTGATGATGAACTAAAAGATGCCATTTGTGAGAAAGCCGCAAAATCGCCGAAGCCGCAGCTCTACATAAAAGATTTTTACAAGTGCGATCCGGACGCCAAGCCACGCAAGATCAAGAATGTCGCCAACGAACTCGTTCGTGAAGGTCGGTTGATGTTCTGGTCGTCTGGTTCAACCACCATGTATGCGGATCCGAGTCGTATTCAGAACGAGGAAAAAAATAGGTAGACGAACTCCTTCTGACCTCGATTGCAGCGCAAAGTTCAGCTGAACTTTGCGCTTTTTTTATTTATGGACTACCGGGATATCTTTCTAAAAAGTACCGACTCGACCAACCGTGTGGCCAGGGAACTGGGAGAGCAGGGCGGCGTGCACGGCAGCGGGGTATTTGCCGACACCCAGACCGGCGGACGGGGCAGGCTGGGCCGCGCGTGGTTTTCACCGCCGGGTAAAAACCTCTATTGTTCATATCTGGTACGGCCTGACATCGCGCTGGCAGAGTATCCCAAATTGACCATGGTTGCGGGAGTCGCAGCCGCCCAGTGCCTGCAGGAAATCTGCACTATACCAGTCGGCCTGAAATGGCCCAATGATCTCTACATCAAATCTAGAAAATGCGGCGGTATCCTCTGTGAATCTTCACTTGCGCCCGGCGACAGTTTCGGTGTCATCGGCATCGGTATCAATTGCAATCTGAGCGATTCGGATCTCCCTGAAGAGCTCAAAGACATTGCTACTTCCGTGCTCATTGAAAGCGGCGTCGCCATCGATCCCAAAAAGCTCTTTGTCAGGCTGCGTGATACCCTGCTCGGCGCCGTGAGAGACTTTGAAAAGCAGGGATTTTCAAAAATTCTTACCAGATGGAACCGCTTCGATGCGTTTCGGGGAACACACATGACCTGGGTTCGGGAGGATGGCAAAGCGGTGGCAGGAATCAGCCTCGGTCCCGATCTCGATGGATCCCTGGTGGTGCAGGACTCCGACGGGAACCGCCACAAGGTGATCTCTGGGGATGTCACACTGGCAGGATCCGTAGCCTAGCCCAGATATTTATCAATCCTCATCTAATGTAATTTATTTGACCTGTTTGTGGGGCAGCACAGCGAGGGGGGAAGGATTGGTACGTGCTGCATCGCGGAGGCCCGTCGTAATAGTGAAAATGATTGTCGGCCGCCACAGGCCGAAGGCCGTCATCCGGCCGACTTTTCACTGTTACGGCGATAAGGCCGCAGAGCAGCAGCACGTACCAATCTTTCCCCGCCTCTTGCTATCAGCAATTATATTACCATGTGGGTTTTTGCTGGAGTTAGCAAGAGAAGGGGCAGCCTGGCAGCGGCTGCCCCTTCTGGAGGTGAAAAGGTGAGAATGTCTCAGTAGCGGTAATAGTCGGGCTTGAACGGCCCCTCTACCTCGACCCCGATGTAGTCGGCCTGCTTTTTGCTCAGCGCGGTGAGGTTGGCACCGATCTTCTGGAGATGCAGACGGGCGACCATTTCGTCGAGTTGCTTCGGGAGAAAGTATACCCTGTTTTCGTATTTGTCGAAATTGTTCCACAATTCTATCTGCGCCAGTACCTGATTGGTGAACGAGTTGCTCATCACGAAGCTGGGGTGGCCGGTGGCGCACCCTAAATTGACCAGACGCCCCTCGGCCAGGACGATGATTTTTTTGCCGTCGGGAAAGGTGACGTGATCCACCTGGGGCTTGATGTTCTCCCATTCCAGTTCGCGGATGGAGGCGATATCAATCTCGGAGTCGAAGTGGCCGATGTTACAGACGATCGCCTCATGGGGCATGTGCTCCATATGGGCTCTGGTAATGACATCGATATTGCCGGTGCAGGTGACGAATATATTGCCGATGGCTGCCGCCTGCTCCATGGTTACCACCCGGTACCCCTCCATGGCTGCCTGCAGGGCGCAGATCGGGTCGATCTCGGTCACCAGGACCGTCGCCCCCATTCCGGCCAACGCCTGGGCACAGCCCTTGCCGACGTCACCGTACCCGGCGACCACAGCGATCTTGCCGGCCACCATCACATCTGTTGCCCTCTTGATGCCGTCAATGAGCGATTCCCTGCAGCCATAGAGGTTATCGAATTTTGATTTGGTAACCGAATCATTGACATTGATCGCCGGGCAGAGCAGGGAATCATCAGCGGCCATTTCGTTGAGGCGATGCACTCCGGTGGTGGTCTCCTCGGTAATGCCTTTGACCTGTTTCATCTCCGCTTGATACTTCTGGTGCATGACCAGGGTGAGGTCGCCGCCGTCGTCCAGAATCATATTGGGGCGCCAGTCGTCGGGGCCGAAAATGGTCTGATCGATGCACCACCAGAACTCTTCCTCGCTTTCCCCTTTCCAGGCAAAGGTGGGGATGCCGGCGGCGGCCATTGCCGCTGCGGCATGGTCCTGGGTGGAAAAAATATTGCACGACGACCAGCGGATGTCAGCGCCCAGTTCGACCAGGGTTTCCATCAGCACCGCGGTCTGAATGGTCATATGCAGGCAGCCGGCGATACGGGCCCCCTTAAGCGGTTGTGAATCTTTATACTGGGCCCGAAGGCTCATCAGCCCCGGCATCTCCGTTTCTGCAATGGCGACTTCTTTTCTCCCCCAGTCTGCCAGGGCGATGTCAGCCACTTTGTAATCGTTGTTCGATGTAGTCATGGTAAATTCCTTGTGGGAAACTCCGTTGTCGTTATAGTCTGGCGGCCGCTTTCAATTCTTCCGCCTTGTCGATACGCTCCCAGGTGAAATCATCGCGTCTGCGGCCAAAGTGCCCGTATGCTGCGGTGGCCCGATATATGGGGCGCAGCAGGTCCAGATACTGGATGATGGCTTTGGGTCTGAGGTCAAAGTGGGTGCCCACCAGTTCCCTGATTTTTTCATCGCTGATTTTGCCGGTACCGAAACTGTTTACGTTGATCGATACCGGTTGCGAGATGCCGATGGCATAGGCGACCTGTACCTCGAGTTCCGAGGCGATGCCAGCGGCCACGAGGTTCTTGGCAATATAGCGCCCCATATAGGATGAAGAACGGTCAACCTTGGAAGGATCCTTTCCGGAAAAAGCGCCTCCGCCGTGGGAGCCTTTTCCTCCATAGGTGTCGACGATTATCTTTCTGCCGGTTACCCCGCAGTCGCCGACAGGACCACCGATGACGAAGCGGCCGGTCGGGTTGATATAGAACTTGGTATCGCGATCAATCATTTCTTCGGGCAGCACCGGTTTGACGATTTCTTCCATGACCCCTTCCTTGAGGTCATGGTATTCTACTATTTCATCATGCTGGGTCGACAGCACGACCGCATCAATTCGCTGCGGAACGCCGTCGACGTAGTTGATTGTCACCTGGCTTTTGGCGTCGGGGCGCAGCCAGGGAAGTCTGCCTGATTTTCGGACCTCGGCCTGACGCTTGGTCAGCCGGTGTGCGTAATAAATCGGCATGGGCATCAGTACTGGGGTGTCGTTGCAGGCGTAACCAAACACCAGACCCTGGTCGCCTGCCCCCTGCTCAAGATCGAGTCCGCTGCCCTCGTCAACGCCCTGGGCGATGTCGGCAGACTGCTTGTCAATCGAAGTGAGTATTGCACAGGATTGCCAGTCGAATCCCATGTCGGAGGAATTATAGCCTATGTCTCTGACCGTCTGGCGGGCCACATCTGCCATGTCCACCCAGGCGGAAGTGGTAATCTCACCGGCGATGAGCACCATGCCGGTGGTAACCATGGTCTCGCAGGCTACCCGGGCGCCTTTGTCCTGGTCGATGATGGCATCGAGAATCGCATCTGAAATCTGGTCGGCGACTTTATCCGGATGTCCCTCTGAAACTGATTCTGAAGTAAAAAGATAGTTTGACATGATTTTTCCGTCCTAGTTATTATGCTTTCATTTCGCTGAAAGCTACTGTATGCATGAAGCACCGAATTGCCAAACAAGATATTTGAACCTTGAACGCGGCCGATGTCAAGGGGAATCGGGCAACCCTTCTCAGCGCGCGGAGTGGGTGAACGAGAAGGGGCGCAGGTCAATAGATCAGCGTACCACGTCCAGCTGTGCACCAGGGCGGATTGCCGTATCTGCTGCTATCTGCTAGATTCAATTGTCGGAAAACAGCGTCAACCAGGAAAGGCACATGACCATTGAAGAAGCGCGGGAAGTATTGTTGATAGAAGAGCAGGGACTGGCGGCGGTCCGTGAACGGATTGGCAGCCAATTCGTCAAAGCGGTGGAATTAATCCACGACTGTCCAAGCCGGGTGATCATTACCGGCATCGGTAAATCCGGAATTATCGGTCAGAAGATTACCGCAACCCTGAACAGCACCGGCACCCCCTCTTTCTTTTTACATCCGGTCGAGGCCATGCACGGCGATCTTGGCATAGTTCAGGAAACCGACGTGGTCATCGCCATCTCCTACTCAGGGGAAACCGCCGAATTGAATCTCCTTCTCGGTAATCTGAAACGCCGCTGCGCTTCAGTTATCGTCATGACCGGAGTGGTCGAGTCGACCCTTGCTCGCGCCGCCGATGTGGCACTGGACATTTCTGTTCCCAAAGAGGCCTGCTCGCTCGGCCTGGCCCCGACAGCAAGCACCACCGCTACTCTCGCGTTGGGCGATGCCCTGGCAGTAGTGCTGATGAACAAGAACCATTTTCAGGCTGCGGATTTCCGCTCCAATCATCCAGCCGGCAGCCTCGGGGCCCGTCTGCAGGTAAAGGTCGAGGAAGTGATGCTGACCGGAACCCAGATACCACTCGTCACCATTGCGGCGAGCACCGAGGAGGCGGTAGCGGAACTCAATGAGAAAAATCTCGGGGCCGTGGTTGTCACCGGAGATAACTCCCGGCTCGAAGGGATTATCACCGATGGAGATGTGAGGCGTTATGTAGCCTCAAACCTGGACTTGAAAAATACCAGGGTCGAAGAGGCGATGACCTCCAATCCGATTACCATTGGCGGAAATATCCAGGCCGTTGATGCCTTGAGCATCATGCAGCGTCACGAGGTGACCGTCCTGCCGGTGGTCGATGCTGAGCGAAGATTGACCGGCATCCTCCATCTTCACGATCTGCTGGGCAAAGGAGAGTTCCGCTTCCTGCTTTAGGCTGACGCTCATAGAGCAGCACCCTTCCTGGTCCTTGACCGACAGACTCCGCATAGGGGAAGGCGTCAATGGCGCTGCCGCACGGCCGTGTGGCGTGCAGGTTGTCTCAACTGGCAGAAATCACTGGGGTTGACCTTTGGGATGCTGAGGTACAGCTGAGCAGCCGCGGGCTCGGACTTATTTCGGTTACTGGCCGTCGCTGTAGAAGCGCCACTCGCCGCTATTGAGGTCGTGGGCGTATTTCATTACCAGCTGCAGCGGCCGGCCGCGTCCCACTTCCACACACTGCAACCTGAACAGCAGAAGTGATCCGGTTTTCTTCTCGAACACGACTGTCCTGTCGACGAGAGACTCCGGAGGAGATCCTGAGTAGTGGGTGGTGAAGAGTTCTTCAAAATTTTTTTCCAGATAGGCGATCTTGTCGGCCAGCAATTGGTCATTTTCGGCCTGTTCTATTGATTGTTTCGCTTCCAGCCGGACGGTCTCGAATTCTGGTTCGCCTTGGAATTCGCTCGCCGATATCGAGGCTATGATCGCTTCGAGTTTGGTTATTGCTTCATTGAACTGCTGCTCTTTAAGATGCCTGGCGGCATCCTGCTTGTCACGAATGACCGAGGCCTGCAGCATGATGCGGGCAAGTTTTTTCCGGTTTTCCTCGGTATTTGCCCGCTTGAGAAGCTCCCGGTTGTCTTCCAGCAGGGTGATCGCCTGGTCATAGCTGGCGATCGCTTCGTCCCAGCGGGCCTGTCTGAAAGCTGACTTGCCGCTTGAAACTATGGTGTAAAGATCGCCTTTGACGATCAGCTGTTTGAGTTCGTAAATTGCGTCCTGATCGGGGTCGAAAGACTGGTTGGCCAGCGTCAGCGCTTTGCGATAGTGTTCGGAGGCCTTGGCCCACTTGCCTTCGGAAAAGGCCATGTCGCCTTTTTCTTTTTCAGTGGCCTGTTCTATTTTACCCAGTTGAGCGGTAATCTCGTCGATGAGCGGGGCTTTATCGGGCAGGTTCAAAGCTTTGAGCTGTTCAAGTGCCCCCGAGAGATCTTTAGTGGCCAGCACCCACTTTTTTCGTTCGATGTAGGATATGCCCGACTTGTAGACAATATTGAAACGGGCAAGCTTGATATTTTCCGAAATCTGATAGAGCTCCTGCCGGTCGATGGCTTTTTCATCGGCGGCGATCTGCAGCGCTTGCTCATAATTGGAGACACTTTGCTGCCAGTTGGCAGCAGCGAACAATTCGTCTCCCTGGCGCTTGAATTCTTTGAAAGAGGTGATATTCTGGACGACTTGCTTGGGATAGTACTGACCGTCAAGCATGAGGTTTCCTGCCAGTCCCTGCCTGAGGGGCTCGGAGCGGAGCGTTTTTTCCACTTTCCTGATCAAGGCATCACGGTCGGCTGCCTTGAACAGCCTGACCTGCTTTGCCACTCCAAGCGCTGATTCGCATTGCAGCTCGGCCTCGCTGAACTGGCTATTTTCCAGTGAGGCAAGACATTCGGCGAAACCTTGCTGGGCCTTGTTGTATTGAGCAGAACTGAGATAGTAATTGACCCCGGCAGCACCAGCCACCAGCACCAAAATGACAATGAGCGCGTAGGGTATCAACCTTGATTTACCTTGCGGGGTTTCATCGAAAAAGGTCCGCGCGTCATTATCTCTGGGGTCCGGCTCAGGCGATGGAGACGGTTGTGGAGGAGACGGCTGCGGCGGCGGTTGGTGAACCTCCTGCGCAAATATTTCGGGCTCAGCCAGCGTCTCGCTCGATTCACGGGATTCGAGCGTCGGCACCGTCCAGTCTCCGAGCAGCTCCAAAGCCTGGGTCATGCGGCTGATGTCGTCGTGCAGGCCGGGGTAATCGGAAGTAACTGTCTGGATTTTCTTGAAATAGTTCAGCGCTTCCGCAGGCTCACCCTGGTGCTCGAGGTCAAGTGCCTGGGTGTAGAGGGTTTGAGCCTCTTCGAGTGCTACCGCCGCCTGTTCCGCCAGCGCCTCTTTTCCTGCAAAGGCGGCCGAGGCTGGAAGCAGGGAGAGTTCCTTGTCCAGCCCAAAGAACCGTTTCTCTGCAGCCAGTTCAGTGAGGTGTTCGATATCAATCTCTTCTTCGTCGATTTCACCCTCCGGTTCGCTGGCGTCCTCCGGAGGAAGCGGTTCGTCATCGGCAGCTGCCTCAGTTCTCGACGGGGCTTCAAAATCGAAATCGGATTCTTCGAAGATATCTCCGAGTGAGCTATCTGTATCTTCATCAGTTTTAGCTTCGACCTCATCGACGAAGCTCAGGGCCGGGGCAATATCGTCTTCGGTCGCTGAGTCGAAGGGCTCCAGCAGGTCTTCCTCGATTTGGTCGTCATCGTCCTCCAACAGGGAGGTGAAGTCATCCTCAGAAGGAGGACCCGGGGTCGAAGAAATGGAGGTTGTGTCATCGGGGACTAAAACTTGGTCCTGATCCGTATCTTTGGAGGCAAAATTCTCTGCATACCACTGGGCTGCTTCCTCGTTGAAAGCATTGGTCGTCGAATAATAGGCCCCGGTGATCATTTCACCGATGTGGGCGATAAGATCGGTTATGGAGCGATTTTTTCCCCAGAAATCCCCGATGCAGATTGCAGCCGGATCGAAATCAGGGTGGAAAATAGGACTTTTGGGCTTGCAACTCGGTGGAAAATGCGGATAACCGAAAGGGATGCTAATGACAATTGTGTGGCTGCCGGCTTTTTCCACCCCCCCATCGTCACTCTTCTGCAGTCCTTCGACATGGTAGGTTACTTCGTATTTTTCTGGAGGATTGCCATCGACGGGGACCACGGTGATGTGCGGATCATCGGAAAAAGATTTGCTCAGTTCCTGATTGATAGCTTCAAGCTGTTCCGAGGCAATAGCCATAGCAAATTCCGATTGAACGCAGGAGTGGTTGAGAGGTAATCAATGCGATATTATAGCATTTTTCAAAACAAGAAAAAGTTTTTTATACATTGTCTCGGCCACGCTGGTAAAAGGGCTCCAAGTCAAGAATCTGCATGAATCTGTCGACATGAAATCGGGCTTTAAGGCGCCGATTTTTAAAGGCGATGAGATCGACCCCCGCATTTTCGGTATGCTGCTGATCAACTTCTGAATCGCCGATGAATATCGTTTCCTCCGGTCTGCAGTCGAAATGTGAAAAAATTTTCAAGAGGGCGTCCGGTGCCGGTTTGGGATTCGCTACATCCATCGAGGTCACCACCAGGTCAAAATAGGTGGTAAGGCCGTATGATTCCAGCAGCGGCCTCATCGTGGTAGTCCGGTTCGTGGAGATGGCGAGGCGATAGCGGGGTTTGACGATATCGAGGAATTCCCTCAGATCCGGCTCCATGATCATATGGGACAAATAGGGTGTATAGCTGTGCTCCTGGCGATAACGGTGCACCGCTTCCAGATCCGTTGCCGGAGACTTCCGGAAAATGTGGGACACCGAATCGATGACATTGTGGCTATGCACGTATTCGAGTTCCTGGTCGTCCATGGGAGAATGGTTGAAGGCGCACAAAAGATCGTTGTAGTAGATCCGGTTGGCCTCTCTGGAGTCGAACAGGACCCCGTCACAGTCGAAAACGATCAAATTAAGCATGGCAGGTTGTAGGTGATGATTTCCATGGTCTCGCTCAACGGTCGAAAAACTGTTTCTCTATGAAGTCCAGGCCAAATTCAAGCAGTCGCTCGTCATCCTCAAAGACCCCTTCGGGTATGTCCAAGGGTGAGGCTATATGTTTGTCATTGAGCTGGGAGCGGAATGAATCAAGATCGTAGAGGGCGAGCTTATAGAGGGTACGCTGCGCATCGGTCAACTGCTTTCCCTCTTTGATCTGCGGGTGCTGGGTGATGGCGGTGAGTCTGTCGTTGAAGCGATTGAAGGGTTCCAGCTCCTGGGACTTCATAAAACTCTCTACCGTGTGCACGGCCTTTTCCTGGAAGCCCTGGCAGTGCGTCTCTCTCAGGAGGATGAACTGCTCGCTTACCCGGTCCTGCTCCCTTCTTGTTCCCCGGCCGAGGGGGTAGGTCCGACAGGCACCGGGTCGGTGCCGGTAAATCTGACAGCCTCGAGCGTTTACGAAGACGCAGCTGGCCTTGCCGTCATCGACCATGGTCAGGTAGTAGCGCGGGAAGACGTCTTCGGGGTCCAGTTCCTCGATGATATAACGATCGTGGAGTTCCGTTGAACTGAGACCGGTGGCCAGACGGAGCCTGAGCACATCGTAGGGGGTCAAGGCCAGTTCCAGCTCTCTGCAGCAGTGGGTGAAACAGCTGACCCGATTGTGACAGAGAAAAGAGAACATTTCCCCCGGGTATAGCCGCGAGACCTGTTCAGGAAGTGGACGATCAGCCATGAACTGTCAGGCCTGCCCCCGCTTCCAGAAGGTCAGCAGCGGGCTGGCTATGAATATCGACGAGTAGGTACCAATCAGCACCCCGATCAGCAGGGCGAAAGAGAAATCGTGAATCACCGAGCCGCCGAACAGGAACAGAGACAGCAACACCATGGCCGAGGTCAGCGAGGTGACGATCGTTCTGCTGATTACCTGGTTGACGCTGTCATTGATAACCTGGGGGGTGAGGCGGAACTTTTCCAGCTTCTTCATATTCTCTCTGATACGGTCAAAAACAACCACCGAGTCGTTCAGCGAATAACCGGCCAGGGTGAGCAGGGCGGTCACGATCAGCAGGGTGATCTCGATATTGAAGAGCCAGCAAATGCCCAGAACAACCAGCACATCGTGAAAGGTTGCCGCCGCCGCCGCAAGCCCGAAGCTGATATCAAAGCGAAAGGCGAGGTAGACGATAACCCCGGCCAGCGAAATGAGGATGGCCTGAATCGCCTTGTTGCGCAGTACGGCGCTGACGCTGGAGCCAATTTCAGACTGTGATTCGAGAACGAATCCTTTGTCTGCCAGTTCTTTGTCAAACAATTCGTTGACCTGGTCGCTGAGGTTGGCGACCACCGCCTCTGACTTTTTGACTTTGATAATCAGCCGATTTTCGTTTTCGACCTCCTGCAAGTTGATGCCCTCCATACCGTTGCGGGTAAATACTCCCCGAACCTCAGCCATGGAAAAAGGCTGCTCGGCTTTGTACTGGAGAAGTGAGCCGCCGGAAAAATCGACACCCATGTTGGCGCTGCCCCTGGCTATCTGGAAGAAAGCGATAAGGCCGATAAGTATCATTACCCCCGAAAGCGAGAAGGTGATGGTCCGCACCTTCATGAAATCGATGTTGGGCTTCTTGGTGAATTGCAGAAACTTAAGATTGGTGATGACTCGTTTAGCGGCCAACACGTCAAATACCAACCTCGAACAGAACAGGGCGGTAAAGAGGTTGAAGATGATGCCGAGGCTCAGGGTGACGGCGAATCCTTTGATCGGACCGGTACCGAAAAGAAACAGCGCCATGGCGGTGATCAGGGTCGTCACCTGAGAGTCGACGATGGTCCACAACGCCTTGCCGAAGCCCCCGTCGATACTTGACCGGACTGGCTTGCCAAGGGCGTATTCCTCCCTCATCCGCTCGAAAATAAGGACATTGGCGTCAACCGCCATACCTATGGAAAGCACGATTCCGGCAATACCTGGAAGAGTAAGTGTGGCGTTGAGCACCGCCAGGCCCGAGAAGAGAAAGAGGATGTTGAGAGTCAGGGCGAAATTGGCGATGATTCCGGATAGCCGGTAATAAATGATCATGAATCCCAGGACCAGCAGGGCACCGAAAACACCTGAAATCAATCCCTTTTGGATGGAGTCCTTACCCAGACTCGAGCCCACTGTCATATTCTGGATGACGTCAACCGGGGCCGGCAGGGCGCCGACCCGCAGGACAATGGCAAGGTCCGAGGCCTCCTCGTGGGTGAAACTGCCGGAGATCTGGGCTGAGCCGCCCAGGATCCGCTCTCTGATAACCGGAGCCGATTTTACCACCCCGTCCAGCACGATGGCCATTCTGCGGCCGACATTTTTTTCGGTCAAGGTGGCGAACACCTTTCCGCCGCGGGAGGTCAGGTCGATGCTGACATAGGGCTCGTTAAAGGTGCCGCCAATTCTGACCTGGGCATTTTTGACCATATCACCGGTCATCAACACCTTGGTCTCGAGCAGGATCGGCCGGTAACTTTCAATACCGGTCTGGTTGTCGACCAGTCTCTCGAAATAAATGGCCGTGTTGGCCGGCAGAGATGCAGCCAGAAGGCGGTTTAGTTCGCTTACCGCGTCCCGCTCCTGCCATTTGCCAGACCATTGGCCTGAGTCGATCGCGTCGGCGACCAGTTGATCGATGTTTACCCCTTCACCCTCAGCCACCAGTTTGAATTCGAGCTGAGCGGTATCGCCGAGCAGCTTCATGGCCCGCTCGGGGTCCCTTACCCCGGGCAGCTGGATAACAATTTCGTCCGCACCCTGGCGAATGATCACCGGCTCGGCAACACCGAACTGGTCGATTCTGTTTCTGATGATCTCCAGGGATTGGGCCACCGCATTGTTCTTAATATAGTCTTTCTTTTCCTGGCTCAATCCAAGGATGATGCGGGGGAAACTGCCTTCTTTGGCATCCACCTGGACGTCAAGCTCTTCGTCAAATCCGTCCTGGATGATCTCCTGGACTTTGTCTACCGCACTGGCGTTGGGCAGAGTGAAGATGATGGTATCCTTTGAGGCCGACGTGGTCTGGACTGCGGTCACCGATTCCTCCGCCAGGGTGTCCTTGAGATCATTGGCGGCAAGTTCTAGGGTGTTCTCCTCGGCTTTCTGGAGGTTGACCTTGAGTACCAGGTGCATGCCTCCCTGCAGATCGAGGCCGAGCCTCAGCCCTTCGGGGGCCATGTATTTTTTCCACCAGGATGGCGCGCCGGCGTAGAAGGAGGGCACCACTGTGATGACGGCGAGTACAATGAGAAAAAACAAAAATCCGAGTTTTATTTTTAAGGCGGTGTTCATAAATTTTTCCGTAAGGAATTAGTAATGACCAGTTTGCACAGAATCCAGCCCCGCGATTATACCGTAATGCCTGAATCTTGCAAGGTTTCAACGCACTTTGTTGGGCTACCGGTTGGCTTTTCAGGGGCAGCGTGTGGACGGTGCCTGCAGCCCCACCCTGCAATCAGTCGAGTGCATTAATTTTTATAGCCATGCAGGCAGCGCCGAAACCGTTGTCAATGTTGACCACGGCCAGTCCCGGGGCACAGCTGTTGAGCATGCCGAGCAAGGCGGCAAACCCTCCGACTCCGGCACCGTAGCCCACCGAGGTGGGTACGCCGATTACCGGACAGCGGACAAGTCCCCCAACCACGCTGGGCAGCGCCCCTTCCATGCCGGCGACGACGATGATGACGGCAGCCTTCTGCAGATGTTCGTGGTGGGCAAGGAGCCGATGCAGCCCTGCAACCCCGGCATCGTAGATGGTGCGGCAGGGATGGCCCAGGGTCTCGATGGTTATACGGGCCTCTTCTGCCACACCGAGATCTGAGGTGCCGGCGCAGATCACCACGATTTCACCTCTGACCTGATCAGGCTCGATCGTCAGGCTGCCATGCTGCAGAATGCGGGCCTGCTGGTGATAGACAAACTGCGGGATCTGCTCCCTGACCAGGGCAGCCTTTCGGGAATCCACCCGGGTAACCAGAACTGGTTCATGCTGCTCGAGCATGGCGGCGCTGATGGCACCAATCTGCTCCGCACTTTTCGATTCACCGAAAACTACCTCGGGAAGCCCGGTTCGAAGTTCGCGCTGGTGGTCGACACAGGCTCCGTCGAGCGTCTCGGCAGGGAAGCTTCGCAACTGGTGCAGCGCCTCCTCGACATCGACTTGACCGCTGCGTACCCGCTCGAGGAGATTGTAAAGAGTGTTGCTGTTCATTTTTCACCTGTATACTGCCTGAAACCGGCAGGCTGGGCCGGTCTGTCGAATAGATTGAAAAATGCTACCTTAGCACGTGCATAAATCAAGGTAAAGGATTCCTGTTCTGTTTACCGCGGCGATCGATTTTGTTACACTGTGACGCGCACCAGAGGGCGTCTTTCGAATCCTGGCAGGAGACCATGGCCGGGACCGCAGGTGAACTACTGATTACTATAGGTAAACTACGCTGATGCAAAATCTTCCTGACTATATCGACAGCCTGCTGTCCACCGACTCCTACGGCCATCCGGCCGCCGATGTTCAACTCATTCAGACTCACATATCCTACGTACTGATTGCCGGGGAGTTCGTCTATAAATTCAAGAAACCAATGAATTTTGGCTTTCTGGACTTTTCCACTCTCGACAAGCGGGCCCACTACTGCCTCCAGGAGGTAACCCTGAACAGACGCCTCTGCCCGGAGATCTACCTCGAGCGCGTCACAGTAACCCGCGCGCCAGATGGTTATGCGCTGGGCGGGGACGGTGACATCGTCGAGTACGGGGTTAAAATGCGGCGCCTGGAGGAAAAACAGATGATGGGCAGGGTTCTGGCCGCCGGTGCTCTGACCGCCACTCACCTGGACCGGATTGTCGATACCCTGGTACCTTTCTATGAGTCGGCAGAGGTCAACGACGAGATCAGATCCTATGGCCGAACTGAATCGGTCGCCGTCAACGTGGTGGAAAATTTTGAGCAGACAGAAGCCTTCGTCGACGGACCGGCTTTGAGCAGGGAACAATTCGAGCAGATCAAGGCCTACGCTTTGGCTGTTTTGAAGCAGGAGGAGCGCTTCGACAGGCGAATCGCAGATGAAAGAATCAGGGACTGCCACGGAGATTTATATTCGGCCAACATCTGCCTCGGCGACAAGGTCTACATTTTTGATTGTATCGAGTTCAACGACCGCTTTCGCTACAGCGATGTGGCCGGCGACATCGGCTTTCTGGCCATGGATCTCGATTTCCATGGCCTCGACGATCTGGCCGATCATTTCGTGAGCCGCTACGTGGAGCGCTCGGGCGACCGGGGACTGCTGGATCTGATAGCTTTCTACAAGTGCTACCGGGCCTATGTCCGGGGGAAGATTAATCTGTTCACCGCGGCCGATGCCGGTGTTGAGCCGGCAACTGCGGCTGACTGCACGGCCCAGGCGACACGCTATTTCGAACTGGCCCAGCGCTATGCCCGGGAAGACAGCTAAGTCAATCATTGTGGTATTTTTGGGCCTGACCGGTTCGGGAAAAAGCTACCTGGCCCAGCGCTGGGCGGCAGCTCGGGGATATCTTTGTTACAACAGTGACCAGATCAGAAAAGAGCTGGCTGGAGTGGCACCGGACAGCCGGCATCATGTGCCTTTTAACGAGGGCCTGTATAGCCCCGAGATGACCCGGCGGACATACGGGGAAATGTTGAAGCGCGCCGCGGAAGCGATTGCTGAGGGGGACACCGGCATTGTCCTGGACGGCTCCTATGGGGGTGAAGAACAGCGGCAGCAGCTAGTTGACGAGTTTAGCGGACGAGGCCTTCTGTTCTTCGTTCATTGCCACTGCGCGGAGTCGGTGATAAAAGACCGTTTTCAACTTCGTGCTCTCGATTCCAAAGCGGTTTCGGACGGCCGATGGGAAATTTATCAAGGTCAGAAAAAGGTCTTCGTGGTTCCGACGCAGGTGGCTGGCGCCTCGCTTCTCAACCTCGATACCGATGACCGCCTTGAAGCCCTTCTTGCCAGGGTCGACGATTTCGTCGATGGCGGCTGAAGGAGCCCTTGAGGATCAGACAAGCACAATAATAATGGAAACAGAACAATGGTGAGCAGCGTGTACAGAAGGATTTATTTTATCAGGTTCCCCAAGGAGATCAGTGACAAACCGATCATCTATCGACTGATCAAAGAATACGACGTCGAGGTCAATATTCTGCGCGCCAATATTCTGCCGCAGCGGGAGGGCATTCTGATTATCGAGATGGCCGGGGCCAAGCAGAATATCAAGGACGGTCTTGAATATCTGAAGCAGTTGGGGGTCACCATAGAGCGTCTGGCAACGCGGATACGACGCGACGACGAGCGCTGCTTTCAATGCGGAGCCTGTACCGGTGTCTGTCCGGTGAAGGCGCTCTATATCAGGCGTGCTGACATGGCGGTGCTTTTTGATGCGGATAAATGCACTGGCTGTAACCAGTGTGTGCTGATCTGCCCGGTTCGGGCCATGGAGATGTCTTTGGGCGAGGAATGGCTGGAAACCGATGCCGCCGCAAAAGCCCCGCTTTTCTCTTGAGCGTGGAGCAGCTCTGAACAGCCTTCAATCGCAGAGGCTCGGCCGATGTGGCCATCAGTCCATGAAATCCATCCAATCAGGAAGGGAGAGGTTTTTGAACCAGTGGCCGATGCCATACTTTGGCGGGTTGCCTGCCTCGATCAGATCGAGTATCTCCCGGGCCTTCGGGGCGACGCTGGAGTCGGGATACATGGCGAGAAGATAGTTGAGCCTGGTCTCGGCCTGGCTATACTTCTTGGTGCGCAGATAAAACTCAACCACGTTGAATTCGTGGTTGACCAGAAACTCTGTAGCGGCCTGGATTCGGGCTTTTGCCTCGGCGGTGTAGGGCGACTCAGGAAAGGCCCGCAGCAGTTCCTCGAAGGCCTGGATTGATTCAAACGCTCCGGTGATGTCCCGGTCGATCCGGTCGATCCGGTTGTAACTGCACATCCCTTTCTGATACATCACGTAGGCGATGGCCTCGTTGGTCGGGTGCCGTTCTTCAAATTCCCTGTAGAGCACCAGCGCCTCTTCGTAGCGCTCCATGTAGTAATTGCTGTCCGCGGCCTTGAGTTCCGCCAGCGGTGCCTGGGGACTGAACGGATAGCGGTCCAGAATCTCGTTGAAATACTCGATTGCCAGAAAATACTTGCCGATATTGAATTCTTCCATCCCTTTGATGGTCAGCTGCTCGGCCGGCAGCGATACATCGGCCTTCTCTTCGATCCGAAGGGTCTCTTTCACTGTCGTACATCCGGAACCGAGGATGAGCAGTGAGACGGTCAGCGTCAGCAGGGCGTACCACAATACTCGGCTCATGGACACGGTATAAGGGCATTTATGTGGAATCATGCGGGCGCTGGTCTCATTGTTCAGATCTGGTTTTCAAATAATGCTCCGCCGCGACTACCGAATTGGCCCCTTCACCGCAGGCGTTGACAACCTGGCGCATGAGCTTGCTCCTGATGTCGCCGGCGGCATAGACACCGGGAATGGAAGTGAGGGTTTCGTTGTCAGTGGGGATGAATCCCCACTTATCAGCTTTTAGCTGGTCCAGGGGCAGCATCTCGTTGTTGGGGGTAATGCCGATGAGTATGAAAACACCCTGGACCTCAAGGGTTGAGGAGTTGCCGTCGTTATCGACAAGCTGCAGTCTTTCGACCTCCTTGTCGCCTTCGATGGAGGTAACCCGGCTGTTCCAGATGTAATCTATCTTCTCGTTTGCAAAAGCGGTTTCCTGAAGAATTTTAATGGCCCTGAGTTCGTCACGTCGATGAATTATTGTCACCTTGCTGGCGAACCTGGTCAGATAATCAGCCTCCTCGACGGCCGTGTCGCCGCCGCCGATAACGGCGACGTGCATATTCCGGTAAAAGGGAGCGTCGCAGGTTCCGCAATAGGAAACACCTTTGCCGGCCAACTCGGCCTCGCCCGGGATGCCGAGCTTGTTGGGGCTGGCTCCGGTACAGATGATCAGCGCCTCGCAGGTGAGGGAAGAACCATCAGCGAAAACGATGCGCTTGACGGCAGGATCGCTGAGTTCGACGGAGGCCACCTCTTTGGTCATGATGTTGACGTCGAATCGTTTGGCATGGGCGGTCATCTTATCCATCAGGTCGAACCCGGAGATTCCGTCGGGAAAACCGGGGTAGTTGTCGACCCAGTCGGTGGTCAGTACCTGGCCTCCAGGAGCCCCTTTTTCAATAAGTATGTGATCAATTCGTGACCGTGACGCATAAAGCCCGGCAGTTAGTCCTGCCGGGCCTGCACCTAGAATGACCAGCTCAAAATGGCTTTTTTCCATTGTCACCCGGATAAGAGAATTAGTGAAACCTCAGAAAATGATTACAGGGCTTTGTTAATCAGGTCGACAAGCTGGGTTTTGCCAACCGCTCCGGTAATCTGATCGACTACCTCGCCGCCTTTGAAGAGAATGAGGGTGGGGATAGCCCGAATACCGAATTTGCCAGGCGTGACAGGATTGTCATCGACATTCATTTTGGCGATGGAGATCTTGCCTTCATACTCATCGGCCAGCTCTTCGACGACGGGACCGATCGCTTTACAGGGGCCGCACCAGGGGGCCCAGAAATCAACCAGAGTCGGTTGATCCGAGCCGATGGCTGAATCAAATTCGGCATCATTTAACTGCAGGACTTTATCGCTGGCCATTGTCTTTCTCCTTAGGGATTTTCTGTTTTATATTCAGGTGGTTATTGTTGCCCTGACAGAGGTGCACAGACTTGTCCAGTTTACCTTCTGGCCATCATACTGACAAGCAAAAACTGGGTGTACACCTGGGTCCTGACCAATTTGGTTTGTTACTTTGTGCATAAAACAGTAAAGATCAAGGGTGATGATAGGTTTGACATCCAAAAGTCAGCCGTGATATAGTGACGCCTCTTGTCGCGTCTGTAGGAAGATGTGTAAATAGTCTGAATAATTACAATTGTCTGGTGTCACTCAAGGCGGTGTCGCGGAGACGGTGAGCGGAGCAGAGCATATGAACAGAGATCAGTCACAGCAAATGTTTGAGAGGGCCTGTCAGGTCATTCCTGGAGGGGTAAACAGTCCGGTTAGAGCCTGCCGATCGGTCGGCTGCGAGCCGCTCTTCATCAGCAGTGCGCAGGGGGCGCGGGTGACCGATGTGGACGGCAACGAGTTCATCGATTTCGTCTGCTCGTGGGGGCCGATGATTGGCGGACATTCTCACCCGGACGTCGTCGCAGCACTGGAGGAAACGGCTGCCAAGGGCACCAGTTTCGGGGCTCCGACCCCATCGGAAATCACCCTTGCTTCGATGGTGGTCGAGGCGGTCCCTTCCATCGACAAGGTGAGGTTTGTCAATTCTGGAACCGAGGCCACCATGAGTGCCGTGAGACTGGCACGCGGGTTTACCGGTAAAAATATTGTGGTCAAATTTGACGGCTGCTACCATGGACACGCCGATTCTTTCCTGGTCAAAGCCGGCTCCGGGGTTGCAACGCTAGGTATTCCCGGCAGTCCAGGCGTGCCGGAAGATATCGTTAAAAATACCATCTCGATCGCTTACAACGACATAGCGATGCTGGAGAACACCTTGCTCGATGACTCCCTTGATATCGCCTGCCTGATAATGGAGCCGGTGGCGGGGAACATGGGCTGTGTGGTGCCGGACCGTGCTTTTCTGGAGCGGGTTCGCGCGCTGACCGCCGAACGAGGTATCGTGCTGATTTTCGATGAGGTGATCACCGGGTTCAGGCTGGCCTATGGCGGCGCCCAGGAATATTTCGGCATCACCCCGGACCTGACCTGTCTGGGCAAGATCATCGGCGGTGGTCTGCCAGTCGGTGCCTATGGGGGGCGAGCGGAGATTATGGATCAGATAGCCCCTGATGGCCCGGTCTACCAGGCCGGGACTTTGTCGGGCAACCCGCTGGCTATGGCGGCCGGCATTGCCACCCTGAAAATGCTTCAGAAACCGAAATTTTATGAGACCCTCAATGATAAGTCGGCCGACTGCGCAGGCCGGTTGAAAGAGATTGGCGAGAAATCGGGGATTGCAGTCCAGCTAAATCATATCGGCTCGCTTATGACGGCCTTTTTCACCGATCGTAAGGTGGTCGATTTTGCCTCGGCGATGTCATCCGACACCGTTCGTTACGGTGAACATTTCCGCAATATGCTGTCCCAGGGAATCTATCTCGCACCATCGCAGTTTGAGGTGGCGTTCATCTCCTCTGCGCACGGTCAGGAAGAGCTGCAAAAGCTCGAAAAAATGACTGAATGGTCATTCAAAAAAATAGCGGAAAAGTAAAAAATCCATTGACTTTGAACATGAGGCGTGCTACCAAACGCTTTGGAATTCGAAGCGCGAATTTCGGTGTTTTGACAGGGTGACGGAGATGTCCGATTTCAAGAAAGAAATGATGTTTCTTCTGGGACATTACGGTCACATCGGCATCACCTTCGTCGCTTCTATTTTCCTCGGTATGGGTGCAGGGATACTACTCGACCAGAAGGTGTTCGATGGCCGTACGGCTCCCTGGTTCACCTTTATCGGGCTGGCATTCGGGATAGCAGCCGGCTTCAAAAGTCTGTTCGATATTCTCTGGAAAAGCAGCAAGGAGCTGGAGAAAGACAAAACGGACCAGGAAGACTGACAGTGGAAGAAAGGCTGTCCCTGAGCAGGATGCTGGCTCTGAGCTGGTTGTACCTGGCCGTTCTGGTGCTGGGATCATGGGTGATAAGTTCATGGTCGTTTGCCTGGGGGGTTCTGGTTGGCGGGGTCATCTCAATCGCGAGTTTCCAGGTCTCTTACCGCGAAATGCTGCGGTTTTTTAGGAGCCTCGAGGGGCAGCCGGCGGAGAAGGGTAAAAAGACAAAAAAGGGTTTGATTGTAAAGTTCTGGCTTCGGTTATTTGTGATCGGACTGGTACTGTTTTTCTTCATTAAGTTCAGCAGTATCAACGTGTTCGGTCTGATTCTGGGGCTTACAACGGTAGTGTTCACTATCACTTTCTCGGCGCTGGGAGTTGTCTGGGGATACTACTTCAGCAGGAGGTAAACAAAGGTTATGGAACATCCGATACTGTTCATTTCCGTTATTCTGGAAGCTCTCGGGCTGCCGGTACCGCATGGGCCGGTGGGGCACACCTTCCTGGAACAGATCTGCGCACCCTATATGACCTATACATGGCTGGTCATGGCTTTTCTGTTCTTCGTGTCCAAGCTGACCGTGAGCAATCTCGAAATGGTACCGGGCAAAGGTCAGAATTTCTGGGAAATCGTCATCGGCGGTTTGGACAATTTTTTTGCCGAGAATATGGGCAGAAAACTGACCGATCAGTTCTTTCCCATGCTCACCACATTCGGGCTCTACATCGCCGTGGCTAACCTGATTGGCCTGATCCCCGGCTTCATGTCTCCGACCTCCAGTTTAAACACCACGCTGGCGCTGACCATCATCGTCTGGGTGAGTCATCATTTCATCGGCATCCGTGAACATGGACTCAACTATTACAAGCACTTCATGGGGCCCATGTGGTGGCTGGTACCGCTGATGCTGCCCATCGAAATCATCAGTAACCTGGCCCGTCTGATCTCACTCTCTATTCGTTTGTTTGGCAACATCATGGCCAAAGAGACTCTGCTCGGCATTCTTTTCATGCTGGCAGGTGCCTTTTTCGCGCCGCTGCCGATCATGCTGCTGGGCGTGCTGGTCTCTCTGGTTCAGGCGATGGTGTTTGTCCTGCTGGCCGTGGTCTATTTCGGTCAGGCCCAGGAACATGCGCATTGATAATCAGGCATAGCTGCCTCTATTAGATTGTTTACAGATAGAAAGGAAGAAGGCCAAATAAACTAACTTTGACAAGGAGAAAACAAAATGGAAGGTAATCTGCAATTAGCATTGATCTGTCTCGGCGCTGGACTATCCATCGGTCTTGCCGCAATTGGCGCCGGTATCGGTATCGGTCTCGTCGGTCAGGGTGCCACCACCGGTCTGGCCCGTAATCCAGAAGTTCAGCCGAAACTGATGGTGTTCATGATTCTCGGTATGGCTTTGGCCGAGTCAGTTGCTATTTACGGACTTGTTATTTCACTGATCCTGCTCTACGCGAATCCGCTGATGTAGCAAGAAACTCGAATTTCGCACCCAGCAGGGTGCAGTAAAGGGCCGCAGAGAATTCTGCGGCCCTTTCTTTTTGTCATCGCTGAATTATGATTAGTTTGGTGTTTCTTGTATTTAAGTAATTACTGACACTGCTACGTGGGTGAACCCATTATATCAAACGTGCCATGACAGAAGCGGACCTTCTCATAGAACCTCGGCGGGGAAGAAAGGAGAAGATGCTGCCGGCTCGGGCGCTGCTGGTCGCCAACCCGTCGGAGGCTGACTATGCCCTGGACAGTTTCAGCCCCCATGTCGGCGAGCGCAGGACTCTCTACCAGACCACCCTGCTGGTTGACGCCCAGCAGACTCTGGTTCTCGCCGGACCCGCCCTCGGCGCAGCGGCCGCGGTACTGGTACTGGAAAAGCTTATCGTCCTGGGCGTCCGGGAACTATGGCTGGTAAGCTGCTGCGGGTCGTTTGACCCCTCATGGTCAATCGGTGATATCGTCCTGGCCGACTCGGCAGTGTGTGGCGAAGGGGTGTCAGGCTATTATTCACCAGAGAAACTGTCGGTTCCGGGGACTGCGGCGACCTGCAATCTCGAGGAGTTCGCCAGCCGCCACTGGGTTGGCTGGCGCCGGGGCGCCATCTGGTCGACCGATGCCCCCTATCGGGAACGAAGATCTGAGTTACTGAGCCTACAGGAAAAATATGGCGTGCTCGGCGTCGATATGGAATTCAGTGCCCTGTGCACGGTCGCGGCCTTTCGAGGCATCAGTCTCGGCGCACTTTTCGTAGTGTCTGATATGCTCTGGACAAAGAACTGGAAGCCCGGATTCGGCTTGCCCGAGTTTAAAAAGTCCAGCCGGGAGTTGATTGACAAATTGATCTCCCATGGTCGGTCGAAGGAACAGACGCCATGAATCGGAGCTTTCATCTGGTCAGTCTCGGCTGCCCGAAAAATCTTGTCGATAGCGAGGTGGTGTACGGGCTCCTGGAAGAGGGTGGCTGGCAGGGAGTAGAGGACCCTGAAGAGGCAGCCGTACTGCTGATAAACACCTGCGGCTTTATCCAGCCGGCGGTGGAGGAGAGTATCGAGGAAATCCTCCAACTGGCAGCCTACAAGTCATCCGATCCCGATAAAAAGCTGGTCGTCATTGGCTGCCTGGTACAGCGCTACCGGGAAAAGCTTGAAGCGGAACTGAAAGAGGTCGATCTATTCGTCGGTACCGAAGGTGTGGTGCAGATGGTAACCCTGCTGGATAGTCTCATCGGTGGAAAGCAGATTGAGTCATTGATTATTGCTGATCCGTACCTGATGACTTCAGCTCTGCCGCGCAGGCGATCCACTCCGTTTTTCAGAGCCTGGCTGAAAATTACCGAGGGCTGCGACAATCGCTGCAGCTATTGCCTGATTCCATCGATTCGGGGCAGGCTCCGAAGCCGGTCCGAGGAAGATCTGGTGGAGGAGGCCAGAACACTGACTGCCGGTGGGGTCAGAGAACTGTCGCTGGTGGCCCAGGACCTGACCGCCTACGGCACCGACCTTTATGGTGAACGGCGGCTCGAGTCACTGGTTGTCAGGTTGCTCGATGAAACTTCAGTAGACTGGATTCGGCTGCTCTATCTTTATCCATCTACGGTAAGTCATGAACTGCTCGATATTATTGGCGGCAACTCCAGAGTGGTCCCCTATCTCGACATCCCGGTGCAGCATCTCAGCACTAGAATTCTCAAGGCGATGAACCGGCGCTACAGTCGAGAGGAAGTGGTCGATCTCGTTGCCGAGATAAGAAGAAGAATTCCCAACGCGGCGCTGCGCACCACCTTGCTGCTCGGCTTTCCCGGCGAAACTGAAGAAGATGTCAGGGTGGTGGAATCCTTTCTGCGCGAAACCGAACTCGATCATGTCGGTGTGTTCGGCTACGCCAACGAGGAGGGCAGCGCGGCGCAAAAACTCAGTGACCAGGTCGAAGAAGAGGAAACGCACGCCCGACTTGAACGCATCCTCGCTCTCCAGTCGGAAATTTCCCAACGCCGGCTGAAGCGCTTTGTCAACACGGTTGAACCGGTTCTCATAGAAGGGGTGAGCCGGGAATCGGACCTGCTGCTGGAAGGCCGAACCAGATATCAGGCGCCCGAAATAGATGGCTGCGTATTGATTAACGAGGGAAAGACGCGCTCCGGTCAGATTGTCGAGGTGGAAATCACCGAAGCGCAAACCTATGACCTGATAGGCCGGATAGTATGAGGAGGTGAAAAGCGGGGCCGCGAGAGTGGAACTGCTATGCTTTGTTTCTATTCACCTGCTCGCGTAAATCTTTGCCCACTTTGAAAAATGGAAGTTTTTTGGGACTGACTTTTATTTTCTTGCCGGTTTTAGGATTGCGTCCCTCGTAAGAGCCGTACTGTTTGATGACAAAACTTCCGAATCCCCTGATTTCGATACTTTCACCACGAGCAAGGGCTTCCGTCATGGTGTCGATCACCGTATTGGTAATCGCTGCAGCTTCTCGATGAGGAATCCCGATGTCCTGAGCCAAAGCCTCAATCAATTCCGATTTGTTCATGTGGATACTCCTGTCTGCAATGGTCTATGCCTTATCAGGGTTTTCTGCGAACAAACGCCCCACTCGATCAAAACTAAATCAAGAATAAATTCAAATGGTTGTAATTGCAAGCGCAAACCTGTTTTTTTCTGCAAAAATAACAGATATTTAGCAGCTCAACCAATTTCCAACAGACTGGTAGTTGTTGCGTAACTATCTAAATTTAATCAGCTAATTAGGGTTTTGTAAAGAAAAAAGCTACAATAGAACTTTTTTCATATCTTCTGGTGTAAGGAAACGATAGGCACCGCTTTTCAGGGAGCCGAGCTGGAGTTTGCCGTAAGCTGTTCTCTTGAGGTTGATTACCGGGTGGCCGATTGCTTCGAACATTCTTCGCACCTGACGCTTGCGGCCTTCATGGATGGAAATCACCAGACGGCAGGCCGGACCCTGTTTTTTCACCTGTAATATTTTTGCCGGCCAGGTTTTTTTACCTTCGATTTCGATACCCTGTTCCAGTTTTCTGATTTTTCCCTGGCTGACAACTCCCTTGACCACCACTTCGTAGGTCTTGGTGCTCTCGTGGCTCGGGTGCAGGATCTTGTGGGCCAGAGCGCCGTCGTCGGTGAGCAGCAGGGCGCCTTCGCTATCGATATCAAGGCGGCCCACCGGAAACACCCTGGTATCGAGATCTTTGAGCAGAGAGGTGACTATGGGCCGGCCCTGGGGATCGGACATGGTGGTGACGTAGCCTTTGGGTTTGTTCAGCAGTATATAGGTCCACTTGGTTTTAGGTTTTATGAGCTTTCCCTGGTAGTGAACCTCCTGCCGCTTTGGATCGATCTTGTAGCCCATCTCGGTAATGGTTCTGCCATCGACACTGACCGCTCCCCGGCTGATCAGCTGCTCTGCTTTTCTGCGCGAGGCAACACCGCACTCAGCCAGAAATTTCTGCAGTCGGATGGTGGGATTCAGCGCCATTGTCGGGGAATGATCCGGTCGAATTTTTCATCCACCAGCGCTCTTGTTGCAACGTCCACCTCGAGCACCTCGGTGTACCATGGTTTCATTCGGCAGTCGATGACCACCGGCGAAGTCAGGCCCACGTGAAATCGCCTGACCGAAGTGGCGGCCGCGTGGATGTCGGCAGCGGGTTCGAAACGGGTGAAAAAAGTCCACAAAAATTCTTGCATGGAGACGGTGGCCTCCGCACTGTCGTCCACCAGGAGCACCACCTGCCAATCCTGGAGTTCGGAGGAAGAGGCCAGTCTGGCTGGCAGCCCCTCATCCTCTTCGTAGGGAGTCCCCTGCACCACCAGGGTCCCGGGGAGAAAAGCGACTGGCTTGTCGCAGCCGGGCGGCAGGCTGCCGCTGAAGGATTCGGGCAGGGTCCTGAGCTTGCCGGGCCCCAGGCCCATGAGCATGGCCTTGGAACCCTTATTGACCGAGGGACCGGTGTAATCGAGGGTATCTTGGGAGACATTGGCGAAGACGAACAGATCACGCTCCCAGTTGACCCGTTCGAGAACATGGGTCCAGAGCGCCTTGAAATCGGTGATATCGACTGTGCCGTCGGTGATGATCAGAAATTTGGTCAGCGACAACTGACCCTCACCCAAAATTCTCAACCCGGCAGCAAAGGCCTCCCTGGGATAGCGATCGGCAACCCGTGCTGCAGCAAGACAATGGAATCCGGTCTCGCCATAGGTCTTGAGTTCTCTGACCCCTTTCATCACCAGTGGAAACAGAGGTGAAAGCAGATCCTGGAGGTAGTCGCCGATAAAAAAATCCTCCTGCCGCGGTCTGCCCACCACGGTAGCCGGATAGATGGCATCGCTGCGGTGGTAGAGGTGGGAGACCTGAAAGATCGGGTAGTCGTGTTCCAGTGAATTATAGCCATAATGGTCCCCAAAGGGACCCTCCGGATGGCGCAGCCCCGGAGGCACCATGCCTTTGACGGCAAATTCGGCATGCGCTACCAGGCGATGCCCGCCGCGGGGATCCTGGACCATAGGCAGTTTGGAGCCCAGCAGCAGCGAAGTGAGCATTAGTTCGGGAATATCCTCGGGCAGCGGGGCGATGGCCGACAGCATCAGGGCAGGCGGTCCACCGATGTACAGGGTGAGCGGCAAGGGTTCGTTGAGTTTTTCCGCCTCGAAATAGTGATAGCCGCCGCCTTTATGAATCTGCCAGTGAATTCCGGTGGTAGTGTCGCTGTGCCTCTGAATTCGGTACATGCCCAGATTGTGACTGCCGTTTACCGGGTGCTCGGTATAAACCAGTGGCAGGGTGACGAAAGGTCCGCCGTCGCTGTGCCAGGAAGTAAGCATAGGCAGACTGCTCAATCTGGCGGGTTGTTGGCAGTTTTCCAGGATCGGGGCGCTTCTGATCTTCTTTAGGCCAATCTTGGTGGCGTCCAGGAAGAGTTTACGGTTCTGCCATAATTTTGCCGGTGTGGGGGGCATGATCGTTTCCGCCAGATTGACGATATCTCTGACGAACTCTTGGGGCTTGCTGCCAAACGCCAGGTCCAGTCTCTTGGCAGTGCCGAAGAGATTGGTTACTACGGGAAAGGCGGAGTTTTTTACCGTGGTGAACAGCAGCGCAGGGCCCTGCTTGTAAATCACTCGGCGGTGGATCTCGGCGATCTCCAGAAAGGGGTCAACTTCTTCGTCGATGACCAGCAGGTCATTTTCCTCTCTGAGCAGGTCAAGAAAACTTCTCAGATCATGCAGGTGCGTCTTGTTCATTGGTCATCCAGATCAGGGTCGGGGTGCTGCTCATGGAGGAAGAGGGAATGATACTCAGGCGTGGTGAGATGTTTTCTCATCAGGCTGCTGATCAAGTCGATCAATTCCTCGATTTCCCGGGGTGAGAGTCGTGACGAAAGTGTCTGGGCCAGCTCAGTCCGTCCCAGCAATCGCAGGTAGGCGGCACACGATTGCCGGTCGAGTTCCTCACTGAGCCCAAAACAGATGGCCCCAGGATCTGGGGGAGAGCAGGAATACGGGCTCATATCTCAGTGAGTAGATGATAGTGCACTTTTCTGGTTCGGGGGCCATCAAATTCACAGAAAAAGATTTTTTGCCAGGTGCCAAGGGTGAATTCGCCGCTGTCGATGGCGATGGTAAGCGAGGAGCCCATCAGGCTGGCCATGATGTGGGCCGGTGAATTGCCTTCCATATGCTTGAAAGGGTGAGCCAGCGGCACCATTTTCCGGAAACCGTCAACTATGTCGACTCTGACGGCAGGATCGGCTCCTTCGTTGATTGTCAGTCCGGCGGTGGTGTGCGGGTTGAACAGCAGGCAGACACCCTGGTCGATGCCACAGTCCTTGAGTTCTGTGGACAGCAGCATGGTAATATCGACAAGTTCCATGGTTTTAGATGTTTTCACCACAACATATCCGCTCTTCATAGTCGTTTCTCCGCAAGTTGTCTGGTTGGTGGGATGCGCATACTATAGAGACTGGAGCCTGGGGCGTCAATGCAGGGCGGCCCGGATTCCCTGGACGCCGAGTCGGTACAGAACCGTTCAAATTGCTATTTGCGGTGAATTGTTCTATGGTGACCTTCGCAGATTATCCCCAGAGCATTTGCCAGTGAGTCTGCAGCGGTCGTGGAGCAAGGCAGTCTACGATCTCAAGCCAATCGTCGACGGCTGTCTTGACAGATTCGGGATAGAAACGATAGTTAGTTCAGTTGAAACAGGTAGTGTCTCCCCGTATGAGTTATTCACCGTTAGGTTGATACGCCCTAATTAGTGAGAAATATTAAAGCATTGAAGTGATTTCCCCGGCAGGGAACACAAGTGATATGAAAGCGTCGGAACAACAGTCGATAACTTCGGTATGGATGTTCAGCCGTGAGTACGGCCGTCTCGCCGGCGCCGGTGGGGTGAAAGATGTGGTTTCCCAGCTGGCCACCTCTCTGGCCCGCTGGAACAACAGGAAAGTCAGCGTGGTGCTGCCCTGCTACGGATTCATGGAGCCGGAACTCCTCGGTTTTACCAGGCTGCGAGATCCCCTTTATCCTGACAGATTTCTGGAATTCGATGTGGCCATGGATTATGCCGACCTGGAGCGCAGGGAGAGAGTCGGGGTCTGGCACACCGTTCAGGACAGAGTTCAGATCTATCTGCTCGAGGCCCAGCGCTTCCTTGAGAAACAGGGGGTGTACACTTATACCAGGGAAGAGTCCCAGCGCGAGCCTTGGAAAGTCATGGGGCAGGGTCACCTGGACTATTTTGCCATGAATGTTCTGCTGCAGAAGTCCGGTCTCGATTTACTCATGCTGCTGGATGAGAAACCGCAGATCATCCATTGCCACGACGGCCATACCGCCATTGTTCCGGCCCTCATCAGGGAGTGCAGCGGTTATCGGAATTATTTCCGTAACTCTTCAGCGCTGGTAACCATTCATAATGCCGGAGTCGGCTATCACCAGGAGGTTTCCGATCTGCCCTTTGTGCGGGCCATCACCGGTCTGCCCTGGCGGGTGATTCAGAATTCCTTGCTCGAGCACAGTTTCGATCCCTTTCTCGCCGCGGCGCCTTATGCAGCCATCAGCACGGTAAGTGAGAACTATGCCCAGGAACTGCAGCAGACGGATGCCGACTACTTGACCGGTTGGCTCGGTCATCGACTTCTCGACAGCGGTGTCGTCATTGTCGGTATCACCAATGGTATCGACACCGAAGCGTTCAATCCGGCAGATCCTCAGAAAATGGACCTAGCCGCCGGCTTCAAAGTGGGTGGAACGGCCGAGGAACTGAGCGGAAAAGAGATCTGTAAAGAGGCGCTGCTGGCCGAGCTCAGCCTGCCGCCTGGTGACGACGAGGAGCGCATCGGTTTTCTAAGTGAGGATTCTGCCCGGCCGCTGTTTAGCTTTATCGGCCGGCTCAGCGAACAGAAAGGCGTCGATATTCTGATCGAAGCTGTGCAACTCTTCCTGGACGACGAGGTCGAGGCTTCGGTGGTGTGCCTGGGCAGCGGCTCGGAGGGGCTTGAACAGTCACTGGCCTTGGTGGCCCGGGACCCGCGTTATCAGGGTCAGCTCTGTTTTCTGAGGGCCTACAACCCAAAGCTGGCCAACCAGATTTACGCCGCCGGGGATTTTTTTGTTATTCCGTCACGCTACGAACCGTGCGGTTTGACCGACTACATAGCCCAGTTGTTCGGGAATCTGCCGATTGTCCATCATATAGGCGGCCTGGTGAAAGTGGTGGACGGAGTGACCGGCTTCGCCTACCGGGAGAACAGCCCGGAAAACCTGTACGAGGCGCTGCATCGGGCGCTCGCTGCGTTTTCAGACAGACCGCGGATCAGGGAGATGCAGGCGGCGGCGCTGGAGAAAATACAAGAGCAGCATACCTGGAAACGGGTCATGCAGGACTATGTGCAACTTTATAAAACATGCAGGGCGGATAAAAAGTTATGAGCCGGATCCTCTGCCATGTCAGATGGGAACCCCCGTTCAGAATGTAAGACAAAAGGAGAAAGACAATGACAGTACGTATAGGCATCAACGGTTTTGGCCGCATCGGCCGAAATATTTTCAGAGCCATCGGTGAGGACCAGGCCTTCGCCGATATCGAGGTCGTGGGCATAAACGACCTCACTGATAACGCAACCCTTGCCCACCTGCTCAAATACGACTCGGTCATGGGAACCGCCAGAGTCGAAGTAAGCAGCGATGACAACGGCATCGTTGTCGACGGCAAGGCTATTGCCGTCTCCAGTCACAAGAATCCTGCCGATATCAGGTGGGGAGATCTCGGGGTCGATTACGTGGCCGAGTGTACCGGAATCTTTCGTGACGCAGATTCGGCAGGGGCCCACATTGACGGTGGAGCCAAGAAAGTAATTATCTCGGCTCCGGCCAAGGGAAATGTGAAGACTTTTGTCATGGGGGTGAACGAGGACGAGTATGATCCGACCACCCACCACATCGTCTCCAATGCCTCCTGCACGACCAATTGTCTGGCTCCGATGGCCAAGGTAATTCTTGATAATTTTGGCATTGAGCGGGGGCTGATGACCACCGTGCATGCGTATACCGGGGATCAGCGGCTGCTTGATTTTCCCCATTCCGATCTGCGCAGGGCGCGGGCCGCGGCTTTATCGATGATCCCAACCAAGACTGGTGCCGCTGCCGCAGTCTCACTGGTCATTCCGGAGCTGAAAGGAAAATTCGACGGTCTGGCGGTGCGGGTGCCGACTCCCACCGTTTCGGTGGTCGATGCGGTGATGGAGGTTGAAAAAGAGACCACCGTTGCCGAGGTAAACCAGGCCCTGAGCGAGGCGGCAAACCGTTATCTCGGCTATACCGAACTGCCGCTGGTGTCAATTGATTTTCAGGGTGATCCGCGCTCCTCCATCGTTGACGGCCAGTGCACCAAGGTCATCGGTAAAACGGTCAAGGTCATGAGCTGGTACGATAATGAGTGGGGCTATTCCAACCGAATGCTCGATTTGATTCTGCATATGGAATCGCGCCAACCGGTATAGCCTTATTGCCAATCTGCCTCATCCTGTTGCCGCTGGAACGGGAAACGGGCAGGGGATACGCGCTTTTTAAACTGAGCTCAGATGAATACGGTCAGTCATCGCAGCATCGATTCGGACGCTCTCAAGGCAAATCTTCTTGAGACCGCTGAACATGTGGAAATCCGTCCGGATCTGGCCAGGCTGCTGGAGGTGGTGGAAAAGTACCGGGGTATCCACACCCGGCTCGAAAGCCTCCTCTACGAGATCTGCCATCCCTACCGCAACTGGAACATCATCCTGCCGCTGCTCAGGAGTTTTGTGCTGAAGAACTTCCAGCACTACATCAAGACCGGCTGCGGGCCCGAAGCCTTCTCCCTGTTTTCCGGTCTCTTTTTCGAGGCCGCCCGGGATTCGCTCAAGAACAGCGGACTGCTCTCCCGGATTTTCGAGTCTCACTGGGACTGGATAGACAAGCTCACCAGCCAGCTCAATGGTAACGACCTGGCTGCTTTCGAGCAGCAACTCAACATCACTTTCGACCGTTTCATCGAGTTGGGAACAGGGGATGAAGAAGTATTGATTCATCTGATCCACGGCCGCCAATCGGTCAAGCGGGTAATCGCCAGGCTCCGCTCTCAGATCGAACGACTGGGGATCGATTGGGACTATCAATCGGCTGCCCGCCTGCTCCAGCTGGTTCTGCAGATAAATTATGACTACTGGCTCCAGGAGGATGATCCCCTAGCCTGGATTGCCCAGCACAATCCTTCGGCACCGGTGGGTCTGCCAGGCGGGGATAGCTTCGCCAGGATCTCCCATCAAGCGTTGCAGGAGCATCGCCGTGAACTCGAGCTCATCGGTAGGGAACCTGATTCAGCATCCGCCCTCTCCCGCCTGCTGGTATTGCCCTCACACATAGAAATAGTGCGGATCTACAGGGAAATTCCCGGTTATCTCGGCCAGATCGCCGACCCGACCCTGACCGCACCTCCGGCAGACGGTGAATCCGCCCATCCCGCAGAAAACCTGAAGCTGCTCTTCATGTTCAAGATCATGGACACCAAAGGGCTTCATCTCATCCACGAGGAGACGCTGCGGGAAATCAACTCCAGCCTGGTTATCCTGGTGCGGCGGCAGAGCTTTGAAGAAATAGAGGAATTTCTGCTGACCACTTTCGAGCTGCTCAAGGCGAACGTGCGCAAGTACCCCCACACTTCGCTGCAATGTATCCAGGTTTTGGGCGGCGAAGTATTCAAACGGGGCAACAGCAGGATGGTGGAGGCCTTTCTCTGGGGAGTCGTGCGCTTTGGTTTTCAACCCGCCAATGTATCCGGTGTCGACGAGGATTGGCAGCCGATCATCAACCCCGCCCACCTGAACAACATCAGGGTTTGGCTGAACCTGATCATGCAGGAGCCGAAATGGTGCGGGACACTCTTTTCGGCCCTGATTATACATCTGAAATTGACCGGCACCTGCGTCAAGGACACCGATCTTTTCCAGCGAGACATCACCGAGCTGCTGAACCAGCCCATCGAACCGATCTACAACCTGACCAAACAGTTTACCAAACTGATGCCCGTCTTTTTCAACGAGATCGGGGCCGAAGGCGAACTCCGCGATGTCTCCACCGAGCTCGACGAGATTCACCGGCGCAAGGACGTACTCATCCATTTTCTGAGGAAGCAGAGCCACGTCGAGAGTTCGAACCTGATCGTCGACTTCATCCGGGCCATCTTCATGTTCTGGAAAACCAGGGATAAACGACAACTGCTCCCCTTTATTCCCGCCGAAGTGTTTACCCAGATTGCCGATACCGGCATTTTCGTTGACCATCAGAACCTGCTGGTCAATCGGGTCTTCGAGCGCTTCGAGCTGATCCAGATCGACGACGTCTTTCAGGTCGGCCAGAAGATGCTCACCTCTTTCGTTGATGAGCAGCAGGATTGCAAGCCCCAGGAACGACGCCGTTTCCTGTTGCTGGTCAGGATGTTCAGGCTGATTCATAAAAAATACAATCTGGGCTTCCAGGAGCTGCGCTCTGAACTCAAACAGGCGGCGGCCGAGGGCTTTCCCGAGATGGAGCCTCTGCTGGACAAAATCGACGCCAGAGACACCTTCGGCATCCTTGAAGCAACTCTGGACGCCCTGGAGAATCTCAAGGAAATCATCCTCTCTGACGAACACTTCGAGGCCCGTGAGGATATCTATTACAAACGGCACATCGCGGTCGATATCCCATCAGTCTATGGTCGCTACCGGGAAAAGAAATTCGACAGCCTGTCACTTACCTTTCGACTGGAGAATCTGGCCAACATCTATTTGGAGCTACTGCCGGCCACGGTAAATCTATCCTTTATCACCAAGGCGACCTTTTACTCAATCACCAGGTGCCTTAAAGTCTATCGCAGGGCCCTGCACATCGATGGCATCGCCTCCCGAAAACTTGACACCTACCTGGCCCTGCTGGTCAGCTCTCTGAAAATCAGACGTTTTTCCTACACCCAGTACCTCGATATTTTCCGCGGTCTGTCGGAGGGCGTAAAAGACGTTATTTATGCCTACTACACCAATATTCATCAGAAGAACCTGTCGCTGATCATCCCCCAGATCGGCGGGGACAATCTGCTGCCGCGCTATAAGACGCTGTGGAACGAGACGGAGATGGGCAACACCGTCCACTCGATTTCCGAGGGATTTTTAAGAGACCTCATTGCCTCGGCCTTCGGGCTCCAGCATTTGGACAATTTCATTCTGCGGATCATTCAGACCCTCGAAAGTCAGCGGGAAGTTCTGGATGAGAAAACGCTCGATCTGCTGATGACCTACAACCCCGAGAACGCGATCTCGCTGCTTGACAAGGTCAATCCCTATACCCACGACCTCATCCATCTCGGCAATAAAGGGTTCAACCTGATAACCCTGACGGAGGAACATAAGCAGATACCGCCTGCCTTCGTCATCACCACCGAGGTGTTCCGCTGCCGCGAGGTAATTTTCGGATTCTCCAAGGCCAGGCAGGAATTCATGCAGCAGATCAGAAAAGCTTTGACCGCTATCGAGGAGCAGACCGGCAAGGTCTTCGGTTCTTCCGAGAAGCCGCTGCTGCTCTCGGTGCGCAGCGGCAGTGCCATCTCCATGCCGGGAATGATGGCCACGGTCCACAACGTCGGCCAGAATGAAGATCTGGTGCAGGAATTCATCAGCGTCCACGGCAACGAATATTTTGCCTGGGACAACTATCGACGTTTTCTGCAGTCCTGGGCAATGATTTCCGGGGTCGAGAGGGAAGATTTTCAAGAATTAATGGACGAGGCCAAGGCGCGTCACCAGGTCGTCCTAAAGCGCCAGTTCACCGCGGCGCAGATGAAGGAACTGGCCCTGAATTACCAGAAGCTGGTGCGGCGCCGGGGACTCGGCATTCCCGACGATCCCTGGCTCCAGTTGATCGGTGCCATCGAGATGGTGCTGGACTCGTGGGACAACCAGAAATCCATCGATTACCGTCGGATCATGGATGTTTCTCCATCCTGGGGGACGGCGGTCATTGTCCAAGCCATGGTCTTCGGCAATCGCAGTGAAGGCTCCGGTTCCGGCGTGCTGTTCACTGCCCACCCGTATCGTAAAGTACAGCGGGTGGCGCTCTGGGGTGATTACGCTTACCAGGATCAGGGCGAGGATATTGTCTCCGGACTGGTGACCTCCTATCCGATTTCCATCGAACAGGCAGAGATCGACGGCCGCTCCCGGGATGATACCCTGGAAATCAGATTTCCCGAGATCTACCAGCAGCTTCTTTCCATTTCCAGGGAACTGGTCTATGACAAACGCTGGAGCCCCCAGGAAATCGAGTTCACCTTCGAAGGCCCCGATTCCGAGGATCTTTACATTCTGCAGACCCGCGACATGATTACCATCAAGCAGAAAGAGCTCCTCAACGTGTTTGTGGAAACATCGGACCTGGATCAATCGACGCTTGCCAAAGGTATTGGCGTGTCAGGCTCGGCGCTGGCGGGCAAAGCGGTGTTTACCAGTGAGGACATCGCCCTGCTGCGGGCCAGAGAGCCGGAGACGCCGCTCATCCTGATCCGCCAGGACACCGTTCCCGAAGACATCACCATTATTTCGTTGACCGACGGACTGCTTACCTCCCGTGGCGGCCAGACCTCGCACGCCTCGGTGGTGGCGGTGCGGTTGGAGAAGACCTGTGTGGTCGGCTGCAAACAGCTTCGCGTCTATGAGAGCCATGCCGAGGTAAACGGCCACCGGATCGAGTTTGGCGACGAGGTTTCGATCGATGGTCGCAACGGGCTCCTGCTCAGAGGCAGTCATCCTGTCAGAGAAGAAATGCATATTCTGCCGATTTAGGCCATGGAATTCAGTTTTACACCAATTTCTGGAAAACGACGGCTCCGGTGGCCAGGTACTAAGCGGTGCGGCGCTTTCTGAAAAGCTCATCAGCAGTGACTGATGATGAGCACGCAACACGAAAAACTAAATCCAAGTAAGAGGAAGATATGAAAAAGCAGAAACTATTGAAAGGTTCCCCCTTGTTTGCTTTAGCCAGGACCAAGGCGCGGCGGCTCGATATCGAAAGCAAGGGGCTGAAAATGGCGGAACTGATCCATACGGTGCAGCTCAAAGAAGGGCACCAGGATTGTTTCACCAGAAAAGAAACCTGCTCTGAGCGGGACTGCTGCTGGCAGCTGTCCTGCGGTGCGAAAATGGTAAACGACTAGTTTTGCTGCCTGCTCTCGGGTATGCCCAGGGCTTTGAGGATCAGGCCCATGGGACACTTTTTTGAAAAACCGAACTGCAGCAGGTTGAGCCCCACGAACGCAGTGAATAACAGCCAGTATTTACTGTGAAAAATTGGGCTGGCCTCAACACCTAAAGCGAGGCTTGCGAGAATGAAAAAGCCGGCGATTGCGTGAATCCAGTCATTAATGATCATGGTACTACTCGGGTGGTTGAGTTTGTCTGATAGGTAATCGGTTCACTTGCAGTTTAAAGGTCGGGACAGAAAAGATGCCGCATCTTCTGGATTAGTTCCAAGATGCGCTGGTCGGTAATTCTGTTGTAAATGAAATTGGCGTCTTTACGGAAGTCAATAATGCCCTGACTTCTCAAAATGTTCAGGTGTTGGGAGACGTTTGCGTTGGTGGTCTTCACCTGCTCCCTTATGTCTCCCACCGACATCTCTTCTTCCTGAAGCAGGCAGAGAATTTTGAGCCGGATCGGGTGGGACATCGACTTGAGCAGTTTGGATATGACCTCGATCTGTTCATCTTTCATGTCTTCTTGCATGACGGCTCCCTCTTAGCCTGGTTTCCATCCGGAAACGGCCCTTTTAGCAGATATCTAGTTGTGCTCGAAATCTTAACCCCGGACGCACTTCCGCCTGCGGCAGAATTCCTCGCACGCCATTATCTTGAAGCAAAAGTACTGGTTTCCCATAGAAAACTGTCTTAGTTATTTCAGCGTTTAATTTAATTTTCAAGTAATAAACTGTAAAGAACTTTTTGGCCAAGGCCAAGGCTTCTTATTTAAGTATTTATATTTATTAATAATATATATTCGTCCAGCATGCATTATGAAGTGGTTTTCGGAGTGACGGTGTAAAAGGATAAGAATTCTTGCTTATATCAGATATATTGATATTATAGTTAAAATTGATTTGGAAATTGTTCGGGTCTTTTTGAATTTTATCGTTTGCACTGTCCAGCAGTCAGATTTCAGGTGGAGACTTCAATGAGTGAAGTTGACGAAAAGATAACCAGTCTGTTAAGCGAGGACCGATATTTCGAGCCGCCGATTGAAGGCAGCCAGCACGCCTGGATAAATGATATAGCTCAGTATCAAAGTACCTACGACCGTTCCATGGAGGATCTGGAGGGCTACTGGCAGGAGCGGGCCGAAGAGCTGGTGAGCTGGTATACTCCCTGGCGGTCGGTGCTTGACGCCGATCTTTATAAACCGGAAATCCGCTGGTTTGACGGGGCCACTCTCAATGTTTGCTATAATTGCCTGGATCGCCATGTCGAACATGGGAAAGGTGAAAAAATCGCCTTGATCTGGCAGGGGGAGCCCGAAGATGAAGTCCGTACCTATACTTACCGGCAGCTGCTCGACGAGGTCTGCCGATGCGCCAATGTCTTGAAGAAAAAAGGGGTGCAAAAAGGTGACCGGGTGGCGGTTTATCTGCCGATGATTCCGGAACTGGTAATCAGCCTGCTTGCCTGCGCAAGAATTGGAGCGATACACTCGGTGGTGTTCGCCGGTTTTTCAGCTGTCAGTTTGCAAAACAGGATAGAAGATTGCGAGGCTTCGCTGCTCATCACTGCCGATGCGGTACTCAGGGCGGGCAAGAGCATCGCCCTGAAACCGAATGGGGATGAGGCGCTCGAAGAGTGTGATTCGGTTGATCACTGCCTGGTCGTGCGCCGGGCCGGCAATGAAGTGGCCATGCAGCCCGGGCGGGACAGCTGGTGGCATGATGAAATGAGCGGCGCCGATATCACCGTCACGTGCACTCCCGAGCCGATGGCTGCGGAAGATATGCTGTTTATTCTTTACACCTCCGGCTCGACCGGCAAGCCCAAAGGGGTAGTGCATACCAGCGGGGGATATTTGACCTATGTCCTCCATACCATGCAGATGGTATTTGATCTAAGAGACGATGATGTCTACTGGTGCACCGCCGATGTCGGCTGGATTACCGGTCACTCCTATCTTCTTTACGGACCGCTGGGCTGGGGCACTACCACCGTGATGTTTGAAGGGGTACCATCCTATCCCGGTCCTGATCGATTCTGGCAGATAATCGAGAAATTCGGTGTCACCATTTTCTACACCGCTCCGACGATGATCAGGGCGCTTATGCGTTTCGGCGCTGAACCGATCAAAAAGCATGACATCTCCTCCCTGCGCATCCTCGGCTCAGTGGGTGAACCTATTAATCCGGAGGCCTGGATGTGGTATCATCTCAATGTCGGAGGCGGTAACGTGCCCATCGTCGATACCTGGTGGCAGACCGAGACTGGCGGTATCATGATATCACCTCTCCCCTACGCAACCAGATTGAAACCGGGCTCGGCCACCATGCCTTTGCCCGGGGTCGATGCGGCCATTCTCACCGAAGAAGGCAACGAGGCCAGCGTGAACGAAGGCGGCCACCTCGTTATCCGGAAACCGTGGCCAGGGATGTTCAGGGGGATATATGGCGATCCCGAACGTTTTCGCCGCACCTATTTCGAAGAATTTCCAGGCTGTTACGATGCCGGCGATGGGGCACGCTGCGACGAAAACGGCTACTATTGGATTATGGGCCGGCTCGATGATGTGATAAATGTCTCGGGGCATCGGCTGGGTACCGCGGAGATCGAGTCGGCGCTGGTCTCTCATTCCCATGTCAATGAGGCAGCAGTGGTCGGCATGCCGCACCCGATAAAAGGGCAGGCCATTTACGCCTTTGTGACGCTCGTTCCCGGCATCGAGGAAAACGCCGAATTACTCGCCGATCTTCGCGTCCATGTGCGCACGGAGATTGGGCCGATAGCTTCGCCGGATACCATCCAATATGCCCCTGGACTGCCCAAGACCCGCAGCGGCAAAATCATGCGCCGCATCCTGCGGAAAATTGCCTCGAACGATTTCGGCGACTTCGGCGACATCTCCACCCTGGCCGATCCCACCGTGGTTGATGATCTGATTGACGGCAAGAAGACACTGGACAACGAATTTTTCTAGATCTGTGAGGGACACAATACCCATGGTGTCCCTAAAAAAAAATCGGGACACCATGGGTATTGTGCCCCCTTCCGTTCTATTATTTCAATAAACTAATAATCAAGACCCGGTCCCACTTCACGCCACTTCGATCCCGCTCCCAGCTCGCTTTTTATTCCTGTAAGATAAATAGTGTGATATAAAAAATGTATCCACCATTACCCCCAAGCGGACAAACTTTACCATGGCAGGCAAGGACAGAAAACAGGCTCCGGTCATCCCGTCGGTCAACGGCAGTGAAAATGCGGTCGCCCCTGAAGTGGCGGTTGCCTTTCTTAAGAGTACCATGCCGTTCAAAGAACTTGACGACCAAGCCCTCAGGGACCTTGCCCTGCACTGCAAAATTGATTTTTTCCCCAAGGGCACCCGGCTTCTGACCTACAACGAATCTGACATCACCCATCTCTATCTTATTCAAAGAGGCGGTGTCAGGGCTTTTATCACCGATGACGACGGTGATATCGTACTCAAGGATTACCGGGGCGTCGGGTCGAATATCGGTGCCCTGGGAATTATCAGGGGAACCAAGGCCAACCTCAACATCGAAACCGTTGAAGATACCTTCTGCTATCTGATTCCCCGCGATATTTTCAAAGAACTGGTGCGCTCCGTTTCGGCGATTTCCCATTACTACCTGAAAAATTTTTCCGACAATGTGGTGGCGACGGCTTACACAGAGTTGCGCAAAAACAAGTTGACCAGGAGACCCACCGAGGAGTTGCTGCTTTTCAACACCAAGGCCGGCGAGCTGAGCAAACCGCTGTTCTCCGTGTCGGCCACCACCTCCATTCAGGAAAGCGGGATGATCATGGCCCGCCAGGGCATCGGTTCGCTGCTCGTCTATGTCGACGAGGACCCCGGTTCGATGATCGGCATCATTACCGATACCGACTTCAGGAGCAAGGTCATTGCCGAAGGCAGGGATATCAGGGGGCCGGTCAGCTCGATCATGAGCAGTCCGCTGAAAACGGTGCCGGCGGATATGCTCTGCTTCGATGTGCTGCTGAAAATGATGACCACCTCCATCCACCATCTTGGGGTTGAACAGAGCGGCCGGGTAACCGGCGTGATCACCAGCCACGACATCATGGTTCAGCAGGGCAATTCCCCCTACTACCTGTTTAAGGAAATCTCTGCTCAGAGCGAGTTCGAGGGGCTCTATCTGCTCTCCAAAAAAATTAGCGGGCTGGTTCGCAATATCCTCAAGGAGGGAGCCAAGGCAGGCGATATATCCCGTATGATCACTCTGATCAACGAGAGGATTCTCGCTCGGATTCTTGTTCTCCTCCATGACCAGCTCGGACCCGCCCCGGTCAGGTACAGCTGGCTGATGTTTGGCAGCGAAGGCAGAAACGAGCAGACTTTCAAGACCGACCAGGATAACGGCATCATCTACAGAGATCCAGAACCCAGGCAGCAGAAAGAGGTGGAGAATTACTTCAGGATGTTTGGCGAACAGGCTACCTATCATCTGCTCAAGTGCGGCTACCCGTCCTGCAAAGACAATGTCATGGCCAGCAACCCTCTCTGGTGCCGGTCGATGAGCAGCTGGAAAGAGCAGTTTTCCCACTGGATCGGTGAAGCGGGTCGGCATGATCAGCTCGGCGCCTCTATTTTCTTCGATTTCAGGCATGCGTATGGGACCGAACAGCTGGCTGTTGATCTGCGCGACCATATCATCACCTGCTGCCGCCAGAAGAATACCATCATCGAGAACTTGGGCCGCAACTTCCTGTCCTTGCGGGCACCGCTTTCTTTTTTTCAGCAGTTTGTGGTTGAACAGAATGGCGATCACAAGGATTGGCTGGACATCAAGATGCGCGGCTTGGCTCCTTTTGTTGATTTTGCCCGGATCCTGAGCCTGAAATACGGGATCAGACAGACCAACACCCTGATTCGGCTCAAGCGGCTCTCCGCCAGGATGAAACTGGACAAGTCCTTTTACCTGGAGATGGTCGATGCCTATGAACTGCAGCTGCAGCTCCGGGTTATCCATCAGCTTTCCCAGATAGAACAGGGAAAAGAGCCGGACGATTTCATCTATCCCGAAGAGCTCAGTGATCTGGAAAAACGGATGCTCAAGGACGGTTTCAGCGTCATCGGCAGGATGCAGAATCTGATGGCCAAGGAGATAGCAGAGGCTTAGGTGATGGGGATACTCAATACAATATCCCGACTGCGGGGCCGTGACCGACTTATTGTCTCCAACAACCGCAGCTTCGCACGCTTCGACTATCGGAAACAGCTGACCGACTATACCTACGTCGTCTTCGACACCGAACTGACTGGCCTCAATCGGAAAAAGGATGAAATCATTGCCATTGGCGCCGTTCGCATCAGGGATTTGCAGATAGATCTGGGCGAAACCTTTCACTACTATGTAAAACCTCAAAACCGTGATCATACCCGGGCCACCCTGATTCATCGGATCACCCCCCAACAGCTGGAGGAGGCTCCGCCACTGGAAACGGTTCTGCCCCTGTTCCTGAAATTTATCGAGGAGGATCTGCTGGTCGGTCATTATGTGCCGATCGATACCGGGTTTCTGGACCGGGCCACCCGCAAGCTCTACAACGGCACAATAGCCAATCCCAGCCTCGATACCATGCGTATGGCGCAGATCTACAAAAGGATGGTCCTGGGCGACTATCACGGTTCCCAGCAAGTAGCCGATGGCCGCTACAACCTGCAGAGACTCAGTACCGAATTAAACCTGCCCTACTTCGAAGCCCATGATGCCCTTGAGGATGCCCTGCAGACCGCCTATCTGTTCATTTTTCTGGTAAAAAAGCTGCATTCGGTCGGAATCAGGACGATCAGGGAGCTGTTTGCGGCGGGCAAGGAACTTGCCCATACTGCCAGAACACCTGACGGCGTCTGAGCTCACTTTCACCCGTCCCTGCCGGCAGACCGGGCTCTTTGTAATGGTCCGCCAGCGAGCCGGGAATTTGGCAGGGATCGTGGCGATCGGGTCTATTTGGTTTGACAAAACCGTTTACTTTACTAAAATCCTAATTTTTGCATAATAGGCCTGCACCACTGGCGGGGCAGGGCACGCAACCGCAGCGGATCGATAATCTGCAGAAATCTCAAACCGGAAAACGAATATGACAGGAAACCAAATTCGAGCAAGATTTCTGGAATATTTCCAACGCCATAGCCACACAGTCGTGGATAGTTCCTCACTCGTCCCCCAGGACGATCCAACCCTGCTGTTTACCAATGCCGGGATGGTGCAGTTTAAAACCGTATTCATGGGCGAGGAAAAAAGGGACTATGTCAGGGCGGTCTCCAGCCAGTGCTGCATGCGGGCGGGGGGGAAACACAATGATCTCGAGAACGTCGGCTATACGGCCAGACACCACACCTTTTTCGAGATGTTGGGCAATTTTTCCTTCGGCGACTATTTCAAAAAAGAAGCGATCGATTTTGCCTGGGAGTTCCTGACCGTTGAACTTGGCCTGGATCCTCAGCAGCTCTGGGTATCCATCTATGAAGACGACGACGAGGCCGAGGAACTCTGGGAGCAGATCGAGACCCTGCCCAAAGGCCGCATCGTTCGTTTCGACGAGAAGGACAATTTCTGGGCCATGGGCGACACTGGTCCCTGCGGCCCCTGTTCCGAGATTCATATCGACCAGGGAGCTGCGGCCGGATGCGGCAGACCGGATTGTGCCCTGGGCTGCGACTGCGATCGTTTTCTGGAGCTCTGGAACCTGGTATTCATGCAGTTCAACCGCTTTGCAGACGGCACCATGGAACCGCTGCCCAAACCCAGCATCGATACCGGCATGGGGCTCGAGCGGGTGGCGGCGGTGCTGCAGGGGAAATTAAACAACTATGATTCCGATTTGTTCGCGCCGATTATCGCACGGCTCGAGCACCTGTCGGGAAGAAGCTACGGCAAAGATGCAGCCGATGACACGGCCATGCGCGTCATTGCCGATCATGTCAGGGCCACCTGTTTTCTGGTGGCCGACGGCGTGCTGCCCTCCAACGAAGGGCGGGGATACGTGCTCAGGCGGGTGTTGCGGCGGGCAAGCCGTTTCGGCAGAAACCTCGGCCTGACCGGTCCGTTTCTGCACCAGGCCTGCAGCGCAGTGGTCGAATCCATGATCGGTGCCTATCCACGCCTTACCGATACCTCCGAGTTGCTGAAGAAGGTCGTCAACAACGAGGAAGCCCGCTTTGGTGAGACCCTGGAACACGGGCTGGCCATGCTCGACCAGGAGGTCGAGCGCCAGCAGGGACAGGACGACCCGTTGATCAGCGGTGATTTTATTTTCAAGCTCTACGACACGTTCGGGTTCCCCGTGGATATTGTCCGAGATATCTCACTGGAACGTTCCATCGCTTTCGATGACCAGGGGTTTAACGCAGCCATGGAAGCGCAGCGCAGCAAATCCCGGGCGTCGAGAAAAGACGAAGGGCTGCTGCTCAAGGAAGAGGGGGTGAAAGCGTTGATTGAATCGGGGCTGCGCTCCGAGTTTACCGGTTACGGGTCACGGCAGGCACGTGCCACCGTCACCGGAATGGTGGACGAGCAGGGCCAGGTGATCAGTGCAGCCGTTGCCGGGCAGAAGGTCCGGCTGATCACCGACCGCACCCCGTTTTATGCTGAAGCCGGCGGTCAGATCGGCGATGTCGGTGTGATTCGGTGGGACGGCGGCAGTGGACAGGTAACCGATACCATTTCTGAAGGTGAGGGGTTCATCCTGCACCGAACGACCATCACCGAAGGCAGCCTGACCACCGGCAGCCCGGTGGAATTAATCGTCGATGCGGGCAGCCGTGCTGATACCGAAGCCAACCACAGTGCCACCCATCTGCTGCATGCCGCCTTGCGCGAGGTGCTGGGAGATCACGTCAAGCAGGCCGGTTCGCTGGTGAGCCCGGAGCGACTGCGTTTTGACTTCACCCATTTTTCGGCCCTGCAGCCTATGGAGCTCCGCGAAATAGAGGTGAAGATCAACGAGGAAATCAGGAAAAACCAGGAGGTGGAGACCAAGATCGTCGACCGCGAGGAAGCTTTCAGTGAAGGCGCCATGGCTCTGTTCGGAGAAAAATATGGTGATTCGGTGCGGGTGGTTGCCATCGAGCCGGTCTCCAAGGAGTTGTGCGGCGGCACCCACGTCGCCGCCACGGGCAATATAGGCCTGTTGAAGATAATCAGTGAGGGCGGCATTGCCGCCGGGGTCAGAAGGATCGAGGCGGTTACCGGCAGGAAAGCGGTGGCTCTGATGCAGGACATGGCCAACCGTGAAGAGGCCATCGCCGGCAGACTTAATGCCACCCCGACTGAATTGGTGGATAAGCTTGATCATCTGCTTGAAGCCCAGAAAAAGCTGGAAAAACAGGTGGCTGTCCTGTCCACCCAGGTGGCCAGCTCAGGGCTGGATACCATATTCGACCACCGCGTCGAAGTCGACGGCGTCAAAGTGATCGCCGCCGAAATTGAACTGGACAGTCCCAAGACGCTGCGCGAGGTGGGTGACAAGGTCCGGGACAAGATGGGCACTGGCATTGCCGTGCTCGGTGGATCAATAAAAGGTAAAGCTGCACTGCTGGTAATCGTTTCCAAGGATCTTACCGGACGCTTCAAGGCCGGCGAGATTATCAATAGAGTGGCTGCACTGGTAGGCGGCAAGGGGGGCGGACGACCCGATATGGCGCAGGCCGGCGGGCCGCTCGCTGACAAGGTCGGCGAGGCCATTTCTGCGGTGCCGATTATCGTGGCCGAATTAAGCAAACGATAACTAATTCGATCAGCGCTGCGAGCCAAAAAAGTGGTCAGAAAATAACCGGGCCGGGCGTCTTCGCCCGGTCTTTTTTTGGGCTTCAAAAAGTGTCGGCCAAGTAAATGGAAAAGGGCTGAAATTGCAGCTTTCCGACGACGATAAAGTAGTTGACATGACCAATATTTTGCAGTAAAGATTTTGAGCTGTTGTGAATGGCCATTCATTTTTATTTATGGGTCCCGTTTGCAACATTTCACCAGAGACGGGAGTTCAGTTTTCATTCCATCGGGGATGTTTGTTTTTTTTATTTCTGCAAATCAGGAGCATAGCACATGGTCACAGTTGACATCACAATGGTGATTCAGATGATAAACATGGTGGTACTCATGTTTTTGCTCAATGGGGTTCTTTACAAGCCGATCAAGAAGATCCTCCAGGAGCGGTCTGAAAAGATGCAGGGAATGCAGAATGATGTGGCAAAGTTTGAGGAAAACGCACGTCTGCGCCAGGAAGAGGTAGATGCCAAGATGTCCAAAGCCTCAGGCAAGGCCAAAGCGGCACTCGATGCTGCCAGGGCCGAGGCCCAGGCAGCGGGCGATGAGAAGATGGCCTCGATCAAGGCCGAGGTGGATGAGTTCAAAGAGACACAGTTGGCGGAAATCAATACGCAGATCGACACGGCTCAGCAGGAACTTAAAGCCAATCTCGACGGGTTTGCCACCGACATGGCCAGCAAAATTCTGGGGAGGGCGCTCTAATCATGTATAAATTCGAGCACATGGCCAGACTTTTCATGGTGCTGGCGGCACTCTGTTTTTCTCTGTCAATTGCAGCCACCACGCTCTACGCTTCGGATAAACCGACCGCCGATTCACACTCGGCAACTGTGGAACAAGGTACCGACGCGGCCCATGGTGAAGCCGATGCCCATGCGGCCGAGGCTGACCACGGGGGAGGTCACGGCGAAGGCAGCCTGTCAGCGGCCAAACTCAAGGACCTGTTCTGGCGGGTTTTGAACTTCATCGCTCTGATGATCATTCTGGTCAAATTCGGCGCCAAGCCTATCGCTTCGGCTCTCGGCGGCCGCCAGGCAACGGTTAAGAACGAACTAGAAGACTTGGAGACTCGGCGGGACGAGGCTGAAAAGCAGTACCGGGAATTTGAGTCCAAGCTGGCCACGGTGGAAAAAGATATCGATTCCATCGTCGAAAAAGCAGTGGCCCAGGCCGAAGTCGAAAAGGCCAAGATCATTGAGAAGGCAGAGCAGGCAGTGGACGATATGAAGCGTCAGGCCGAACAGGCCATTCAGAATGAGATCGTCGAAGCCCGCCGTGATTTAAAAAACGAGGTCGCCGACCAGGCAGCGGTCATGGCCGAGGAGTTGATCGTCAGGAATCTGACCCCTGAAGACCAGGTCAAGATCATTGAAAATTATTTAGATAAAGTGGGGGCCGTACAGTGAAACAGACTATCCTCGCCAAACGATACGCCAAGGCGTTGTTTGCCATAGGTAAGGAAGACGGCACATACGAAGCCTACAGTGAAGCCCTGGCGGCGGTGGCAGCGCTGTTCAACTCCAATCCCGAGGTTGAAGACGCCTTGACCAACCCGCTCTATCCTGTCGACATCAGAGAAAAGGCCATGGGCGCTATCATCGATTCCATGCAAGCCGACAAGGTAATGGGGAACTTCCTGAACCTGCTCGTGCAGAAGAAGCGGGCGGCGATACTTCCCGAGATTGCCGAAGAATTCAAGATCATGGTTGATGAAGACAAGAATATCAGCCACGGCACAGTGGTTTCAGCCGTTGAGTTGGACACGGATTTACAAAATAAGATACAGGATACATTAGAAAAGATAACTGGCAAGAAGGTTGAGCTGACTGCATCAGTCGATCCTTCCATTATTGGCGGCGTCATCGCCAAGGTTGGAGATCTGGTTCTGGACGGCAGCATCAGGACTCAGCTTGCAAGTTTAAAAGGTTCCATTAAGGGGAGAGAATAGATGCAGATCAAAGCCGAAGAAATCAGTCAAATTATCAAGGACCAGATTGGTGAGTACGAGACCAGTGTAGACCTCGACGAGACCGGAACCGTCATCTCCGTTGGTGACGGTATTGCCCGTGTCTACGGGGTACAGAACTGCATGGCCATGGAGCTTCTGGAGTTCCCGGGCGGCATCATGGGCCTGGCCCTGAACCTCGAAGAGGACAACGTCGGTTGCGCCATTTTCGGCGATGTTGCGGGTATCAAGGAAGGTGACATTGTCAAACGCACCGGTCGTATTGCCGAGGTTCCGGTTGGACCCAAAATGGAAGGCCGCGTCGTTGACGGTATCGGTTTTCCAATTGACGGCCAGGGGCCGATCAATTCCGAGCATTCCTCCAAGATCGAGGTTCTGGCTCCCGGCGTTATCGCCAGAAAGGGTGTCCATGAGCCGATGTATACCGGTGCCAAAGCGGTTGATTCGATGACTCCTGTTGGCAAGGGCCAGCGTGAGTTGATTATCGGTGATCGTCAGATTGGGAAGACTGCGCTTTGTGTCGATGCAATCATTGCCCAAAAAGAGACCGATGTGCACTGCATCTATGTGGCGGTTGGTCAGAAAAAATCGACGGTGGCTCTCGTTGTTGAAGCACTGAGAAAGCATGGGGCCATGGAGTATACCACAGTGGTTTCCGCCTGTGCTTCGGATCCGGCCGCGATGCAGTACATTGCCCCGTTTGCCGGTTGCGCCATGGGCGAATATTTCCGTGACAACGGTGAGCATGCCCTGATCATCTATGACGATCTTTCCAAGCAGGCCGTCTCCTATCGCGAGCTTTCACTGCTGCTTCGCCGTCCGCCTGGACGGGAGGCTTTCCCGGGAGACATTTTCTTCAACCATTCGCGACTGCTGGAGCGTGCCGCCAAGGTCAACGACGAACTCGGTGCCGGTTCGCTGACCGCCCTGCCGATCATCGAAACCCAGGCCGGTGACGTATCGGCCTTTATTCCCACCAACGTTATTTCCATTACCGACGGCCAGGTGTACCTGGAGCCCAATCTGTTCTTCTCGGGTGTTCGTCCGGCGATCAACGTTGGTCTGTCCGTATCCCGCGTTGGTGGCGCCGCCCAGGTCAAAGCCATGAAGCAGGTTGCGGGTACGCTGCGGCTCGATCTGGCCCAGTACCGTGAACTTGCGGCCTTCGCAGCCTTCGGATCGGATCTCGATGCGGCCACCCAGGCCCAGCTGACCCGAGGCGAGCGTCTGGTTGAGATTCTCAAGCAGCCCCAGTATCAGCCGCTGCCCATGGAGAAACAAGTCTGTATCATCTACGCCGGTACCAATGGCTGGCTCGATGAACTGCCGGTTGAGACCCTGGCCGACTATGAAGCAGAACTTTACAACTACATCGAGTCCAATGACCCGTCCATCTACGCCGATTTGAAAGAAAAACAGGAATTTGACGATGGTCTGAAAGAGAAACTCGACAAAGTCCTGACCAGTTTTGGTGACACGTTCAAGGCAACGAAAGGTCTTAACTAATTTAGCAAAGGTCACGCTATGGCGAGTTTAAAAGAAGTCAAAACAAAGATCGTCGGTGTCAAGAAGACCGCACAGATCACCAAAGCCATGAACATGGTTGCCTCTGCCAAACTGCGCGGGGCCCAGGAAAAGATGGAGGCTTTCAGGCCTTACACTGCCAAGTTCAACGAGGCGATGTCCAATCTGTCGGCTGGAGTCACTACCGGCGGTAGTTATCCACTCATGGAAAAGCGGGATGTCAAGGCGGTGGAACTGATAGTTATCACTTCCGACCGTGGTCTATGCGGTTCCTTCAATTCCAATATCGGTAAGCTTGCCGAAAAGAAGTTGAAACAGTACGAGGCTGAAGGCAAGACAGTCAGTTTTGTCTGCGTCGGTAAAAAGGGTTTTCAGTTTCTGAAAAAGACCGGCAAAGTTCGCAAGACTTACGGCGACATCATGGGCACCTTTCAGATGTTTAACGCCCGGGAGATCGCCACTGAGGTGGCTGAATATTTTCTGGCCGAGGGCGGCTCCGACAAAGTTGAAGTGCTGTTTGGAGAATTCAGATCGGTGGCGATTCAAAGACCCGCAACCAAGGAATTTCTGCCGGTTCAACCGGTGGAGGTGGCCGAAGGTGAGGAGAGCGGCCCGCAAATTTCCGGTGAGTACATCTACGAACCTTCAGCCGAGGAGATCATGGATGTGCTTCAGCCGCTGTATCTCAACGTCATGATCTATCACGCCATGCTCGAGGTCGGCGCCAGTGAGCATGCCGCCAGGATGACGGCCATGGACAATGCCACCAACGCCTGTAACGACATGATCGAGAATTTGACAATATTGTACAACAAGGCTCGCCAGGCTGCCATTACGGCAGAGTTGATGGATATCGTCGGCGGTGCCGAAGCCCTTAAATGATAACGGACATTTTAAATAATCTCAAAAACTTATAGGAGGGGTTAGGCCCGATGAGTGAGCAGAGAATAGGAAAAGTTTTACAGGTTATCGGACCTGTAGTTGACGTGGAATTTGAGGCCGGCAACCTGCCGAACATCATGAGTGCGCTGATGATCAGCAATCCGGCCATCTCCGACGAAGCGGATAACCTGGTTGTCGAAGTTGCCCAGCACCTTGGCGACAACGTCTGCCGCTGCGTGGCGATGGACCAGACCGACGGTCTGGTGCGTGGCATGGAAGCTCGCGACACCGGTTCACCGATTACCATCCCGGTTGGCGAACCTGCCCTCGGTCGGATCATGAACGTGGTCGGCCGGCCGGTCGACGGTCTCGGCCCGATTACCTCTGATAAATCCATGCCGATCCACCGCCCGGCACCGGCCTTCACCGAGCAGGATACCGAGGTGCGCGTGCTGGTAACCGGCATTAAGGTTATCGATCTGCTGGTACCCTTCCCGCTTGGCGGCAAGATGGGGCTGTTCGGCGGCGCCGGCTGTGGCAAGACCGTTGTCATGATGGAGATGGTTAACAATATCGCCATGCATCACGGCGGTATTTCGGTCTTCTGCGGTGTTGGAGAGCGTACCCGCGAAGGAAACGACCTTTACCATGAGATGAAAGACTCCGGCGTACTTCCCAAGGCGGCTCTGATCTATGGTCAGATGACCGAACCTCCGGGAGCGCGCGCCCGTGTAGGTCTGACCGGCTTGACAGCGGCCGAGTATTTCCGTGATGAGGAAGGACAGGACGTGCTCTTCTTTGTTGACAATATCTTCCGTTTTACCCAGGCTGGTTCCGAGGTATCAGCGCTGCTTGGCCGCATTCCCTCAGCTGTTGGTTATCAGCCCACCCTGGCCACCGACCTCGGCGCCCTGCAGGAGCGCATCACTTCGACCACTAAGGGATCGATTACCGCCGTTCAGTGCGTATACGTTCCTGCCGACGACTTGACCGACCCTGCACCGGCAACCACCTTTGCCCACCTTGACGGGACGGTTGTTCTCTCCCGGCAACTTACTGAGCTGGGCATTTATCCGGCGGTTGATCCGCTGGATTCGACCTCGAGAATTCTCGATCCGAACATCATCGGTGAAGAGCACTACCAGGTGTCTCGCGGAGTCCAGGTTACCTTGCAGAAATATAAAGATCTGCAGGACATCATTGCCATCCTCGGGATGGATGAACTTTCCGAGGAAGATCAGATCACCGTTACCAGGGCTCGGAAAATCCAGCGTTTTCTGTCCCAGCCGTTCCACGTGGCGGAAGTATTTACCAATATCGCCGGTAAATTCGTCAAGGTGGAAGACACCGTCAAGGGCTTCAAGGAGATTCTCGACGGCAAGCACGACGACCTGCCGGAAAGCGCCTTCTACATGGTTGGAACCATCGAAGAAGCCATCGAAAAAGCAGCACAGTAAGTACTGTGGTACTCTAGACGAGAGGTAGAATAAATGGCACAGCAGATAGCATTGGAAGTGGTAACTCCCGCCGGTGCGGTGGTCAGTGAAGATGTTGACATCGTAAACGCACCCGGATACGGAGGTGACTTCGGTGTACTCGCTAATCATGCCCCGTTCCTCTCAACCATTAAGACGGGTATTTTGTCATATGAAACAGGCAAAGACCGCCACTACCTGATGGTGAGCGGCGGATTTTGCGAGGTCTCCAATAATAAAATTACCTTCCTGGTGGAGAGTGCGGAGTTTGGTCACCAGATCGATGTTGAACGTGCGATGCGAGCTAAGGAACGGGCTGAGAAGCGGTTGGCTCAGGCTGCGGCGCACGATGATTCAATCAATGTAGTGCGGGCCGAAGCTGCTTTGCAACGCGCGCTTGTTCGGCTGAAGGCTGCTGATTTCAAATAGCAGCAGCGCCCAAGAGCAGAAGGAAAAGGCCGTCTCCCGGAGGAGACGGCCTTTTTTTTCAGAGCGACACAAGTCCAATACATCCCCTCATATTGCCTCGCTCGCGCCTTGCCTGAATGGGCGCCTTGAACTTCTGGCGCTGGGTAAAAGTATCTCTTAAATTTAGTTCAAAGTGAATTTTCACCTCATTGAACAGAGGCGACATTGGCATTGGCATACTGGCTGATACCGTCGGAGATCTGGCCGGCCAGTTCTACGATGAACTGATCATCGCCTAGCAATTTTGCGTCCTCGGGATTGCTGATAAAGGCGATTTCAATGAGGATCGCCGGCATTTCAGCACCGATGAGCACATAAAAGGGAGCCTGCTTTACCCCCATGTCCTTGAGCGCGAAATGGCTCTCGGAGAAGCCGTTGTCGATCGATTTATGGACCCGTTCCGCCAGCCTTGACGATTCGTTGATCTTAGAATTTCTCATGATATCCGAAAGGATGTCTTGAAGATCGCTCAACTGGTGCGTGGTGGTGGCGTTTTCCCTGGCCGCCACGCGCATCGCTTCAGCGTTGGTGGTGAGGTTGAGGAAATAGGTCTCGAATCCCCTAATATCCGGGGAAGGATGGGCGTTTATATGAAGGGAGATGAACAGATCGGCAGAGTTGGTATTGGCAATGGCAGTGCGCTCTTCGAGCGGCATGAAAGAGTCGTCTGTCCTGGTGAGGATGACCGTGGCTCCAAGTTTTTCGCGCAGATGAGCGGCCAAACTTTTGCCCACCTTGAGAACGATGTCCTTCTCCTTCATGTCAAAGGCAATGGCGCCGGGATCCTTGCCGCCATGTCCGGGATCGATGACTATGGTGCCGATACCAAGGCCAAGCTGCTGAGCGAGCGAGAGCTGCTGTCCGGGTATATCGCTGGCGGTTGATGATGGTCCGATTACAGGCGGGGCGGGGCGTTTGCGTTCTTCTCTGAGGACGACGATGGGGTCCGGATCGGCGGTCAGCCGATCGGTTTCCGGGGTCGAGAGGGGGGCCGGGCGGCTGGTCGCCACCATTTCGGGACGGGTTGCTTCTGGTTGCTCGACGCGGGGTTGGGCGCTTTGGGTCTGTTCGGTTTCGGCCGCAGCTGACTGCTGCTCGACCGGATCAGTCTTTGGTGCTCCTTCCTGGGCGATCAAGGGCCGGGGCTGTTGCAGCGCTTGAGGGGGTGCCGGGGGCGGAGAGAGCGGTGCCACTGTGCCCATGGGCAGGCCCTTCTTTTTGCCCCGCACGTCTATTACCACCCGGAAGGGGTCGGGCAGGGAAAAAATCTTGTAATCGGAAATCGATTCGATATCGAGTACGACTCGGACCGTATCGGGGCTGAACTGACCGGTCCGCACCCGCTTTAGAAGACCGTCCTCAATGGGAATCGGTGCTCGATAGCGGGGTTCGATATAGCTGTTCTGGAAATCGATATAGAGCCGCCGTGGACGGTTCCCCACCTTTTCCAGCAGTTCTTCCCTATAGGCCGTGGGGCCGGATGTCTGGACGACTACCCGGGTATAGTCCTTGGATGACCAATATTTGGCCGGCATCACGTTGGTCAGCTTGGCCAGTGGGGTGGAACCGAGCATTTCCTCGGGCAGCGGGATACCGAAATCCTTTGACAGCAGTTTCAGTCTCGTCTCAGCGGGAGTGCGCATATCGCCGTCGGGATAATCCAGGATAATTTTGACGAAGGCCTCCGCTGCCCGTTTGGGATCGTTTACCTCCTCGAAGAGCATGGAGCCGACCGCATAGAGGGCGTCGTCGGCGAGCCGGTTGCCCGGAAACAGGGTGTTGACATCACGGTAATAGGAGATGGCCTCACCCAGATCGATACCCTGGCCGAACTTCTTGAATACGTCGTAATAGAGACGGCCGAGCATGAAAAGACAGGCCGGTGCCAATTCAGACTTGGGTTCGGCCAGATAGATGCGCCTGAAATTGCCGGCGCCTTTTATCCAGTTTTCCCGCTCCGCACCCAGCTTGGAGGAGGTGTTGAGCTGGTTGTAAAAAAACTTGGCCTTCTGATAGTGCGCCTGGAGATCCGATTTGTTGGCGTAGTCATCGGCTGGACTGGTGGCCAAGGCAGGCTGCCCCCCGACAATGAGCAGCAGGAGCGGCAGAAACAGCCGTATGGCACCAAGAGATCTGTTCACTTCCTCAACCAAGACAACCTGAATAGCTAGAGTGAAAACGGGAAATCATAATATTTCCTACAGATTACCCCAAATCAGACTCTATATAAACGGTCTGAAGAAAAATTACAACTCGAGGATTGGGGGTTATTTCTTCTCGAGGAGCCCTTTGAGTTGATAGAGTTGGTCCAGCGCCTGGCGCGGGGTCATGTTGTCAAGGTCGATGGTGCGCAGCTTTTCGGCCAGCGGATGTCCCGGTGAAGTGAACAGCTGCAGCTGGCTGGGGTGCTGTTTTCTGCCGGCCTTAGTGGGCGTGCTGCCGGTGACGGCCCGGTGATCGAAATCGGCCTGGTCGATGCGCTTTAGTATCTCCTGGGCCCGGGAGACGACCTCGTCCGGTACCCCGGCCAGGGCGGCGACCTGGATACCATAGCTGCGGCTGGTGCCGCCTTTAATTAATTTATAGAGAAATATGATCGTCTCGTTCCACTCCCTGACGGCAACCGAGTAATTCTGCACCCGCTCGTGGGTTTTGGCCAACTCGGTGAGCTCGTGGTAGTGGGTGGCGAAAAGGGTTTTTACTCCCTTGCCGTCTTTGTCCACCAGGGCTTCGGCCACCGCCCAGGCGATCGACAGGCCGTCATAGGTGGAGGTGCCCCGGCCTATCTCATCGAGTATAACAAGGCTTTTCGGCGTGGCGTTATTGAGGATATTGGCGGTTTCATTCATCTCCACCATGAAGGTCGACTGTCCCCGGCGCAGGTCGTCCATGGCGCCGACCCGGGTGAAAATTCTATCAACCACGCTGATCACTGACCGCTCCGCCGGTACGAAGCTGCCCATCTGGGTCATCAGAACGATAAGCGCCGTCTGTCTGAGAATGGTCGATTTTCCCGCCATATTCGGACCGGTAATGACCAGCACCTGATTGCGGCTCTGGTCCAGACTGATATCGTTGGGAACGAATTTTCCGGCGGCCATGGAGCGCTCAATCACCGGATGTCTGCCGTCGTAGATCTGAATTGTCCCGTCATTGGTCAATTCCGGCCGATTGTAGTGAAATTGCCGGGCGATTTCTGCCAGGTTGGTGAAGACGTCGATACGGGCCAGAAACTGCGCCGTCTGCAGAAGCCGGGAGCTGTTTTCGGCTACAGTGGTTCTGATCTCTATAAAGAGCTGATACTCCAGCTCGAGCCGGCGTTCCTGGGCCGTCAGGACCCGGCTTTCGAACTCCTTGAGTTCCGGGGTGATAAAGCGCTCGGCGTTGACCAGGGTCTGTTTCCGCAGATAGTGTTCGGGCACTTTGTCAAGGTGGGCGTTACTGACTTCGATGTAATAGCCGAACACCTTATTATAACCGATTTTGAGCTTGGCTATGCCGGTCTTCTGGCGTTCCTGATTTTCCAGCCCGAGAATGAGTGTTTTGCCGTCGCGCAGCAGATGGATGAGTTCATCGAGTTCCTCGCTGTACCCTTCTCTGATCAGGTTGCCGTCGCGCAGCGTGACTGGAGGGTCATCGCTGATCGAGTTGTGCAGCAGCTCAGCCAGCTCGGAAAGATCGTCGAACTCGTGGCTGATGTGCTTGAGGCCTGCTGCCGTGCACTCCTTCAGAAGGAGGTGGATATCCGGCAGGATCGCCAGCGACTGCCTCAGGGCGACCGCATCGCGGCCATTGCCCTGACCGAGCACCATCCTCGAGTTCAACCGTTCGAGATCATAGATCGCTTCGAGGTACTCTCTGAACTGTTTCCTGATTGCCGGGTTGCTGTGGAAGAAGCTGACGCATTCCTGTCTTTCCAGGATTGTACCAATATCCTGCAGAGGCTGGAGAAGATAGTTCTGCAGCAGACGTCCGCCCATGGGCGTTCTGGTTTTATCCAGCACAGACAGCAGAGAGCCTTCACGTTTGTTGCCTATGATAGTCCTGGTCAACTCGAGGTTTCGTCGGGAAGCGTCGTCGATGAGCAGCACCGAGTCGCGGGTAAGCGGGACCAGTTTTTCCACGTGGCTGATGTCACTCTTCTGTGTTTCCCTGGCATAATCGAGCAGTACCCCCGCGGCCACGATCCCCTGATCCATCGCTCCGCAGCCAAACCCGTCAAGGTTGATCACCTTGAAGTGTTCGACGAGCTCGTGGTGGGCCTCTTTGAAGTGGAACAGATCCCCGGGGCGCCGGGTAAGGCAAATTTCAGGCAGATGCAGGGTGGCAGCCTCGAGCAGCTCCTGAACTTCGACCAGCTGGGCTTCGCTGATCAGCAGTTCGGCGGGCCTGATGCGGGTCAGATGATCGATGATCTGCTCGGGCACCGCTGCCCCGTCACTGACCTCGCCAACCAGGAATTCACCGGTACTCAAATCCAGAAAGCTGAACCCCCATTGCCACGCCGCTTCCGTCACTGCTCGACTCAGGGCGCCGACGTAGCGATTTTCATTGTCCTCGAGAAGCTGGTCGTCGGTGGTAACCCCGGGAGTGACCACCCTAATCACCTCACGCCTTACAATACCCTTGGCGTGGGAGGGATCTTCGGTCTGCTCGCAGATAGCCACCCGTTTGCCGGCTTTGACCAGTTTGGCCAGGTAGTTCTGGGCAGCGTGGTAGGGGACGCCGCACATGGGGATTCTGGCTGTGTCCGCTTTGTTGTTGCGGGAGGTCAGGGTGATGCCCAGAATTTTCGAGGCGACTTCGGCATCCTCGAAAAACATCTCGTAAAAATCACCCATCCGGTAGAAAAGAATCTCGTTGGGATACTCTTCCTTTATCTCCAGGTACTGCCTGAGCATGGGCGTCATTTTGGGAGGGGCGGTCATTGCTGATGGGCGCTAGCTGTGGTTCAAGCGGTAAAGACGCTGAAAATGCGGCAGCAGTCTGTCATACGTTATTTCCAGATGCTCAGGAATGGTGCGGATCTCGGCCAGCACTGTCATAAAATTGTGATCGTCCTGCCAGCGCGGCACTATATGGTAATGCAGGTGGTCGTCGATTCCAGCCCCGGCAACCCGTCCTAAATTCAAGCCGATATTGAAGCCGTCGGGGGCGAGTTCCTCTCTCAAAATCTGGGTTGCCTGCTGGACCAAATCATTCACCTCGTGCAGCTCCTGCGGTTCGAGATCGGTAACGCAGGCCGCATGGCGCACCGGGGCGACAAGGAGATGCCCGTTGGCGTAAGGGAAGCGGTTGAGCAGGCAGAGCCGCCCGGAATCACGGTAAAGAACCAGCAGCTTCCTGGAGTGGGGTTGATCTCCCTCGGGTTCGAATAAACAATGGGAAGGATGGGGCGCAGTGCCGAGCACATGCTCCATTCTCCAAGGAGTCCATAAGGCTTTCATTGTATTACTCAGGCGGCAGCCTGTGAATGGCAGCCGACAGACCGTTTTCATCAATGGTCAGAATAGCATAGGTTCCCGATCTGCCGTATCTGCCCGAGCCCCTGAAGGTGCCCGGGTTGACCAATAACACCGAACCGAATTTCTGGACGAGCGGACGGTGGGTGTGACCAAAGATTATACAGTCTGCCTCGGCAAAGCGGGAGACGAGTTCAGTCTCCCTATCATAACCGATCCCATCACCGTGGTATAGCCCGAATCGATACCCCGCGATGGTAAACTCCAGAGATTCCGGCAGCGAAGATCGTGTTTTAAAGCCGCACATATTGCCGTGAACCGCATACACCTTGCGATTGCCGAAAACGTCCAGGATTGCCCTGCTGGTCAGATCGCCGGCATGTATCACCGCCGCGCAGTCCGAAAAGGCATAATCAGCGTGCCTGGCAAAGGTTGACTCAAGTCTCGAGAGGTGGGTGTCGGAGAGTACGCCGACCGTTGTGTATCGGTTTGTTGTCATGGCCTATATATAAGAAGTATCCCCTTCTGCGGCAATATCCAATCAAATTAGGGGGCGATGTTTCAGGAGGAACTCGATTTCGGTGTGGTGCGAAAATGGGCCCCGGCTCCCCCTGCGTGACGAGCCCCGCACCAGCAATTAAGATAGTCGAACACCTCGGTACCGCCGGGTCTCTCCCAGCCTTAGTGTCTATGGATGCTGAGAGGTTAGAATCTGTTGGCAAACCTGGCTTCAGGCAGGTATAGTTGCAGCGTAAACCCTACATTTCAGCTTACTGCGCGAGGCGAAAAGATTTTTGACTTACAGATTTCTTATGGAGATATTTCATGTTTAGTGCATCAGATTTGCGGAAAGGCCTGAAAATTTTAATCGATAACGACCCCCATATCATTGTCGATTTCGAATTTTCGAAACCGGGTAAAGGCCAGGCGCTCTATCGCTGCAAACTCAAGAATATGATCACCGGTTCACAATTTTCCAACACCTACCGCTCCAACGACAAATTCGAAAAAGCTGATTTGGAGGAGCGCACCATGCAGTTTCTCTATAACCAGGGTGACGAGTATCATTTCATGGATACCCAAAACTATGAGCAACTATTTCTCACCGCTGAGCAGTTGGGCGACAATGTCAACTACCTGGTCGACAATATGGAAGTGGAGGTGCTGTTTTTCGGATCACGCCCGATAGATATAAGCCTGCCGATTTTTGTCAATCTCACCGTTACCCAGGCTGACCCATGGGCAAGGGGGGATACCTCCGGCACCGACACCAAACCGATTACGGTTGAGACCGGCTACCAGCTGCAGGTTCCGCCCTTCGTAGAGGAAGGCGACAAGATCCAGATCGATACCCGCTCCGGTGAATATGTAACCAGAGTCAAAGAGTAGCGATGCTCGATATTCACGGGTTGCACCTCCGCGCAGCCCTTTTTCGCCTGGTCCGCAGTTTCTTCCACCAGCAGGGTTTTCTCGAGGTGGACACTCCCATCCGGCAGCCGCTGCTGCTGCCCGAATCAAATCTTGTACCCATTGGTTCAAGTGCATGGTTTCTGCAGACTTCTCCGGAGCAGTGCATGAAGCGAATACTGGCCCGGGAAGGCCACAATATTTTTCAGATCTGTTCATGCTTCAGAGCTGAAGAGCGTGGGGCCAGGCACCTGGAAGAATTTACCATGCTCGAGTGGTATCGAATCGAAGCCGACTATTCCGCTCTGATGGACGACTGCCGGTCCTTGGTAAACTATCTGATCGAATCTCTCAGGCAGCAGAATCGTTTTCGGGACATGGTGGCCAGGTCCTGGTTCGGGACCAATCCCATCGACTCTGAATGGGAACGTCTTACCGTTGCCGACGCCTTTGCCAGGTGGGCAACCATGCCGCTTGACAAGGCACTCGATTCCGAGCGTTTCGACGAAATAATAGCCCTCGATATTGAGCCGTACCTGGGGGTGCAGTCTCCCACCTTACTATGCGACTATCCTGCACGCTGCGCCTCTCTGGCCCGGTTGAAAAAAGATGATGCCAACCTGGCTGAACGTTTCGAACTCTATATTGACGGGATGGAATTGGCCAACGGCTTCAGTGAATTGACTGATAGTAATGAGCAGCGGATTCGTTTCGCGGAGGAATTGGATCGAATCGAACAGCGTGACGGAATACGAATGCCCATGCCGGAGAAATTTCTCGCCGATCTTGAGCGGCTCGATCGAGCGGCGGGGATTGCCTTCGGCCTGGATCGGCTGCTCATGCTGCTGATGTCGGCCACCTCGATCGCTGAAGTGGTCAGCTTTTCAGCGGATGATTTGGGATAGATGCAGAGCGCTCGGAGCAATGACTGGCGATTCGGCAAGATCACCCCGCAGACTGCGTGCCGCCCTGTCGCAAAAAATATGCCTTTTCAGGGAATGGCGCTGGTCGATGATCCTAAAAGTGCATGGTTACCGCCATTTAGTCAGATCAGTTGCTGATAATTCACCAGAATTTTGCTGCTATGCAGCCTTTTTATCGGGATGCTCTTTGCCCTGCAGTTGTTCAATTACAGCGGTGCAACCCCGGTTAAGATGGTTTACGAAAAGAATCAGCGAGGCCGTCGGCAGAGGAGTGATGCGATGATTGAGAGTGTCTACAGCGTGAGTTCCGAACTGCCTATGCATTGGCCGAAGCGCTTGGCAGCCATGTAAACGAGCTGCGCCGCGGCAGGCCAGGACAGACCGACGATCTCGCCAACTAGCCGTGCGGGCCAGGCTTTCTTTTTCTTTTCCCTTGCCCGGCAGCCGATTGTGTGCCGGCGGAGAGCCGTCTCCCCGAAAAAGCACGCTCTATGATCCGGCGCTGCCGCCTTCGTTCTGCTTTGTTTTTGGCAACCGCAATAGTGCTGTCCCGGTCACGGTGCCGGCCGCTCACATACATGGCCGTCGATAAGGTGCCGGGCGTCGGGGTGAAATCCTGGAATTGGCGAACGGTGAGCCCCAGGCGCTTCATCTTTTTCACCATTCTGCGGGTATGTTCCTCGGTGCAGCCCGGGTGGGCGCTGATAATGTAGGGGGTGAGGCCCGCCTTTTTCTCGAGCCTTGCAGATATCTTTCTGAAGAGTTGGACAAAGCCGACCAGCCGGTCATGCCCCTCTTTGTGCATCAGGGCCAGAATTTCTGGTTCGGTGTGCTCGGGGGCAATTTTGAGATTGCCCGGGGTGTGGTCCCTGATCAGTTTTTCAAGCAGCATCGGTGTGTGCTGCAGCAGTTCGAGACGCAAACCTGAGGATATAAACAGATGCTTGACGCGGTCCAGGTCGGCGACCTTGGTGAGCAGCTCGAGAAACAGGTGCTCGTTGAAGACGAGGTTCTTGCAGATCTCGGGATAAAGGCAGTCATGCTGTGGACAGGAGCCGATGGCGCAGCGGGTGCCGAAGAGATTGGCGGTGGGACCGCCAAGATCGGTGATGGTGCCGTCAAATCCGGAGCTGGAGGCAACCGTCTCGACCTCGGCGACGACTGAGTCGATGGAGCGGCTGGTAATCCGAGGTCCCTGGTGCCTGGTGATGGCACAAAACGAGCAGTTTCCGTAACAGCCGCGAACAATGGTCACCGAGTTCCTGATCATCTTGTAGGCCGGCACATCCGGCGTTGACGGATGCGGCCGGCGGCTGAAACCGAGTTGGTAGAGTTGATCCATTTCCGGGGGGTCCAGCGCTTTGGCCGGGGGGTGCTGGACAATCCACGAGGCTTGCTGTCGCTGCACCAGCAGCCGATCGGCGCGGGAGCGAGCCAGGCGGTCAATGATTCGTTCAGCCTTCATAAATTGGCTTGGATCAGACTGAATCTCATCCCAGCCGGGCAGCATCACCATTTTCTGTTTTCTTTCCAGACAATCCTGTGTGAAGCCGGCCATCTCCGCTGCATTCATTCGTCTGCAGGTGCCGGCAATCCCATTCAGGGGCTGGCTGCTATCCAGCAGTTTTGCCGCTTCAACCACTGCTCGCTCGGCCATGCCGTAAATAAGTAAAGTTCCTTTGGCGTCGCTCAGGTGAGATCCCCTGAGGCGGTTCTGCTGGTAATCGAAGTGGACGAAGCGACGCAGGGAAGATTCGATGCCGCCCAGAATAATCGGTGTCTGGGGAAACGCTCTCTTCGCCAGGTTGGCATAGATAAGGACGGCGCGGTCCGGGCGGTAGCGGTTGGTTTTATCCCGGTCGTCCGAGCGCCAGGGCGACCCTCCGGGGGAATAGGCATCAAAATCACGTACTTTACCGGTGGCACTGTAGTTGGCTACTATCGAATCAAGATTGCCGCCACTGATCCCAAAAAAAAGCCGGGGCCTGCCGAAACGACGAAAATCATCCTCGCTGTCGTAACGGGGTTGCGGGAGAATGGCCACCCGATACCCTTGCGCTTCAAGCAGCCGGCCGATCAGGGCGATACCGAACGAGGGGTGATCCACATAGGCATCGCCGCTGACCAGCACAATATCGATATCTTCCCAGCCCCGGGTCCTGCATTCCCTGAGCGTGGTTGGCAAGGGTTGTACGCTATTATTCGGCATCGTAGGTCGCAGCCATCTAATGTTTCAAGGTAGAGGGCTTCATTAGTACCGCAGATGGCCGAGTGCTGCCAGCACCATTTCTTCACAGCGTATGGGGATCCAAGCCATCTCCGCCTGCTTCGCTCTGGGTTATGGCTTTGCGCATCCCACTTCCGCGCAGTTTCGCTGGCTCCTTGCCCGCGCCTTGCCTGATACGTCACTTTGAACTTTTGTCGTTGGCTATCATTGTAGTGGTCTGCTTCCCGGGCCGACCGCGGCCTCGATTTAAAATGGACCGGAATCACAAAAAGTTAAGAAAGATTATTGTCATATCTCATTTGTTATGTAGAATTGGGCGGGGAACGCGAAAACGTTAAATTATGATAACCTTTGGGTGAGCGTGGTCAGGATAGGGAGGTTTCTCGACAGCCTGGAAAAAGAGGTGATGAAGTATCGGGTGCCGGTGGTCGATCTCATCGGTGTCCAAAGCCGTGACAGTTACCGGGTACTGATCGCCACCATCCTTTCCTCCCGCACCAAGGATGAAGTGACTGCGGTGGCCTCGGCCCGCCTATTCGACCGTGCCCCCGATATCGACAGCCTGGCCGGCTTGTCGGAGAATCAGATTCGCGAACTTATCTATCCGGTGGGGTTTTATAAGACCAAGGCGACCCACCTGCAGAAAACGGCCCTGATCCTAAAAGACGCCTGGGGGGGCGTGGTTCCCGACACCATCGAGGAACTGGTACAACTACCCGGGGTGGGAAGGAAGACGGCTAATCTCGTACTGTCGGTCGCTTTCAACAAACCGGCCATCTGTGTCGATACCCATGTTCACCGGATCATGAACATCTGGGGGTATGTACGGACCAAAACGCCGCTGGAAACAGAGACGGCCTTGCGAAAAAAACTGCCACGTAAATATTGGCAAAAGGTCAACCGTATCCTGGTAGCCTTTGGACAGGGAAAGTGTAAACCGGTGGCCCCCCATTGTGACGAGTGCATTCTGGAACCTGATTGTGCAAAGATAAATGTCGTGCCCAGAAAAGTTTGAACAGGAATGGATCATGGAGAAGAGTCAGGAAACATGCCGAATATTGTTGGCAGACGATCACGTACTGATTCGCCACGGTATCAGAATAATTCTCTCCAGCGATGCCAATCTGGAAATCGTCTGGGAGGTGAGCAACGGTGACGAGTTGCTGGACCGGCTCAAGGAAACCGTTGTCGATCTGCTGATTCTCGACATCTCGATGCCCAAGGTGAGCGGTATAGAACTCACGGAAATTCTGAAAAAAAGGTACCCGGGTTTGAAGATCCTGGTGCTGACCATGCACAAGAACATCAGATTCCTACGCCGGGCAATCGCGGCCGGGGCGGATGGCTACCTGGTGAAGAGCGACACCGAACAGGAAATCATATCCGCCATCCGCAAGATCCGTGAGGGCAACACCTATATCTCTCCCTGTCTGGAAAACGACTTCGCCGAAGAAATGCTCAGCACCTATCGTAATCCTTCTTCCTCTAAAACCTTCAGGGGATTGACAAAGCGTGAAAAACAGGTTCTCGGGCTGGTGGTCGACGGTTTGACATCCAAACAGATTGCCGCCAATCTGGGTCTGAGCCCGCGAACCGTTGACCATCACCGGGCCAGTCTGTTGAAAAAATTCGCTATGAAGAACAGTGTCGATCTGGTCAACTTCGCCATCAAAAACGGCTATGTAACTCTCGAAGTGTAAGTTCGCGGCCGCGCATCTCCAGCCGCTTAGATCCCACTGGAGTCTTTTCCCACCGGTTGTTCCCCTCGTGGCACGGGGTTGTCAGGGGGCGGCGCACGGCAGGTGCTATCCTGAAACCACTGATGCTGGCTGTGGTCAGAACCTGCGAAAATATTTTTCCAGGCCTCGTGTTGTTTTAGCAAGATACCAATAGTGAGTTTGGCGGAGAGATAAGTGCACAGCGCGGTTGGGGCCGGGAAATAGGTACATTTACCCAATGAGATTTAGGTAGTTGTCTCGATTGTTTTTTGCCTTTGATGGGGGTAAATCTGGAGCCTCAAATTGTCAGCATGCAGGGCAAAAAATTCTTCTGAGCTGTTGAAAGTTCACCACCCTTTAGCAACTCTCCAATGGTCGGATTATTTGGTGCGGGCTACTGCATGCTGCGGCAACAGGTTCAAGGCAGGATGATTTCATGAACAAAGCAGAACTGATTGAGCAGATAGCAGAATCGAGTGGAGTAACCAAAGTCACTGCAAAAAAGGCACTCGACTCCTTCCTGACCAATATGGGCAAAGCCATGCAACAGGGGGAACGGGTGATCGTCTCCGGTTTCGGCTCCTTTCATATCTCCGAGAGGGCGGAACAGACGGGTAGAAATCCCCAGACAGGAGAGACTATTTCCATTCCCGCCCATAAGGTGGTCAAGTTCAGACCGGGCAAAAAGCTGCGCTCTGTGGTCATGGAAAGCTGAGGTCTCTTACGGCTTCGCCGGGCCGGTCCTGGTAAGCTGATACCAGAGCAGCAGGCCGGCGGCGACCATCAAAGAGCACAATATCTGGCCCATGGAAAAGGGACCGATGAGGCCGATCTGGGCGTCGGGTTCACGAGTATACTCGATAAAGAACCGGAGAATACCGTAGCCCATGAAAAACAGGGCCAGCAGCGAGCCGTGGGGCCACAAACGATGACCCTGGTAGGGTTTGCTGCGCAGTGACCAGAGCACTATGAAGAGAACAAGTCCCTCAAAGAAGGCTTCATAGAGCTGTGAAGGATGGCGGGACAGCGCTCCGCCGCCAGGAAAAACCATTGCCCAGGGCAGTTCCGAGGGGCGGCCGAATAATTCGCCGTTGATAAAGTTGCCCACTCTGCCGAGTCCGAGGCCGATTGGCATGGTGATTATGTAGGTGTCGGCCGTCCTGAAGAAGGGTATCTTTTTTTTCCGGCAGTACCACCATCCACCGACAAACAGACCAATAGCTCCCCCGTGAAACGACATTCCGCCGGACCAGGTGGCGGCTATCTCAAGTGGATGCGAGAGGTAATAGCCTGGATTGTAAAACAGCACATAGCCCAGTCGGGCACCGATGATCATCGACACGATCAAGGCGATGTTGAGGTTCTCGAAATTGTCCTGCAATTGGGGAAATGAGCGCCGTTTCAACTGGTATCTGACCAGCAGATAGGAGGCAGTGAAACCGAGCACATACATGAGTCCATACCAGCGAAGCTGGAGGGGACCGATGTGCAGCAGGACGGGATCGATGTCGGGGAAGGCGAGCATCTGCATCATTCTCCGGCTTTGCCTGGTGTCCCGGGACCAGTCCTGGAGCGATACTTTCTGAGGTGAACCTGAAGGATAGAGATGGCGGCCGGGGTTATCCCCGAAATCCTGGAGGCCTGGCCCAGCGACAGCGGTTTGACCCGACTCAGTTTCTCGACCACCTCGTTGGACAAACCGGAAAGCGTCGTATAATCGAGATCAGATGGAATTTTGGTGGATTCCAGCTTCTTGAAACGGCTGACTTGCTCGTTCTGCCGCTCTATATAGCCCTTGTATTTCACCCGCAGTTGAATTTCCTCGCTGAAGCGGGAGTTGTTCAGCTCTTCTAGGCGCTGTCGCCGCTCCCCGCTGCACAACTCAGACAGGTTGGTGATCTGCAACTCCGGTCTTCTGAGCAGATCGGCCAGACTTGACTTCTGCTTGAGGCCGGTGCTGCCGAGGCGGCCCAGTATACCGTCGATGGCGGCCGATGGCTTCAGCCAGGTAGTTTCAAGAAGCCCGATACCGGCCTCGATCTCCTTTTGCTTGGCGACGAAAAATTCATACTGCTCTTGTGGCAGTAAACCAATTGCACGACCGATCTCCGAGAGCCTGGCGTCGGCGTTGTCCTCGCGGAGAAGCAACCGGTACTCGGCCCGGGAAGTGAAGAGTCGATAGGGTTCCTTGGTGCCCCTGGTAATCAGATCGTCGATCAGCACACCGATGTAGGCTTCGGACCTGTCTATGACCAAGGGCTCGATATCCCGGCAGTAGTGGACCGCGTTGATGCCGCCGATGATGCCCTGGGCCGCTGCTTCTTCGTACCCGGACGTACCGTTGATCTGGCCGGCCAGAAAAAGTCCTCGAATTCTTTTGGTCTCGAGCGACGGCAGAAGTTCCAGGGGATCGACGTAGTCATATTCAATGGCATACCCTGAGCGGACGATGACCGCATTCTCGAGCCCCTTGATGCTCTTGATCATTGCCGCCTGGGTGGCCAGCGGCAGGCTGGTGGGCAGACCGTTGGGATAGACCTCGGTGGTTTCTATGCCTTCGGGTTCCAGGAAAATCTGATGCCTCAGTTTTTCCGGAAAACGCATGACCTTGTCTTCTATAGAAGGGCAGTAGCGGGCGCCGACCCCCTCGATGATCCCGGCGTATAAAGGCGACTGGTCAATGGAAGCCCTGATGATCTGATGGGTTGTCTCGTTGGTGTAGGTAATGTGGCAGGGGAACTGGGGCTGTCGATATTCTCCCTTGTTGGTGAAAGAGAAAAATGTTGGCGGCTGATCGGAGTACTGAGGTTCGAGTTCCGAGTAGTCGATGGTATTGGCGTCCAGGCGCGGCACCGTGCCGGTCTTCATCCGACCAACAGCAAAGCCCTGCCCCCGGAACCATGAGGCCAGGCTCAGCGACGGGGAATCCCCCATGCGGCCGGCCGGAAAGTTTTTCAGTCCAACGTGGATCAGGCCGTTGAGAAAAGTGCCCGTAGCCACGACCACCGCCTTTACCTCGATCTCTTCATCCAGTGACGTGCGCAGCCCGGTGATTTGGTTGTTCTTGACGAGCAGCTCATCGACCGTGGTCTGACGAATGGTCAGATTCTCCTGGTTTTCGAGAATTTTCTTCATCCGCAGCCGGTAGAGCAGCCTGTCGGCCTGGGCTCGTGAAGATCTGACCGCAGGTCCCTTGCTGGTGTTGAGGCGGCGAAACTGAATGGAGGTTTCATCGATATTTTTGGCCATCTCACCGCCCAGTGCGTCAATTTCACGTACCAGATGGCCTTTAGCCAGTCCACCTATGGCTGGATTGCAGGACATGGCTCCGATGGTATCAAGATTGATCACGCAGGCCAGGGTCTTGCAGCCCATGCGGGCAGCCGCGAGGGCGGCCTCGCAACCGGCGTGTCCGGCTCCAATGACAGCAATGTCAAACTTTTGTAAGTCAACCATGAAAGGCGGTTCCGGTAGGCTGCATCAGGAGCGTGACGGTATGTCGTGTATTGACCATGACAACAGCGCCCAGCGCTGTGGCAGGCTCCTTCTCACGACAAGCTGGCCAGCCTCCCGCTTAACTATTCTATTTTTAACGTATTTTTCAAGAAGTTGTCGCTCTTCTGGCTGCAGGTCTTTGAACATCCAGGCGTAGCCCTCAACCGCTCGTTCCAGGTTCTCAAATCGCTGATCCCGCTCCAGCTCCAGAATTGCGATCCGGGGATGGATGCCCAGTCGATAGAGCATATTGACGGTATAAATATAGTCGGGACCGGAACTGAATTTCCTGTTCAGGGCCGCAAAAGCCTCGGGGTCGAATGGCGAGGGGGCGATGCGTTCGGCCACATGGATGGCGCTCCTGGCAAAGCGTCCCAGCTTCTGGAGAGCGCCGGCAAGATCAGGGATATTCATCGATCTCGAGGCAATCACCAGGTCGTGGGAATCAACCCCGAAATCCGCCCAGTTGTCCTCCCAGCTGCAGTGTAGTGTGGTGATGTTGTCGATGCCCTGGTGGGCGGCCTGGTCATTCAATATATCGAGCATACCCTGGGAATAGTCGATGGCGGTCACCTGCCTGACCCGTTTTGCAATCGGCAGTGCCAGAGTGCCCGGGCCGCACCCCACATCGAGGACGCTGACTCCCGGGTCCAGATCGAGATGGTCAACAAAAAGGTCCGCGTAAGCCGAGTCAATGGTTCGGCCGGCAAAGGCTTCGGCCTTTTTGTCCCAGTCCTTGGCAGCCTTGCTCTTCCACGATTTGGTGGAGCGGCTCTGCTGCCAGAGGTGCTGCCAGTCGATGTCATCGTAGACAATGATGTGCTGCGAATCGGTCATGAACTTACTTTGGTCTTTTTACTTGCCCAGGCAAAACTGTTCGAAAATCACGTCAAGTACATCTTCGGTGGTCGTTTCGCCGACGATATCGCCCAACTGGTCGAGACAGTCGAGGAGGTCGATCGTGATCAGGTCATTGTGCAGGCCGCCGGCCAGTCCCTCGGCCACCCGGTTGAGGGACTGCAATCCTTTCTCCATGGCGGTTTTGTGCCTCAGGTTGGGGGTGCAGCCTTCCTCCTGCCACTGCTCTCTGCCTCCCGTGATGCGTCGAAATATCTGCTGTTTCAGCTGCTCGAGTCCGGTCTGTTCACGAGCGGAAATTTCCACGGCTTCGGCAACGATGCGAGGGTGCTCCTGGCGTTTTAGACGCGATTCGAGATCGCATTTGTTGATCACCGTGAGAAGCGGCTTGTGGTTCACGGTCTCGAACAGGGAGACATCTTCATCGTCAATCGGTTTTGAGCCGTCTACCAGGAAGAGCACCAGGTCCGCCCGGTTTATCGATTCTCTGGCCCGCCTGATGCCAAGCTGTTCAACCTCCTCGACCTCCTCGCGGATGCCTGCAGTATCGATGATACGGACGGGAATGCCGCAAATATCGATATACTCCTCAATGGTATCTCTCGTGGTGCCGGGAATCGAGGTTACCAGGGCCCGCTCCTCCTGCAGCAAGGTGTTGAGCAGGCTCGATTTACCGACGTTGGGACGGCCGATGATGACGATCGAAACCCCTTCCCGGACGATACGGCCGTCGTCGGCCTGAGCGATAAGTTTTTCCAGCGGTGCACGCACCTCCGTCCTGAGCCTGGCGTTCATGGCCTGGTGATCCGCTATTTCGATTTCCTCCTCCGGAAAATCGATGGCCGTTTCCAGCAGGGCGCGAATTTCGACCAGAGAAGCACGCAGCTTATCAACTTCTTTGTAGAGAGAACCGCTCATCTGCTCCAGGGCAAGATCGACGCCCTTTCTGGTGCGGGCCGAAAGTACATCGATCACTGCCTCGGCCCGGGTCAGGTCGATACGGCCGTTAAGAAAGGCGCGCTTGGTGAATTCTCCCGGCTCAGCCAGCTGCACACCGTGGTCAAGTATCAGCTCCAGCACCGATTGAAGAACCAGAAAACCACCGTGGCAGTGTATCTCGACGACATCCTCCCTGGTGTAGGTTTTGGGCGCCTGCATGAACACCACCAGCACTTCATCGAGAAGTTTAGCCTGCTGCGGATCGTTTATGGTACCGTAATATAGGCGATGAGAGTCGAAGGAGCAGGGCGGATTGGCCGGGGTGAAGACGTGTTTGAGGATGCGCAGCGCTTCGCTGCCGCTGATCCTGATAATGCCTATGCCGCCTGCTCCGGGCGGAGTCGAAATTGCCGCTATGGTGCTGTTGTCGTGGGCCGGGGAACTCATTGATGGTTCTCCAAAAACCCACAGGCCGGACAGTGATGCCCGGTCTGCGGGCACAGATGCGTGCTTACAGCTGAAGGTCCGGGTGGTGCAGTTATTTAACTCTCCTTGGAGGTACCGTTATCACTTTTTTTTCGGGATCTGGAGCGGCCTCGTTTGCGGTTGTTGTTCTTGCGCCCCTTTCCAGGTTTGTAGATCAGCACCTTCTTGAATAACCCCTCGCCGACGCTTCTGCTCCGGATATCGGGATCGTCCTGCAGGGCAACGTGCACTACCCGGCGTTCGGACGGATTGAGTGACGAAATCACCTGGGTCTTGCCGTTTTCCTTCACCTGCGAGGCGTATTCCATGGCACGCTCTTGAAGCTCCTGGTAGCGTTTCTCACGGAAGTTGCCCACGTCGATGGTGAGTTGCACGCGGCCCGTTATCTTTTTCGAGACAATTTTTCTGAGCAGATACTGGAGACTGTCCAGCACCCGTCCTTCCTGCGAGGTCAGCACTTCCTGGTGTTCGTCGCTGACCTTGCACTGGGCTGTACCGTCTTCGGCTTCAACAGTTACCGTTGAGGGAAAGCCCATCAAGTCGAGGATGGTGGTCAATTCTTCTTTGACGGTTGTCAGGGTGGTCTCAGATAATTCTACCGGAACTTTAGCGGCGCTATCGTTATCTTCCGTTTCGTCTTTCTCGGCAATGGGGGCAGCGGCTGGTGGCGGCGATGGCGGTGTCGCTTTCGGCTCTTCCTGAGCCACAGCAGCTTCTTTTTCCTCGGCCACCGGGACCGGCGCTTTTTTCTTGGCGTTCTTTGTGGCAGGCACAGTCTTCTTTTCCGGGTCTGGCTTGGCCGATTCTTCTTCGGTCTCCTGAATTTTAGCCTTGATATGGGCCTTCTGGCGTATCAGGCCGAAAATTCCTTTGGATCCGGTCTCGAGTACTTCAATGGTGAGATTTTCCTGAGCAACTCCCAATTCTTCACAGGCCTTCTTTATAGCCTCGGCCACGTTCTTTCCGTAGAAGTCTTTAGTTTCCAATGACATGTGGTATTCCTGGTTGGTATTATTCCACCATGGAGTCTCCTCTGCTCGTCTGATCAGGCGGCGGCTGGGACGGGTTTATTCTTCCGGTTGATCAGATACTGTTGAAGGATGGAGAGCAGGTTGTTGACAAACCAGTAAAGAACCAGACCTGAGGCAAAATTGACAAACATAACGGTAAAAATAAGCGGCAGAAACATCATGATTTTTGCCTGGGTCGGGTCCGCTGTGGTGGGGGTCATTTTCTGCTGCAGGAACATGGATGCACCCATCAGCAGGGTAAGTACCGGCAGGCCGCCAAGGTAAGGCAAGTCAAAGCCCAAATAAAGCCGATCGGGAGCGGAGAGATCGTTGATCCACAGCATGAACGGTGCATGACGCAGCTCGATGGATTGCAGCAGTACCTTGTAGAGAGCAAAAAACACCGGAATCTGCAGCACCATCGGCAGACAGCCTCCCAACGGATTGACCTTGTAGGTTTTGTACAGACTCATCATCTCCTGGTTCATCCGGGTCGGGTCATCTTTGTATTTCTCTTTGAGTTTCACCACCTTGGGCTGCAATTTCTGCATATTCTTCATCGATTTCAACCCTTTCTGGGTGATCGGCCAGAAGATAGCCTTGAGGATTATGGTGACCAGGATGATGGCGACTCCGTAATTGTGAACCACCGAGTAAAACCAATTGAGCAGGTAGAGCATCGGCTTGGCAATTATATCGAACCAGCCGAAATAGACGATCTTGCCGAGGTTGTAACCGACCTCATTGAGCATGGTGAGTTTTTTGGGCCCGTAAAACAGCCTGTAATCATAGGTGTTCGTCGCTCCAGGGGCCAGCGTTTCCGGCGCGCCCTGAAGGTCGATGGTAACCAGCTCCTCGACGGCGTTCATGGTAATTGACTGGGAATTCTGGGTTGGAATGATGCCGGTCATGAAATAGGTACCTTCGTAGGCAACCCAGTCAATGGCAGTCTTGACCGTTTGTGGGCCGTCCTCAAACTCCTTGAGCTTGAAGCGCTGAAGTCCTGCCTCGCCAAACATGGACGGTCCCCTGAACAGCCAGTTGCTGGCCTTAGTGATCTTGCCGAAGGGCAGGTTGGTCTGGTGCAGTCCTGCTGCTCCCTGGAGCACCTGACCGCTGTTGTTAACCACCGTGACTTGGTGATCAATCAGGTAATTGGTGCGGTCGAAATGAAATACTCGGGTTACCTCGAGCCCGCCGGGACTCGTCCCTCGCAGAGTGAGTGTCGCTTTGTTGGTGCTGGAGTCGAATTGCACTTCCGTGCTGTCGAAGGTGTAGAGGGTGTTTCTGTCGACTACCGAGCCCCATGAGAAGCTCAGGGGATAGCCTTGGGCCTGGTCGGTTTTAACCAGGTTGACGCCGGGAGCGTCCTCATCCCTTTCCTCACGAAAATTTTTCAGCAGAAAACTGGTGATCACGCCGCCGTTCTCGCTGATAGTGGCGGTGTAAAGCTCGGTGTCGATTTTGACTTCTTTGGCCGGACGCTGGACAGCGGCCGGAGCAGGCAGCGGGACAGCGGGTTGGGTCTGAATTTGGGGAGGCGGTGCCGTTATCTGGGCCTGGGGTGGTTGCTGTTCCGGTTGCGCTTGTTCGGATGTCTGCTCGGGGGCAACCTGCTCCTGGGCGGGACCAATGAAAAAATATTGATAGCCCAGTAAAATAACGAAAGAAATTAAGATAGCCAGAAAGGCTCTGTACATGTCCATGATAATCGTGGATCCTTGTTTGCTGCCGGTCGGGAGCGTCGCCGAGAGACCGCGGGGTCTCTCAGATTTGGTTATACCGGATCGTATCCGCCTCGGGAAAAAGGATGACAGCGCAGAATGCGCCACAAACCCTTTCCAGTTCCCCGTATGGCACCGTACTTATTGATTGCCTCTAAAGTGTACGCAGAACAGGTTGGGTAGAAACGACAGGCAGGAGGGAACAGAGGTGATAAGATAAATTTGTATCCCCGGATCAGCCCAATCAATAAGTGGGCCGCAAGGCCTTGCGTGTTATCGGGCGGCATGACTACTTCGCTGGGGTGGACACTAAACTCATCACTGCTTCTGTAATTGATTCCGGAGAATTAAGCGAAAAATTGGGTCGCACAGTGACAACGATATCTGCTTCGAGAGGGTATTTCTCCCGGCTCAGCCGAAACGACTCTTTGAATATCCGTTTAATCCGGTTCCTGGTAACCGCTCCTTTCAACTTTCTGCTGATGCTAATTCCGATGCGGCTGTGTCCACGGTCGTTGGCGAGATAGATGATGGAGAAGCCTTTGCCGTGCAGCCGCGTGCCGTGCTGGTAAACCGCTTCGAATTCAGAGTTCTTCCGCAACAAGCAATATTTCGGAAGACCAAATTGCCGCAATGAGATCAGGCAGAAAGTCGTTTGCGGCCCCTGGCTCTGCGGGCGTTAATGATGGCACGGCCGGCTTTGGTGCTCATCCGGGCACGAAAACCATGGCTTCGTTTGCGTTTTATATTGCTTGGCTGAAACGTTCTTTTACTCATTTTTACATCCTCTCGGGGTGTCCCTATTGCCTGAAAGTTGTGACGACACTCCTGTTCGACGCTGCAATGCGTACTAATATCAATGCGTTACATGGTAGCGAGCTGGCCAGCCACCACGCGGGGAAAAGCTAATTTAGCAAAATGAATTAAATAACCACAGATGGCCTTATGTGTCAAATCATTTCGCCAATTCTCAGTCGGTCCCGGTTGAACAAATGGGTTCCCTGTGCTAGGCTGGGCGAGGTTCTGCATCAATTCGACGACAATGAGGAGACATGCTGCTCGACGAGGCCTTAGAACTTATCCTTCACCAGGCACCGGTTCTTGGCAGGCAAGTGGTGCCGCTTGCCCACAGTGGTGGCCGGGTCTGTACTGAGAACAATCAAGCCAACCATCCACTGCCCGGCTATGACCAGTCAACCAGGGACGGATACGCGGTGTGCGGGCCGGGCAGAACCGGTGGTCCCGGCCGGCAGGCCTTTGCGCTCAGGGGTGAAATTCCGGCAGGTTCTGTCCATCAGATAGATATTGAAGCGGGCGAGGCCTATCGGATCATGACCGGAGGATTACTGCCGGTCGGTTCGGAACGGGTCATAGCCCAGGAGAATTGCCACATTAGCGGCCCGGACTTGGTTGTCGAGGAAACCGTGCTGGCCAGTCCCGGTCGTTATCTTCGTACCCGGGGCAGTGAGCGCCAGGCAGGGGAGCTGCTGGTTGAGCCCGGTACCAGGTTGAACGAATCCCACCTTGTGTTGCTGGCTGCCGCCGGCAATGCCACGGTCGAAGTGTTCAACCAACCCAAAGTGGCGTTTTTTTGCAGCGGCAGTGAACTGGTAATGGCAGAAAATACCTTGCTAAGCGGCCAGAAGTATTCATCCAATCAGCTGTTGTTGGAAAGCTTGATAACCAGGTTTGGCGGCCGGGCCGAGGGGTATGGCATCGTTGCCGATGAGCGGCCGGCAATAAGCCGGTTGCTTGGGGCCATCAAAGAATCCGATGCCGACATTGTGATCAGTACTGGCGGGGTAGGCCCCGGTAAATATGATTTGTTCGGAGAACTCCTGCCCAAGGCTGGAGCCCGGATTCTCTACCGGTCACTGCAGTTTCGGCCAGGCAGATCGACGCTTTTCGGTATTCTGGATGATAAACTCTACTTTGGTCTTCCCGGTCCACCAACTGCAGTTCGCCTTCTCTTTCTCGAACTTATCTGTCCGCTGTTGAAGAAGATGCAGGGAATGGGATCGTTTCGTAATCAGAGGCAGGATGGTTTTCTCGAACATTCTGTTTCGTTACGATCAGCCGACGTGCTCTGTTTCAAAGAGGGCCTTTATCGTCTTGAGGAAGGTCGGGTTACGGTCGGCTATCCTCGCCAGTTTCAGACGTCGAATTGTTCTATAATGATGATGCCGGGGAGGGTTTCCTATGAACCGGGTGACAGGGTGACCATCAGCCTGGCACTGCCGGACTGAGGGTCCAGCTATTTAATAAATGAACTACGACTAATTAATATCACGCGGTAAAAGGCAATCATCTGAAAAAAACGGTGGTATGCGACAATAATTCGCGCGGCCCCATTTTTGATTACCGAAAATCTATGTAAATAGCTTCGTTAAATTACTATTTCTCTACCAGGGTAAGATTGATTCGATTCTTAAATATTTTTATGTTGAAGGTGTCTCCCGGCTTGAAATCTGACCCGGAAAGAATTTTTGAAGACAAACTAAGTGTCTGGTTTTTACCAATTTTTGCGGTTACCTGTTTCTTCTGTCTGGCTTTTTTCGGTTCTTTTACCTGATAATACTTTTTATCTTCATCCATCAGTTTTAACATTAGGTTATTGAAGGTTGGGTGGTTTTTAATATCCATACTTTTCATGATCTCGGTTTTGCTATTTCCTGCAACCACAAGCTCTCTGAAATTGTCGAGATCATATTTTGTTTTACGGGCCATGTTCTCCTCTCTCTTAATGAGTTAGTAAAAATAGTAATGGTTGTATATACATGTTATTTACTTGATTCAGAAAAATTCGACTAGCTTAATATATTCATATTGGCAAAAAATTCAATATGGTAATAATTATTTTTCATATAATAGTTGCCCTAAACTATTTATAGAAAAAACGAAGAATAGTTTAAAATAGTGGTAAAAACGTTGGGTTAATTATTGAAAATAAGTTGTGAAATAAATTCTCAAAGCGGCAGTGTTATTAACGCTCTGGATAATTTGCTCAGTGTTCTGCTGCCGACTTTCGTGATCAACACATCGTCTTCTATCCTTACTCCGTATTTGCCTTTTAAATAAATACCAGGTTCAACCGTAAAGCTCATACCCGGTTTGAGCTCATCTTTGTTGCCATCATGAATGTAGGGTTCTTCATGGCACTCCAGGCCGATTCCATGACCAGTCCGGTGGCGGAAAAAAGAGCCGTAGCCGGCCGTTTCTATTAACGCTCTGGCAGCGTTATCCACGGCTCTGCAGGCAGTCCCTGGCCGGGCGGCACTGCGCCCCGCTTCGTTTGCCTTGAGAACGAGTTCATGGATACGACGGGCCTCCTCATCCACTTCGCCGATTGCAAATGTCCTGGTGAGATCTGAAGTATAACCCAGCCATGTCGCTCCCCAGTCGATGATCAGCAGATCGCCGTGCCGGAGTCTACGGTCTGACGGCTTGGCGTGGGGGTTGGCGCCGTTGGGTCCGGTTGAGACGATTGGTGTAAAGGGCAGCGGCTGTTCTGAGCCGTGACGGTAGAGTTCGATGACCAGTTCCGCGGCCACTTCCCGCTCGGTCTGGCCGGCTCTTATGCGCGGCAGGATGGCCTTGAGGCTGTCTTCGGCAATGGCCACCGCCTTCTGCATGCGGTTGACCTCTTCCCGGTCCTTTATGGCCCTGCATTGGGCAATGGCTTCATCGGCGCTGTCAAAAGAGGTGGTAGCAGAGGATGCCTCCAGGTAGCCGTATTCAAGCAGTCTGAACTGTCGGGGCTCGAACCCTATGTTGAGCCCTTTCAGCCCCACGCTGCGGCAGGCCATATCGAAGGTCGCCTGCCAGTGGGCTGGATTGTCGGGGTAGCTGAATGGTCGACACGCAAATTCCAGTGCTTCAAGTTTGGGCTCTTCCAGCTCAGGCAGCACGATACACGGTTTTTTCCCGGCTACCAGAAAAAGTACCACTGGCCGCTCCATCAGGTGAAAATGCAGACCGCTGAAATAGGCAAGACTAGGTCCGGCGTTAAGAGCCAGACCGTCAAATCCTCTCTCGGTGAGGGCTTTAAGCACTTTTTGCTGCCGTTTTTCATACATGGTCTCACTCCTTGATAACTGAGGGGTCAGTGCCATTTTATACTCAGTGATAGAGGCTCCATTTCTTCCCCATGCGTCCTCGCTCACCAGGCTGTCTGCCCGGTCCGACGCACACTCGCCCAGGCCTTGCCTGGATGGAATCCTTTACGTATAACGCTATCTATAGCACAGTTTGCAGGTTGGACCATGGGAAAATGGTATGGCCCGCCCCTCGCTCTCTGTAGTTGACTTCAGCGCTGGAGCAGGCTATTAGATTGCTAGTTACCCTGAAGTTTACCCTGATATTTCAATGTATCTGGATAAGTCCAGGATAGGGAGATGGGCATGGAACCCACTGTACTTACCACCGACATGATCATTGTCTTCAGCTTGCTCGGCCTGGCTATTTTCCTTTTTGTATTTGATCTTCTGCGGGTTGATCTGGTCGGCTTGATGATGATGGTGGCGCTGCCCCTGACCGGTGTCATCGGACCTGATGAAGCGATCGCCGGGCTCAGCTCGAATGCAGTGGTGTCGATTATCGCAGTGATGATACTGGGCGCCGGTCTGAACAAGACCGGGGTGATGAATGTGGTTGCCTCACAGATTGTCAAATTTGCAGGCAGCAGCGAAGTGCGGATCATGGTAATCATCTCGACCACGGTGGCGGTCATCTCCAGTTTTATGCAGAATATCGGCGCCGCCGCCCTGTTTCTTCCGGCCACCATGAGGATCGGCCGACAGCTCAGGATCCCGGCCAGCAAAATACTCATGCCAATGGGTTTCTGCGCCATTACCGGTGGCTGCCTCACTCTGGTTGGTTCCTCGCCGCTGATCATGCTCAACGACCTGATGGAGAGCTGGTGGGTCAACAACCAGGCGGTGGTGAATGGGGCCAGCTTCGAACCGCTCGGTCTGCTGTCAGTTACCCCGATAGGCCTCGCATTACTGGTGGGAATCCTTTTCTATTTCGCGGTCTTTGGCCGGAAACTGCTGCCGGCCGATGTCTGCATGATCGATGAAGACTGCATGGATAAGCGCCTCCAGGATATCTATGGGGATGAGGTCGGCAAAGGCTATGAACTGGTAGTTCCCTCATACTTTCCGGCTCAAACGCTCGGCGAAATTGAGTTGCGGCCCAAGTACCATGTCACCGTGGTTGGTATCGCCAAGGGTGAAGAGCGCTACACCAAAAATTTTGCCCCGGGGAAAGATGACGCCATCGAAGCGGGGGACATCCTCTGGGTGATTGGCTCAGACGACAAGGTAGAAACCCTCACCAAGGAGCTGGGCTGGCAGCTCAGACCGGAACCGGAGCTTTTCGCCGACGATAACTCCCTGGACGAGAGCGGCATCATCGAAGGCGTGGTCATCCCCCACTCGAATCTCACCGGCCATACCCTCGAGGAACTGAAGTTTGGGGAACTCTACAAGGTCAATGCACTGGCGCTGGTGCGCGGGGATCAGGTCATCATGGATAATATCAATGTGACCGAGCTGGTCCAGGGCGACACCCTGCTGCTCCAGGGCAAATGGCAGCGCTTCAATCTGATTGCTGAAAAAAATGACATCGCATTTGTCGAGGAGATTCGCGGTGAAGAGTTCAAGCCGGAGAGGACCAAATGCGCGCTCTTCTTTCTGTTCATGTCGCTGGCCCTGGTACTTGGATTCCAGGTCAAGCTGTCCATCGCCCTGCTCAGCGGCGCGCTGGGCATGATCATTACCAGGATTATCTCCGCCGACCGGGCCTACGAGGCGGTCGACTGGCGCACCGTGTTTCTGCTGGCAGGCCTGATTCCGCTTGGCACTGCCTTTGAAAACACCGGTGCAGCCGCTTATATTGCCCATAAGGTCCTGAGTTCATTTGCAGAGCTCACCCCTGTGCTCCTGCTTTTTCTGGTTTCATTATTGACCGCCTTTTTTTCCCTGGTAGCCTCCAATGTCGGTGCCACGGTCCTGATGGTGCCGCTGGCCATGAACATGGCTGCCCGCTTGGGGACTGATCCGGTACTGGCGGCGCTGGTGGTTGCCGTCTCGGCCTCCAATACCTTCATTCTGCCGACCCACCAGGTCAACGCCCTGATCATGAGGCCCGGTGGTTACCGCCCCAAAGATTACATGAAGGCCGGCGTCGGCGCCTCGATACTCTACACGATCATTCTGCTGGTCATGCTGGTAATGTTCTACGGCGTCTGATGGTAGTGATCGTTATAGCGGCACCTCCGGGTCCTCTTGGCGACCGAATCAGGCGCCGCATTGCCCGCCTGCAAGACGATCACGGCATTGACTGTGCTGTGGAGCTGGTCAGCGATTTTGAGGCGATTGTTAATCTGGGGGTCTACGCCGTTCCCGGTCTTCTTATCGACGGAGAGCTGAAGAGTGTTGGCCGGGTCCCTGAAATCCATGAACTGCTTGACTGGCTCGGCTTCGACAGCCCACAACTGCCCTTGGGTCTTGCTGAATAAGAGCGCCTGCAATTAAACCGTTGTCTTTTTCATCACTCCGCTCTATATCTATTCTAGAAAATAGACTCCGAGCCGAAAGTCCTACGTTTTCTTTTCTCTGAGCAGGCTGAGCACAATGAAAGGAAATATGGTCTGGGGCCGATAGGGTTGTCCTGGAAACGGCGCAGCCTTCCGTACTTGAAAAGGAGTGTCCATGTACGCACCCTCAAAAGATATTCTCACCACCGGCGCCGGTATCGAACAAGCGCAGTTGATCGACAACCACGGCAGGAAAATTACCTATCTGCGGCTGGCCATCACCGATCGCTGCAACCTGCGCTGCTCCTACTGCATGCCCGAGCAGGGCGTTGAGCCGGTTGCCCACGGCGAAACCCTGAGCTATGAAGAGCTTGAGCGGCTGGCGCGGCTCTTCCTGGAAATGGGTATCACTAAAATCCGGGTCACCGGGGGAGAACCCTTCGTCAGGCGTGGCTGCATGGATTTTCTCGAACGCCTCAAGTACGATCTCGGGGTCAAACATCTCGTCGTCACCACCAACGGTGTCGAAACCGCCCGCCACCTGAAACGATTGAAGGCCCTGCCGATCTCGGGAATCAACCTGAGTCTGGACACGCTGGACCGGGAGCGCTTCAGGACGATCACCAGGCGCGACCGCCTTGCCGATGTACTGAATACTCTCTACGGGGCTTTGGAACTCGGTATCAAGGTCAAAGTGAATTCGGTGGTGTCGGAAGAAACCAGCGATGCGGAAATTCTCCAACTTGGTCAACTGGCAGAGGTCCACAGGCTCAGCCTGCGGTTCATCGAGAAGATGCCGTTCTCCGGCGAAAAAATGGTAGAAGCCAGGGTCGACCTCGGTCTGGCCCAGCGGCTGGCAAAACTCTTTCCCGGCCTGGTGGAGCGCCAGGCCGATAATGGCTCCACCGCAAAGGAGTTCATGGTAAAGGGATACCGCGGCAGCCTGGGCATCATTGAGGGCAGTTCGAGAAAGTTCTGCTCAACCTGCAACCGGGTTCGGATCACTCCGCAGGGAATGCTGAAAGTGTGTCTCTACGATAACGGAGTGCTTGATCTCAAAGAATTGATCCGTGGGGAAATATCCGATGAAGGACTTCTGGAGCGCATCAGAGAGTGCTTGAATAAACGCTTTGCCGACGGTCACCAGACCGAATCCGCCAACGGCAGAGCTGAGCAGCCTTCAATGGCGTCTATCGGCGGCTGAAGGACAGAGACGAGCATGGCAACAGTTGAAGCAGTATGTACCAGCGCTAAGAAAGGCGTAGTAAAAAAAGAGCAGGAACGAGTGACATTGAAAGCCGACTGGGGTATCGAGGGAGACGCTCATGCAGGGACCTGGCATCGGCAGGTTTCGCTGCTCGCCGCCGAATCCATAGCACTTGTGCGCGAGGTACTGCCAACCTTGAAAAAAGGGGCCTTTGCCGAGAATATCATCACCCGCGGTGTGGACCTGGAATCGTTGGGTATAGGCAGGAGACTGCGGATTGGCGAAAGCGTTGTTCTGGAGATCACCCAGATAGGTAAAGAATGCCATAACAGCGGCTGCGCCATAAAAAAGGCGACCGGGGACTGCATCATGCCCCGGCAAGGTCTCTTCGCCAAAGTGATTGCTGGGGGAAGCATCGGCCCCGGTGATGAAATTGTCAAACTCTGAGCGAGGCTGGAAAGAAGAGACAGTCTTCTTCAGAGCTTCATGTACTTGTTGAGGACCCCCCGCGCCTCTTTCTCCAGTGCCTTACCTGCCAGTTTACTGACGATACCATGGAGCTGCGGCGCCATTTCGATAAACGGAGCCAACAATACCGGGTCGAAGTGAGAACCGGAATCCTGCTCAAGGAGCGCCAGCGCTCTCTCCAGTTCCTGAGGTTGGCGGTACGGGCGCTGGGAAGTGATGGCATCGAAGGCATCGACGATGGCAAAGATCCGTGCTTCCAGCGGAATTTTATCATGGCTTAGGCCGGCCGGATAGCCGCTCCCGTCATATTTTTCATGGTGGTAACGCACCACATTCAGACCATCTTTGAGCCAACGGTAACGTTTGATCTGGGCGACGCCGTTTTTTACATGGTCCTGCACCAGGGAGAGTTCTTTCTTATCCAGCGGCCCCTGTTTCAAAAGCAGTGAGGCATCTATATCCAGCATCCCGATATCGTGCAGCAAGACGCCCTGAACGAAGCTCCTTATCTTGTCCCGTGAAAGTTTGTGCCGCTCGGCCAGCCTGATCCCATAGATCAGTACCCGCTGGCTGTGGTCGGCGACGCCGACATCGCTCTTAGCCAGGGCAGTGCCCAGCCGGGTGAGGAGAAAGTTGTTGGCCAGGTTGAGATCAGAGCTGCTCCTCAGCAGCCTGTTGTGAAAAAAGATCAGCCCAGGGTACATCAGCAGGCCGCAGAGCATCACCGCGCCGGCACCTATAAGACAGGACCACAGAAACCTCCAGCCGATCGCCCTGGTATCTTCCAGCGAGCTCCGATAGAGCGCCTGCAGGTGACCGAGAATGTCATCGTCCTGCAGGCCCCTGACCGGCAGCACGGTTTTCAGGTAAATCCTTTTATCAGCAAACAGCCAGGAGCCGGTCGGTTCTCCGCCGGGCACCAGGTGCGCGGACCTGCCCTCGAAGCGCTGCTCTACGAGCTCCGCGTTGGCCCGGGACTTCTCAAAAAAAACTGTTCCGTCAGGAGAGGACAAACGAACGTCGATAAATGAGGTATGAGCGATTGAGTCGTAAAATTCAGGCGTCGCGGCTACCTTTTCACCAGCGGAGTGGTTATTATGCTGCTCTAGGAAAAGGGGAACGAAAAGGGCGGCTTCCTTGGCGGCGTAGTGGATCAGGACCTGCTCAAGTCGCCGGTATTCGAAATAACAGGTAGCGGAGACCACCAGCAGCATGGTGAGCAGACAGACTCCTGCGAGCCGCTTGATGAGAAGTGCGTGGATCTCTTTTTTCAATGCCGGAAATTTCATAAAAAACCTTGTTTCAGCCTGGCGAAGAAGATTGCCGCCACTCTACCATTGTCAGGGGTAAATGACAATGTACCTTGGTCTGCAAGGTCCTAAAAAGAAATGATATAGACCGGAAAATGGGAGTGCAAGGCTACGGCGGTTACCTGACTCACAAAAAGACCTTCTTGGGAGCGAAAATTCCTTGGGGTGGCTATGGATCGGTGTAATTAACTTCGTGCGGTTGGGCCTAATGAAGCCGGACGGCAATATGGGGTTCATATGACCGGTGAAAAGGGGGAAGGAATTGCCGCCCGGCCACCTCAAATAGGGTAACCTGAATATACAGTCTGAAAATTTCTAATCTTTGCATTTGGCGGCTAATATTTTGCATTCTACGACAAAAAAGAGGGGAGGGCGAACGAGGTGCTGTTAACCAAGCTTGCAAGTATCCAGCATATTCTCTGGGAGATTATGGAGGAGTACGGGGTTGATCCCGAGCCGGTATTCCGCCGGGTTAATCTCGATCCTGACCTGCTGTTCGAGCCGGGCGCCCGTTATCCCCTCGACGGCGTTGCGGCTCTGTGGGAGGAGATGGAGCAGCTTATCGAGGATCCGTGTTTTGGTCTGAAAACAGCGGATCACTGGCATCCCTCCCATTTCGGTACCATCGGTTATGCGATGATGGCCAGTTCCACAGTGCGCGACGGCCTCGAGCGGCTCATGCGCTACCACCGCGTCGTTTCCGATGCCCGGTTCGGTGAGTTGCGGGAGGATGGGGAGCGCGGCACCCTCGAGGTCAAATTGAATTGGAGTGAAGAACAACCCTGGACCCCCGCGCGGGAGGATGCCGCACTCACCTTCATCTTGAGCAGTTGCCGACTCAATTGCAATAAACCGCTGTACTCAAGACGGATTGAGATGACCCACAATCAGCATGAGTGCCTGGAGCGCTACGAGAACTTTTTCAGCTGCCGGGTTGATCTGAAGAGGCCTGCCCCGCTGATAAGCTTTTCACTCAGCGATGTCGACAGGCCGCTGAGAAGCGGAGACGAATACCTGGCCCAGCTGCATGACAACATCATGGAAGATTATATCTCCAGGCTCTCTGAAGTGCGCTTGATTCGTTCAGTGCAAAAGGTTTTGGCAGCCCAGTTGCCCGCCGGGCCGGTCACGGTTGATGCGGTCGCCAGGGAACTTGGCATGTCGACCCGCAAATTGCAGAGAGACCTGAAACTGGAGGGTACCACTTACCAGGAGCTGTTGAACAGTACGCGAAAGGACCTGGCCCAGCGCTATGTCAAAGACAGCCACAACGATCTTACCGAGGTTGCGTTTATTCTCGGTTTTGCCGATCTCTCAACCTTTTCCCGCTCGTTCAAGCGCTGGACCGGGGTATCGCCGAGCAGATATCGCAAGACAGAGGCCTAAAAAAAGAGCGTCCCCAGCCCGGGGCCGGGGACGCTCTCTTGCGCGAGGCCAAACTTTAGGATCGGCTATTGTTCTCTTTAGAGATCGGCTTCGAGGTTGGCCGGCTCGTAATACTCCTTGGGGTGCTGACAGGCGGGACATTTCTCAGGCGGCTCGGTGCCGTCGTGCTTATACCCGCAGAGGCTGCATTTCCAGGTGATCGGTTCATCCCTGGTAAAAACGGTGCCTGCTTTGACGCGGGCCTGAAGTTTCTTGTAGCGCTCGCGGTGGTCGGCCTCAACCCTGCCGATCTGTTCGAATTTCGCAGCCGCTTCCATATTGCCCTCTTCTTTGGCGACAGCGGCGAATTCGGGGTACATGGTCGTGGTTTCGTAGTCCTCGCCGTCGATTGCTTCCTGAAGGTTGGCAACGGTGTCGCCAATGCCTCCGAGCAGTTTGAAGTGATCATTGGCATGACGCATTTCGTTGATCGCCGTCTCTTCAAACAGTTTGGCGATATAGTGGTATCCTTCCTTGCGGGCAACTTTGGCGAAAAACGTATACTTGTTTCTGGCCATAGATTCGCCGGCAAATGCTGCTTCCAGATTCTCTTTTGTCTTACTCATGTTCCACTCCAGATATATGGTGATTGGTTAAGGAACCACCTGGGGTTCCCCGGCAAAAAAAAGCAAATGATAATAATTCTTTTTATCAAATAGAACAACAACTATTGCGTTTGAATAGTGTCACCCTGCGACCAGAAGATACTCCCTCTGCTTGACAGAAGCGGCGCCGAGGACTGATTATATCTGGGCGCCCGTCCCTGTCAAGACCACTGGGTAGTATCTCATTTTGGTTGTACGAAGGTCTTGGGTGTGAGAAGGATAGCTAGGGTCTCGGGACCGAGGCGGATGTCTTCCACCATCATGTCGATGATCAGTTCCCGCTTGCCAAGATCGGCGATAATCGGCTGCAGGTTGTCCAGGGGCAGTGGAAATTCCTGTTCATTAAACAGACTGGCAACGAGAGCGCCCACTTCCTGGCTCTGCGACCCCTGCTGATCGAGCCCGGAGACGGTGGGCCGGATGAACAGGGTTTGGCTTGCTTTATCGAATCTGGTGACGGCTTGCAGGCTGAATTGAAGGTCTACATTACCCACATTGAGTCGCAGCTGATGCCCGCCAATAGCGGTGTTGAGTTGCACATTTTGGCCTCTCATGGTTACCGCGGCGGTGAGCGACTTGTCTTTGAAGGCGAGGTTTTCCACCTTCTCCACAGAAATGAGCCCGGCGAGGGTATCCGCGGGTTGATTGATCTGCAGCGGCAGGCACTTCTGTACCACTTCTGCAACCACCGTATCGGGCAGGCTGAGCACTATCGGTTGCCCCGAGCCGAGCCCAGGGGAAACCATGAAATGGAGGACAAAGAAGGCGATAAAAAAGGATTTTTTCATAACGACAAATCATACGAGTGGGGTTAATATCAGGCTACCTTAAATTGTCTTGAGAATCGGCCCAGACGGATTCCGAGGTCGCCTGAACAATACATCACAGGCGATTAATTTGACAGCATTTCTTCCACGCATCGCCAAAAGAAAGACGAGCCGATGGCCAGACTCACCGTAGCAGCCGATTGTTATCTCGAAGAGATCGACAGGTCTTTAGAGAAGACCTTGAAAGACCGGTTGACCATTGACAATCCCAAATATGTAGCCGCCAGGCGCTACGGTAGATGGATCGGCAAAAAGCTCAAACCCAAGCTCTACTATTACGAACAGGAGGTCGGCGGCCTGCGTTTTCCGCGCGGATTCACCAACCAGGTCATCGAACTTTGCCAGGCCTCGAACCTGGAACTGGAAATAGTTGACCAACGCCGGCGTCTTGCCGAGCATACGTTCTCCTTTAAGGCACAGCTGCGCCCCTACCAGGAACAGGCGGTGCAGACGATCTGTTCGAGATCTTTCGGTGTGCTCGAGGCCGGCACCGGCAGCGGCAAGACAGTGATGGCCCTGGCCGCCGTCGCGAGAAGGAGGCAGCCGACCATTGTCATTGTCCATACCAAGGAACTGCTTTACCAGTGGCGGGATCGGATCGAAGAGTTCTTGGGCATCGAAGCCGGGTTGATCGGCGATTCCAAGTTCGATCTCCAGCCGTTGACCGTGGCGATTGTCAACAGCGCCAGGAAGCGCACGGAAGAGCTGGTACCGCTCTTCGGTCACCTGATCGTCGATGAGTGCCATCGGGTACCGGCAACCCTGTTTACCGACGTGGTGTCGCATTTCGACAGCTATTTTCTACTTGGCCTGTCGGCCACCGCATTTCGCAGCGATGAGGGCATGACCAGGTTGATTTACTATTTCATGGGTGACCGGATTCATTCCGTCGATCCCATGCAGCTTAAGGTTTCAGGAGCGGTGCTCAAACCCAAAATCATGCGCACTACCACCGGCTTTACCTATGGATATCGCGGAGACTATCAGGCGCTCATCACCGCCCTGACCAAAGATGAGGGACGCAACCGGCAGATCGCCGGAGACATCCTGAACCAGGTGCGCAGCGAACCGGACTCCACCGCTTTGGTGGTTTCCGACCGGGTCAGTCACTGTAATGTCTTTGTCGAGCTGCTGCGCAGACAGCAGATTTCTGTCGCCCTGCTCACCGGCCAGATTCCCCC
>JAHEER010000038.1 GCA_024640625.1 Desulfobulbaceae bacterium
TCATGAATACATCAGTGTTGTAGCGGCTTCTGGCGGGGATGAACATGGAGACGATTACCCCGGTGATGGTGGCATGCAGTCCTGAATGGGCGACCATGTACCAGAGTATGAGCCCTATTATCAGATAGCCAAGCGGGTTTCTGACCCAGAAGCGGTTCATTACAAACAGCACCGCGCAGGCGCCGATCCCTCCGAACAGATAGCCCAGGTGAATCTCTGGGGTATAGAACAGAGCAATAACCAGAATGGCGCCGAGATCGTCGGCGATTGCAAAAGCCGTGAGAAATATCCTGATGCCAAAGGGTATGCGCCGGCCCAGGGTGGAGAGGATTGCGAGGGAGAAAGCGATGTCGGTGGCAATCGGAATCCCCCAGCCCGACATCGAATTGGTACCGCCATTGAACCACCAGTAGATCAGGGCCGGAAAGATCATTCCACCGATGGCGGCGGCGACCGGCAGGGCCGCCCGGCGGGGATCGGAGAGCGCTCCCACCAGCATTTCTCTTTTGATTTCCAGTCCTACGGTGAAAAAGAAAAGGGTCATCAGCCCGTCGTTGACCCAGTGGGCCAGCGAATGGGAAAGAGAGGCGCTGCCAATGGTCAGGGTGAACTCTTTATGCCAGAAATGAGCGTAGCCTTCGGGGCTGATATTGGACCACAGCAGGGCCGCGATTGAGGCGAAGAGAAGAAGGAATCCACCGTTGGCGATGGTGTTGAAAAAATTCTGGAAGGCGGTCGTGGAAATAACCTTGGAGACCAGGGATTCCGGACTTATCTGATCTTCCGGCACGTTGCCGTTATACATCGGTACACCAGCTCTCTCCATATGCTTATGTCTCCCGATTATTTCAGTATAATATCATAAGCCCAATCCATGCCGCCCGGTGTGGGCAGCACCGCGACGACTGCCGACAGCACAGCCGGAATGCTCCGCCGTCTCCTGGCTCGTGCTCTTTCTGCCAAGCCCCCTGAACTAATGTGGCTCTGCTATTTTTGCACAATTACGGATGTCCCGGCGGAGAAGTGGGATTGTAGAGCTCCACGTCCATATCAATTCGTTTCTGGGCCCTCAGCACAGAAATTTGGACCGTCTCTCCCACCGCCTTGTCGAGCAGCGCCAGCCTGACATCGTCCATAGTATGGATAGCCAATTCATCGATAAAGATCAATATGTCATCTTTTTCGATGCCGGCGGCTTTCGCCTTGGATTGGGGATTGACCTCGACAATCTCCATCCTGGTGCCGCCTTCGATTTCTTTCTCCAGAAGGACCACCCCTATTTTCCCCTGGGGGGCAAATTCGAATGATTCGAGCAGAAACAGGTAGTCTGTGGTCCTGGCCAGCTCGGCAGCTGAAGCTCTGGTGGTGGCCAGATTCTGCACCGTTGCCTGGGAAACTTCGAGTCGCGCCGCTACCCGTGGTGGAATCCCAGAGTCCTTGCGGGTGTGCTGATTGCCGGCCAGAACGACCATCCGGGCCTGAGGGTGGGTGTCCAGGTAGGCGGCAATCGTTTCCGCCATGGTTTCGTCCCACAGCGCCTGAGCCTGGATGAACCCGGCCAGACTGCCGTCGGCGTGATTTCCCTGTCCGTGCATCCGGTGGGTAAGCTGCAGACGTTCCACATAACCCTCCAGATCCAGCCTCATTTCGGCGGGCAGCTGCGCTTGCTGTTTAGCGGTCAGTGTTTCCAGGTCGCCTGTTTTGAACACCGTACTGGTGATCTGCCGATCGATATTGAGACCAATTACCGGTATACCGTGTGTCCTGGCATAGGTGAATATCGGTCTGAACAAGCGGTAATCGTAACGCCACACATCGTAGTACTTCGATTCCCTGAGAAAGTCGGCCTCACTGTAATCTGGATCGTTGATGAATCTGTCCAGGGCCGGCTGGCTCGAGCGGGGGAACATTTCCATGCCGATGGCCAGTCGCTTATCACGGCTGTGCAAGGCCTCGATGAGCATTCTCTGCAGCAGATGGTCCGGCCGCGAGGTGTGGGTTTCACCCACGTAAACGACCCTCTTACTGCTCAATCGGTCAACCAGTTCATCGAACTCGGCGAGGGCAGCCACGGCAAGGCCTGCGGGCTTCTCTTCCAACCGCACCCGGATGCCCTGCTCCGTCACCGGGGTGCGCTGTTCACTGATGCGCCCGCTGACGAAATGCAGATAGGAATATTTTCCATAGTGCGAAAGGCGGGCCACGGCGGCCTCGGTCTCCTGCCATGAGCTTGAGCTGATCAAGGCGACGGCCAGCTCCGGGTTGAACGGGTTGGCGCGGACATCGACGGTGAAGCCGGTTTCAGGATGATCCGGAATGCCGAAGGTAGTAGTCATGTACCTTGATGACGTGCCCAGAAAAATGATTGTCTGCTCTTCGAGATCCTGCTGGCTGAGATCCGCAGACGGTGTTTGCCGACAACCGTAGCCTTCGACAAAGGCGCTGAACGGCTGGTAGCGCTCGCTGTCGTCGCCGTGCACCACCAGGCACTCGGAGGCGCCGAGAAGCGCTGACCAGACCGGCGCATACTCCGACCCGGACAGCCCGCGCAGCAGATCATAGTCCGGATCGATGACGATCTCCAGGGGGGTGGCGCCGACCTCGAAACTGACGGTGTTTTCGGACTCTGAGATCAGCTCTTTGAATTCCCTTGTACCCGCTGCCGTCTCTATGGAAACCGGCAGCAGAAGTTCGTAGGGAGGCTCCTGGGGCTGGACAACGGAAAAGGAGACGATGGTGGAATTGGGGCCGTCTTCGACATCGATGTCTTTTACCTGCAGCACCGGCAGATCATTGCGGCCCAGCCGCTCGGAGAAAAACCTGTCCAGATCCTGATCCGAGAGTTCCGCAAATATACGCTGCAAATCCTGCCAGCCCGCCGAGCTGCCTTTGAAGCTCTGGTAAAAGCGCTGCAGGCTTTGAAAAAAGATCTCCTCACCGACCCGCTCACGGAGTTCGTGAAACAGCATCGCTGATTTCTGGTAGCCGACGGCCCGGCGGGCCTGATTTTCCCTGCGTTGATGGCCAGCCCCGACAAATTGCTCGAGCGGGGGGGCGCTGTCGTCGACATAGTCCTGAAAGCGCTGGATCGCCTCCTTGCGGGCCTCGGCGCCCTCGCCCGCCTCGCTGCGGTAGGCCATGTCGGCCAGATAGGTGGTCAGCCCCTCGGCCCAGTTGGCCGAATCGTAGGCGACGTCGATGGAGTTGCCGAACCAGGAGTGGAGGATTTCGTGGCCCAGCGAGGTCTCTTTAATGAAGGGCAGCCGGACCACCTGCTGTCCCAGCAGGGTGAAGGTGGAGAAGCCATAGCCGGTGGGCATGATGTTCTCGGCAATCACGTAGTGGTTGTAGGGAAACGGGCCGATGAGCTTCTCGTAGCGGCGGATGTAATCGGCGGCCGCCTCCAGGTAGCCGGGCGCCAGGTCCTGGTCCTCCTCGAAAAAGAGGGTGTAGACGTGGAGATCGTCGCGGACCGTTTTCTGGGTTTTCACGTAGCGCCCACTGACCAGGGTGAGGCTCTGGAGAGGCTCTGAGAAGGAGAAGCTGACCCGGCCGCTGGCATCGGTTTCGACCAGCTCATCGGCCTGGCTCAAACCGATGAAGCCCTCGGGCAGCTGTGCGTTCAGCGAGTAGAGTGCCTTGTGCCGGGGGATCGGGTGCCAGTCGGCGGTCAGGATGATGGCGCGCTCCGAGACGATATTGGAAAAATTGTTCTGGATCTGCTTCTCGTAGGAAATAAGCAGGGTCCTCTGGTCGTCCGCAGCGGGGATCTCCAGGGTGTCGCCCTGGATCTCGATCGAGGCGTTTTCCCTCGTGCTGTCGGTGATCAGCGCGGCGGTGACACGCAGGTCCGGAAACATGAGCTGCAGGTCGTGGTCTTTATCTATGGTGATTCTGCTGGTACCCCAGAGCAGTTTCTCCTTGAGGTCGAAGGAGACTGCCAGGTCGACGTGCAGAGGCGTCGGTGAGGGCTCGTGGGCCGAGATAGTGGTGTGCATGGCCAGGCTCAACGGAACTATGATTGCCAGGTATTTGAAGATCGTGGTAAACAGGGTATTCATTCAGGTGTGTCCTTGCTGCCGTGGATGTTAATTAATTGGTGAAATACATATAACCAGCCTGCACCCAGATGCTAAAAATTTTTCTGTTGCCGCCGCCTTGAAGATCAAGCTGATCGCCGTCAACGCCCGTTACTCGCATTCCTGCCTGGCCCTTTTCTACCTGCGCAACGAGGTGGAGAAATACCTGCCCGAGGCGGTGACCGAGATCTGCCAGTTCACCATCAACGACCCCTACTACGCGCTGCTGCAGCGCATTGCTGCGGGCCAGCCGGCCGGCCTGTTCTTCTCGGCGCTGATCTGGAACAGTGATCTGGTCGAGCGGCTGGTGGTGGATCTGCTGTCCATGGATGAGCGGCTAAGAATCGTCGTCGGCGGTCCGCAGGCCCAGATCGTCGGGCAGAACTGCGCTGACGAAAGCCGGTTGAGCATCTTCATGGGCGATATCGAGGCAGCAGCCCCTGACTTCTATGCTGATCTGCAGGAGGGGACGCTGCAGAAGTCCTATCAGGCATCATTTCTGCAATCAACCGGCAGGGCACTGGGGTATCCCTACCGCGACGAGGACTTCTCCCTTCATCTGCGCAACCGGGCCGTCTATTACGAATCGTCCAGGGGCTGCCCCTTCTTCTGCTCGTATTGTCTTTCCTCTGCTGAAAAAGGTGTGTTCCACAAAGATCTTGATCAGGTCTATGAAGAACTCGACGACATCCTGGCCCATGCTCCGAAGACAGTCCGCTTCGTCGATCGCACCTTCAACGACAATGGTGACAGGGCCCTGGCAATCTGGCGCTGGCTGAAGGACCGAGACCCGGACACCTTGTTTCATTTTGAAATTGCCCCGGATCGCTTTACCGAGTCTATGTTCCTATTTCTCGAGCAGGTCAGGCCGGGGCTGTTCCAGTTTGAGATCGGTATCCAGTCGACCAATCCCGAAACCCTAGCGGCCATCCGTAGGCCGATAGATTCTCAGGTTGCCGGAGAAACGATCAGGCGGTTGAGGAAGAACGAAAACATCCACCTGCATGCTGATCTTATTCTGGGACTGCCGTTTGAAACCAGGAAGACGTGTGCGGCTTCGATCAACGCCATCTTTGCGATGCGGCCCCACTACATTCAGATGGGACTGTTGAAACTGCTGCCCGGCACAGCAATACGGCGACAGGCCCAGAGTTGGGGATACAAAGCGCTGTGCAAACCACCCTATGCGGTGCTCGCCAACCGCTGGATGGATGGTCCGACGCTGCGCGCGCTTCACTGGCTGGGCGAGTGTCTGGAGCAGTGCGTCAACAATCGCTATTTCCCGTCGCTCTGGCACTATTTCCAGGCTCTTGGAGAAGATATGGCCGCCTTTTTCGGGTCTCTGGCAGCAAGGTTCTCCGAGCAGGACTACTTCTGGAAGGCGGCTACCCAGAAGACACTGGTCCGGCTGCTCCTGGAGGAGTGCGAGGGGCGCGCCGATTTTCACCTCATCCGGGAGCTCATCTGTTTCGACTGGCTCCGCTGCGGGCACCGTTTTCTGCCCACTCAACTCTGCTACCAGGAGACCGCGGTGGATGAACTTCGCCGGGAGCTCTACCATCGTCTGCCCCAGGAACTAAACGGTCTGTATGACGCCAGGGAGCGCAAGACGTTCATCAAAACCAGCGTTTTTCACTATTTTTCCGCCGCGGCCCTGCACCAGGCCGGACTGGAGCCGCGAGGCGACCGGGTCCTCGTCTGTTTCCTCAATGAACGCGAGCACAATGTTCATAGTCTAAATAAAGTGGTGCTCATACAAATCACCGATTGACCTCACTGCAAGCCTGCATATAGTAGAGTCCGTACCCGGAGCGCTGCTGATCATATCGGAATCATTTTCGGAGAGTAAGTTGTGAGTGGCTATCGCCTGCTGAAAAAAAATGTCATTGCCCGCGAGGGGCTCGAACTGCTGGGCAAGCAATTTTCCATAAGCGATGGCGAAAAGGATCCGCAAGGTATTCTGGTGCGCAGCGCCAAAGTCAATACCGATGCCTACCCCTCCCTGCTGGTCGTGGCCAGGGCCGGGGCCGGGGTCAACAACATCAGCGTCAACAGGGCCACCGAGCGGGGCATCTGCGTGTTTAACACACCGGGAGCCAACGCCAATGCCGTGGTCGATCTGGTGTTTCCGATGATCGGGGTATGGCAGCGCAACATCTATAAAGGCATCAAATTCTGTGAATCCCTTGATGAACTCGATGGTGATCAGGTCGATGGCGAGGTGGAGCGGAGGAAATCGGCTTTTCGGGGAATGGAGATCGCCGGCAAGAGACTGGCGGTGATTGGGCTTGGACAGATCGGGGTGAGACTGGCCAATGGCGGAGTGCACCGCTTCATGAAGGTCAGGGGGTTCGATCCGAAGCCGGCGCTGGCCAATATCCATATGCTGCTGCCCGATGTCCAGCTTGTCCATTCCCTCGATGAGGCGATCGGCAAGGCGGATATCGTCAGCCTCCACGTCCCGCTTATCGAAAAGACAAAAAGTCTGGTCAACAGCGAATTCATCGCCCGCATGAAAAAAGGGGCGCTCCTGGTCAACTATGCCCGGGGACCGATTGTCGACCAGCAGGCAGTGCTGGCTGCTCTGGACAGCGGCCGCCTGAGCGGCTATATCGCTGATTTTCCCACTGAGGCGTTGATCGGCCACGAGCGGGTGCTGCTCACTCCCCATCTTGGAGCCTCAACCTCGGAATCCGAAGAAAATTGCGCCATGATGGCGGTGCGGGAGATGTCCAACTATCTGCTCTACGGCAACATTAGCAATAGCGTCAATTTCCCCAACGTGGAGATGATTCCCTCCGATCTGGTGCGCACCAGGCTCATCGTCATCAACCGGGACGTACCTGGAATGATCGCCTTTATCACCAACATACTGGGCGATAATAAGATCAATATCGACTCCTATAAAAACGAATCAAACGGCGCGATCGGCTACAATATCATCGATATGGAATCGGACGTGCCCGGCAGTATCGTCGATATGATCAAGGACAACGACGATGTGATACGAACCAGGATTATTACCTTCAACAGGTAGCATGGAATAGTCTTTTCGGCTGGCAGGCCCGCCCCGTTTTACCGATGCCAGCTTCAGGGCAACCGCTGGCCTGTGAACCGATAACGCACCTTATGGCTGAGAAAATCCCCATAGTGGTCGGCCAGTCCCGCCGCTACGATATCGACCGGATCAAGGAATTCTGCGACCAGGCAGCAGTGCATCTGAAGTTTGGAGAACGCCTGCATGGGGCTGCGGTGCTGCTTAAACCCAATCTGATCAGCAGCAGGGCCTCGAAGCTGGCCTGCAGCGATGCCCGGTTCGTCAGAGGGGTGGCCGAGTGGTTCACCGATCAAGGAGCACGGCTGGCGATCGGTGATTCCCCTTCCTTTGGCAGCGCCGCCCAGGTGATGAAAAAAATGGGCCTAGCCGCCGAACTCGAAGGGCTGGAAATCAAAGTAGTGGAATTCAAAACCCCGAAAGAACATCAGCTCACTCACGGCGTCAAGGTCGGTATCGCTGAGGAAGCGCTTGGTTGTGACCTGCTGGTCAATCTGCCCCGGATCAAGGCCCACAGCCAGATGTATGTGACCATCGCGGTAAAAAACCTGTTCGGCATTGTCTGCGGCATGCGCAAAGCGATGTGCCACATGAAGAACGGGCTGTCACACCGAAAATTCGGTGATCTGATGCTCGATCTGACCACTGTGCTGCCAAGCAGCGTTACCCTGGTAGACGGTATCGAGGTCATGAGCAGGCGGGGACCGATTAACGGGGAGCTGCTTGAACTGGGCTGTTTATGCGCCGGTAACGATCCCGTTGCCGTCGATACGCTGCTGCTTTCGCTGCTCGAGCTTGATTCCCGCAAGTGTCCGATCTGGCGGGCGGCCGCAGCCAGAGAATTTTCCGGGGCCAGGCTCGAGGCCATTGCTTGTCTGGGGCTGGCGCCCGAAGATTTCAGAGGGAGCGGTTTTAGGGCGCCTTCGTTCCTGAACCCGGTGCCCTTCAATCCCTTTCGCTTTTTGCGAAGTTCACTTCGCCGAGCCATGGCCGCGGCCAGCGGCTAAGAGACATTCTACTATTTCATGGGGGTAATTTATGTTTAACATGACCGGGAAAGTCGCCCTGGTAACCGGTGGCTCCAGAGGGATCGGCAAGGCGATTGCCCTGCGGCTGGCCGAGCACGGCATGGACATCGTGGTCAACTACGTGCGTCACAAGCAGGATGCGCTGACCACCGCCGAGCAAGTGGAGAAATTCGGCCAGCGTTGTCTGCTGGTCAAGGCCAATGTCGCCAAGGAGTCCGACGTCGAGGCGATGTTCAACACCATAGCAGAGGAATTCAGCAGCCTCGATGTGCTGGTCAGCAATGCCGCCTCAGGCGTCCTCAAACCGGTGATGGAACTGACCGAGCGCCACTGGAACTGGGCCATGAATATCAACGCCCGGGCCCTGCTCAGCCTGGTGCATCATTCCCTGCCTTTGATGAAGGAAGGGGGCAGGGTAATCGCTGTTTCCAGCATCGGCTCGGTGCGGGCCATTCCCAACTATACCACGGTCGGCGCCTCCAAGGCGGCGCTCGAATCCCTGGTGCGCCACCTGGCGGTGGAATTCGGGCCGCGCGGCATCAGGGTCAATACGATCAGTGCCGGGGTGGTGGACACCGATGCCCTGAAAAAATTCCCCAACCGTGAAACCATCCTCGACAACGCCCTACAGCGCACCCCCCTGGGCCGATTGATCACTACCGATGATGTGGCCGACGTCACCCTTTTTCTGTGCTCCAATCTCTCCAACATGATTCAGGGGCAGGTGATCACCGTCGACGGCGGCTACGCGATCATGGGGTGAGCATTTCTGCTAAGTACGGGCACAACGCATCGATGCATTCGACTCCGATGCCTGATCGGCCTGATCGACTGCGCGCTGAAAAACCGACCGGATGTCGGCCGCTGCGCGGCCTCGAGCGATCGGTACGCTTTTCAAAGCCCCGTAGGGCCTTCTCAACACATCTCCAGCGAGTGCATCGATGAGTTAACCAGCGTCCCCAATCAAAACACGAAGACCTGCCGTAATCCATTTAATACTACAGCTCGTAACTCGGGCGGCAGGCTATTTCGGCGTCAGGGCGGCGATTCCGCGTTTGCAGACCAGGGTCATGACCACGGCCGAGAGCACGATCATGGCGATCATCCAGGCCCCGATCAGAAGGGCGTCCGAGAGCGGCATGCCGCCCTGTCTGAACCACGACCTGACCAGCCGGTAGGTCGGCGACACCCCGCTGAACAGCACCACCAGCATATAAGAGATGGCGCAAAAAAAGTAGAACACGGAGCCGGGCCCCATGGCCGCACTTCTGTTCTCGGCGTGGTAGTCGGCAAATATCGCCCCGAAACCCAGTGCCAGAGCAACCACAGTCCAGCAGATCAGCAGTGCACAGAAAAGCGACACCCACCACATCGGCCCGTCAATCTGCAGAAAATGATTGGATACGCTGATCAGCACCAGGATCAGCAGTGTAAACGGGATCAGGTAGAAGAGGTACTTGTAGAAGAAGAACCGGGCCGCACTCAGCGGTGAAGTCCTGATCAGGTAAAAGGCGCCTCCTTCCCCGCCAATCGAGGGGTAGACAAAGCGGGCGGCCAGGGCGGCCGCCAGGAATCCGCTCAAACCGATATTGCCGAAGGCAATCAGATTGGCCACATAGGTGGTGCCGAAGGTACGCTCCAGGGGCAGTACTTTGAAATTGTACAGATAGACGATGATCAGGGCGCCGATCATGAAGAACTGCGACCATTCCTTGGAATCCCTCAAAAATGCAATGCTTTCCTTACGGAAAATCCAGAGCATTCGCGAACGGCCCCAGGAAGCTTCCTTGAAACGATGCTGGCCGCCGAACGACTCCTGGGATTTGGAGAAACCGGAAACGAACAGCCGAGCCATGAGGACTTCTCCACAGAAAATGAGCACCGGCGGAGTCAGCAGAATCAAACCGAGCAGCAGCTGATCAACCTCCCGATCCAGCAGGTAGGAGGCCAGCATGTTCGAGGTCCAGCTTGCCGGCAGCCAGAAACCTGCCGGGTTGGAGATGGCCGACATATACTCGACGAACTGACCGTACTTTTCAGGATTGACCAGGTCTTCGGGGCGCATCAAGCGGAAGATGAGGTAGAGAAATACCCCAAAGCAGATCGACAGATAGACGATGATGTCCTTGGTGCGCCGGGCGGGGAACAGATAGACCAGCACGATCACGAACAGCATGGCAGATCCGCTGGCGGTAAATGCCGTGGCCGGTATGGCAGCGACCAGCAGCGGCCAGTACAGGGGGCCGGCCTTGAAGACCACCCCGAAGGCCCCGAAAACCGGCAAGGAAAAGAGGAGCATCATCCAGGACGTATTGAGAAAGGTGGTCAGCATGCGCATCCGGAAGAGTTCCTCGAGCGTCACCGGGGCGGCAACGATAATTTCGTTGTCATTCGACAGGTAGAGGGTGGTAACACCGGTGATCATCGAGGAAAAGATCAGCATGGCAAAAATGGTGATCCAGGCCATCTGGAATATTTTCATGGACAAGATGATGCCCAGTTCGCTCTGGCTGTGAAAATAGCTCACGCTCTTGAAGGTAAGCAGGTAGAGCGCCGCACAGATGAGGGTGCCCAGGGTGGCCAGAATTACTATTTTGAGTTGTGCCCGGGTGGCGAAAAACCTGTTTTTCGCCGCTCTGAAAAAGGGAAGGTAGAGCCTCATCATTGTCTCAGCCTTGGCGCAGGGCGGCGACCACTTCTTGGAGTTCAAAGGCACCAGTCAACTGCAGAAAGAGATCCTCGAGGTTGGCGGCGCCATTGTGTGCCCGGGCCTTGAGTTCGTCGACGCTGCCTTCGGCGATGATTCTGCCGTCTCTGATAATGCAGACCCGATGGCAGAGCTCCTCGGCGATCTCCATGGAGTGGGTCGATAAAAATACGGTGGTGCCGTTTGCGGCCTTGGATTTGAACAGTTCCTTAACGATGCGGGCGCTTTTCGGGTCGAGTCCGATCATGGGCTCATCGACGACGATCAGCGGTTGCTCGAGCATGAAGATTGAAGTCATGATCAATTTCTGCCGCATGCCGTGGGAATAGCTTTCGATCAGGTTGTTGCGCCAGTCGGCGAGGTCGAAGAGCTGCAGATATTTGTCGCTCAACGCGGTCCGTTTGCGCTCGTCGTCTGCCGGATAAAGGCTGGAAATAAAGCTCAGGTACTCGGCGCCGGTGAGCTTTTCATAGAGAAACGGGCGGTCGGGGATATAGCCGGTCAGTTCGCGACAAATGATCGGCGATCGCTCCGTATCGTGTCCGCAGATTGAGATGGCCCCCGAACTGGGCTGCAGGAGTCCGGCTATCATCTTGATGGTCGTTGTTTTGCCCGCCCCATTGGGACCTAGGAAGCCGAGAATTTCTCCTTGTTCCACCTGCAGGTCAACAGTATCGACGGCGGTCAGTCGGTCAAAATTCTTGGTGAGTTTTGCAAGTGTCAGTATGGGCTCGTTCATATCCATGAAGTGGGCGGAAAATAGTAAACAATCACGGGCGTAGCGGCTCAATCTGCAGGTTGTTGATCAGGGCGCCGATCTTGATCTGCTCCTGCAATTCGCCTTCAATAAATTTAAGGTGGCTGAGGTCCGCGGGCAGCTGATTGGTGGTCGTATCGAGGCTGATCCACTGGCCGCCCACACAAACTTCATTCCAGGCGTGGTAATAAAAGGCCTGCTTGTGGTAGACGACTCCCACCGCAATGGTGGTGGGGATACCCGCAGCCCGGCTCAGAGCGGCGAACAGTGAGGCGTGCTCGTTGCAGTCGCCAATGCCCGCTTTCAAGGTGGTCAGCGCATCGGGAATACCAATGACTGGACGCTTTTCAAGGTTGGTATACACCCAATCAGCCAGGGCTTCGACTTTGGCCAGATCGTCTTCGAGGTCCTGGGTCACAACCAGGCTCTGGTCGATGATCTCCGGGGCCCCCGCCTGGATGTATGGTGTCGCTCTGAGCTGCTCCTGGTCCGCGTTGCAGACGGCGGAGTCTAAGCCTTGAGAGGATAAATCCTCTTTGACCAGCGTAAGTACCTGGTCATTGTCGTTGAAAGTCTGGCGGTTCGAATCGAGATCGAATTCGATGTCGTCGGGCAGACTGATCCGGTAGCGGGCTTCTGTTCTGCCGGTGAGGTCAAACATCTCCCCGGTGACCTGGACGGCTACCGAGGCGAGCAGGTCGGATCGACTTTCAGCGGAATTCACCATCGCCTTGGCCTTGAACTCGGGCTCCTTGATGAAGACGAAGCCGGCGGGTGACTCCTCCTTGATCACCAGCCCGTCGTCGTCGAGCCAGGAGTTCAGCCTGGCGCCGCCGAAATTTTCGGTAAAGCGGTGCAGGTTGTAGACCCGGTCGCTGATCAGTACCTTCTCCTTACCCCGATACTCGATAACCGACTCCTTGCCGGTCAGGGAGAAAGGATCGAACCAGGGAATCTTCAGTTTTTCCCCCACGCCGATATCCTGGCTCAGCAGATAGGAGCGCCTGGAGGTGGAGAGCCGTGGTGGACCGTCGAGGACAATCTGGTCGTTGACCACACTGTTGCCGGTGTCCAGCTCGAAGCTCACGGTATCACCGTCCACGTTACCGTCGGCCCGCATTCGGTAAAACGGGGAATTGAAAGAGAACTCGAAACTGAGCAGATCACTTTGGCTGCCCAGCAGAGCCTCGAGATCTAATTCCACGGGATGGTTCTGGCCCGAGATCAGCAGCTGCATCCTGGCTTGCTGGGTGATCTTCAGCTTGTTATCATCCTGCGGGATAAAATGATGCTCCACATAGCCGATTTTATCTTCCTTGAAATAGATGGACTGGTATTCGACCCTCCGGTCGCGCTCCAGGGCCATCACCTCCCTGCTATCCAGGGTGCGAACGAAATAATCACGGTGCAGCAGCATTCCCAGCAGGAGGAACCAGATGAGGATGAGGCTTATTTTGAAAATGTGCATGAATGGCGGCGTGAGTTGTTCGGGCGAAAAAAAGATGTGTAAAAGTTGTCAGTTTGCTCGTATGTTGAGGTACCGGACAGTTTTTGTCTAAATCGAATTACTAAGATAAGAACCATCTTAGCACGGACAATCTCGTTTTGTAAAACGGGGGACACAATACCCATCGTGTCCCTCTACCCTGAGAAACCTTATTTTTCAATGTGTTCCCAGTAACTTACGAGTTTAATGGCATTAGTTGGGACACGATGGGTATTGTGTCCCCCATTATGTCCCCCATTTAGCAATCGTTACTAGACCATGTTTACCACCGTTCAACCTCTGATCCTGGCCTCGGGCTCGCCGCGCAGACGGGAACTGCTGGCTGGCCTGGACATCGCCTTTACTGTTGTCGCGCCTGTGGTGGACGAGTCTCCGTTGGAAAACGAAGACGAACGCGATTACGTGCTGCGTCTGGCCCGGCTCAAGGGCGAAGCGGTCGCTGTTGATCACCCGTCCTCCTGGGTGGTAGCAGCCGACACGGTGGTTAGCGCTGACGGCCGGTTACTTACCAAGCCCGATACAGAAGCTCAGGCCCTGGACATGCTGCTGCTGCTCTCCGGTCAGCAGCACCAGGTCAGAACTGGTTTCGCTCTGTGCTGCAGGGACCATCAGGTGAGCGTTGTACACTCGGTGCTTTCCAGAGTCCGCTTTAAAGCCTTTGGACGCGACTGGGCCGAGGCCTACGTCGGGACCGGCGAGTCCATGGACAAGGCGGGCGGCTACGGCATCCAGGGCCAGGGCGGGGTTCTGGTCGAGTCGGTCAGCGGTTCCTACTCAAATGTGGTCGGGCTTCCTCTGGCTGAAGTAGTCGAGCTGCTGACTCACTACCAGGTAGTGGCGCCGCGGATAGAGACACAGTCGGACCCGGGGGAATAAACAAAGGTTGATCCAGGAGCTTAAGGCAGGCTAAAATGGGTGAATGGAGAGAAATTCTGCCGCAGAGCGCGGTCCATCCATCATAACACAAGGCGAGTATCCCATGAGCGATTACGCACAGGCTGTGCACGAGTTTTATGAGCAAAATCTGAGTAACGGCAGTCTGGATAAAACGACGCTGGTGGGTGACTGCCCGTTCTGCCCGGAGAAGGGTTTGGACGGCGCTGCAAAACTGGTGGTAATAGTCAATCCCGAGGGTTTCTTCCACGGCTATTTTCGCTGCTTGAACCGCTGTGTGCCCGGCGGTTTCCCGCTCTGGTTTGCGGCCCTGGCCAAGCTTGATCCGGATCTTACCCCCGGGTTCGATCCTGACCGGGAATACGCGCTGCGCCAGACCGACTATCCGGTGCAGTCGATCAATCAGGAAATCAAGTCGTTCCAGGACAACCTGACCGATACCATCATCGCTCACTTCGACCAGAACGGTATCAAGAAACCGGTACTCGACGTCATGTCCATCGGCTATAACGGCCGCTACATTGTCTACCCTTATTTCCAGGAAGACGGCAATTGCTATACGGCGCGCTGCGTCAACCCCGACCGAATCGAGGATTTTTTCTGGCATGGCAACCTGGAGATGACGACCGACCAATTTCAGATTTTCAACGTCCAGGAGATCCAGCGCTGTGAAAACGGGGCGCTGGTGCTCTGCGAGGGTGAGGAGAATCTGCTTACCTTGAAGCAGATGGGGCTGCCGGGAATTGCCGTAGCCGACAGTCAGCTCTTTGACGGCATCGAGCCGAGCCGTTTCGAGTTCATTCGCACCCTGTTCATTATCGTTGCCAATAACGCTGAATCGGAACTCAGAGCGCGGGTGCTGGCCAGCCGGATTGGCTACAAGGTGCGGTTGCTGAACTGGCCTGCAGGTCTGCCGCGCAACTATAATCTCTGGCAGCTGGCCCGGGACAAGGGCAACAAGTTCCGCGCCTCGGTCATTGCCATGGCCCGCAATTCCAAGGCCTTTTCACCCTTTGCCAGTCCCCGACGCGAGCATGACCGCTTTTTCGAACAGATTAAAAGCCAGAAAAGTGACGGCTATGCCAACTTGAAATCGGGTTTTAAGGTCCTGGACCAGAGCCTCAAAGGCATTCACGGCCTCAATGTGTTCGGTGGGCCGCCCAAGGCGGGCAAATCCTGCTTTATGATTCAGATAGGCACTGAAATGGCGAGCCGGGGGGTGCCGGTGATCTACTACGATTTTGAGAACGGGCGACAGAAAATCTATCAGCGGACGATGATCAGGCTGAGTCGCATCGAGGGCGGGAAACTGGTGGACAATTCTTTCTCCGACGAGGAGCAAGCCCGTTTCGAAAAAGCCCACGGCCAGTTCAAGAAAATGCTGAACCATTTCAGGGTGGTCAACGACCGCGCCCTGAGCCCTGAAATCATGAGACGGCACATCGACTTCATCAGGCATGAAACCCAGCAGGATTATTGCGTGGTCATAATCGACAGCCTGCACAAGCTGCCCTTCAAGGATTTCAGCGAACGCCGCACCGGGATCGACGCCTGGCTCCGGCAGTTCGAGTCGATCAGGGACGAACACCAGGTGTCGTTTCTGATCATCTCCGAGCTCACCAGAGGGGATCGTGGTGCCTACGACGAAACCCCGCATATGGGCATCTTCAAAGGCTCGGGAGATATCGAGTACAGTGCCGACAACGCCCTCGTGCTCTATCCCGAGACCGATGCCCAGAAAATCACCTCCGCTGCAGACCGAAGCGCCCATCTCTGGCTGGTGGCAAGCAGGGAGCACAGCCCCGGTCTGGTAGCTGCCTACCAGCTTGAATATCCCTATTGGAGTTTCCGAGAGCAGGAACAATAAAATGGGGACACAACACCTATTGCGTCCACGTGCCCGCTAAATCCGGTGCAATTCGACCCACTCTCTCAGAGCTGCTCGGGAGCGCTCCGCTCTGATTTGCCCTCGGTGCCGTTTAGCCACTTTTTTCTCCCAGGCCGGAAAGAGCCCGAAATTGACGTTTGACGGCTGAAAATGACTCGGGTCTGAGTCGATCAGATGAGCGCAGAGTGCCCCCAGCGCGGTGTGCTGAGGTGGGCTGAGCGGCTCTTGGTTGTGCCGCAGCCTGGCAGTGTTGATGCCGGCCAGCAGTCCCATGGCGGCTGATTCCACGTACCCCTCGACCCCTGACAGCTGACCGGCCACCAGCAGGGCAGGATTCTTTTTTGACTGCAGGGTGGGCAGTAGAACCTCCGGGGCGCAGATGAAGGTGTTTCGATGGATTGAGCCGAAGCGGGCAAATTCAGCCCTTTCGAGGCCAGGCAGACGGCGGAAAATTCTCATCTGCTCGCCATGGGTAAGCTTGGTCTGGAAGCCAACCATATTGTAGAGCGTGCCCTGCCGATTCTCTTTGCGGAGCTGGACCACTGCATGGGGCAGCTCGCCGGTGTGCGGATTCTCCAGCCCGACCGGTTTCATCGGACCGTAGCGCAGGGTGTCGACGCCCCGGCTGCTCATTACCTCGATGGGCAGGCAGCCCTCGAAATATTTGACTTCTTCGAAATTGCGCAGGGGCGCGTAGCGGGCTGTATTGAGGCTGTTGATGAAGTGCAGGTAGTCGGCCTCGCCCAGTGGGCAGTTGAGATAGTCTCCCGGACCGTCGTCGTAGCGTGATTTTTGGTAGATGATCTCCAGATCGAGCGATTCGGTATGCAGAATGGGTGCGATGGCATCGTAGAAATAGAGCCGCGATATCCCGGTGAACTCGGCCAGACTTTGAGCCAGCGGCTCGGAAGTGAGGGGGCCGGTGGCAAGGATGGTGAAGCCGTTCTTGTTTTCTGGCAACGTCGTGATTTCCTCTCGAACGATGGTGACCAGGGGATGGTTGGCCAGGGTGGCGGTAATCGTCCGGGCGAACAGTTCCCGGTCGACGGCCAGCGCCCTGCCAGCCGGTACGGCGGTCTGGTCCGCGCTTTTGATGATCAGTGAATCGAGGGTCCGCATCTCGTCTTTGAGCAGTCCGACCGCCGAGTGCGGATCGGCCGAGCGCAGTGAATTGGAACAGACCAGCTCGGCCAGCTGCTCCGACTCGTGCGCCGGACTGAACTTGTGCGGCTTCATGTCGAAAAGCTTCACCCGGCAGCCCCGTCGGGCAAGCTGCCAGGCCGCTTCACTGCCGGCCAGTCCGCCGCCGATTATCAGCACTTCATTCATTGTCGTGTTGGAGTTATGTTAAGCTCAGGGATACTCGATGGTTACATGGACCCTTTGCCGGCCCCATTGCAGGGCTTCGCTATGGGTGTTGTAATAAATATCTATGCGGTCCGGTCCCTTGATTGCCCCGCCGCGGTCTGCAACGGTGCCCCAGCCGTAACCGGGTACGTACATCCTGGTCCCGAATGGATAATAGGCGGTGTCGGCGGCGATGGTGCCGTCCTGCGGAACCAGGTACCAGGGGAAGAGGATGGTACGCACCGGAATCATCCATGGGTTATAGAGGCTGTCGGCGGAAAACAGACCGGGTTCCGGTTCCTGCGGCTCGCTGCCGCTTGCGGTGTTGCCGCTGTAGGGCAGGCCTTTCTGGGGACCGGCGCTGACGTAGCGGTTCCAGAAATCAAGCTTCAACCAGGTCCAGCTGCCCCGTTCCCAACTGCAGCACACCGAACAGCCGCAATAGGCAGTCACTTCCATCAGTTTGCCCACCGGCTTCTTAGTCGCGCAGCCGCCGCCTGCCAGCAGTAGAACGAAGACAATCGGCAGCAGAATCCTGGAGAATTCTTTCCGCTGAGAGATCGTGCTCATGTGCGCTGAAACCATTTCTTGATGTCCCCAGGGTTGAAGACTTTCACCACCGGCCTGCCATGGGGGCAATGGCTGAACAGGTCTGCCCTCACCATGCGCTCGAGCAGGGCTTTTATTTCCGAGTCCGACAGCGCATCCCCCGACTTGACCGCCGCCTTGCAGGCCATGGTGGAAAGGATATACTCCAAACGGTCGCCGCTACCGCGTCCTCCCTCACTGCCGAACCGCCCCAGGATTTCAAGGAACAGCTCCTGCGGTGAGCCGCTCCCGGCAAGTGCGGGCACGCCGCTCAATACCCAGGTCGTGGCCCCGAAATCCCGTATCGAAAAACCCATGGCTTCCAGTTGATCGAGGTTGGCCTCCACCAATTGCGACTGGTAAACGGTCAGTTCCAGGGTGACCGGAAAGAGCAGGTTCTGGGAAGCGATCCTCCCCTGCAAGTATTGTTTTTTTAAATCCTCGTAAAGCAGCCGTTCGTGCGCGGCATGCTGGTCGATGACGATCAGGTTGTTGCCGTTGCGGCAGAAAATGTAGAGATCATGGAAACTGCCGACTACTATCAGGTTCTCAACCTGGACCGCAGGCGGGTGTGGATCTTCAGGGGGAGAGAGAGGACCATCGAAGCGCCGGTTTGCAGCAAAATTCTGCGCTTCTTCGGCCAGGCCATGGGGGGGCGCCGGGGGAGACGATGCATTATAAATCGACTTCTGGGCGAGCGGGTGCGGCGGCGCGGCAGCGGGGGGGGGCCGGAAATCGTGCGCTGGCGGCTGTACGTCGTGGCGATGTTCGGGTGCGGACTCGGCTGAAACTGCCTGGGAAAAGATGTGCTCTCTCAGCGGCTGTTGGCTGGCCAGCATGGCCTCTCTGACTGCGCTGCTGACCAGCCGATGTATGGAGCGACTGTCCTTGAATCGTACTTCGTGTTTGGCCGGATGGACGTTGACGTCGACGCTTTCGGGCGGCAGATCGAGCCTGATGACCCCGGCCGGGTAGCGGCCTTTAAGCATGAATGAGCGCAGTCCCTCGTTGACGGCGTGACCCAGGAGGCGGTCCTTGATCACCCGGTTGTTGACAAACAGCCGCAGTCTGGCGGCCACCGGCTGGGTCGATTCCGGCGGCACCAGCAGGCCGCTGACCCTGACCCCATCGGGACCGGGCGGGCCGCTGTCAACCTTGATGAAGGGATCCTTGAATTTCAACAGCTGGGCCAAGCGCTGGGCCAGGTCCATATCCTGATCGAAGTGAATCGTTTGCCGGCCGTTGACACTCAGAGAGAAGGCCACATCGGGCCGGGCCAGGGCGTAGCTCTTCAGGGTGTCGTCGATATGGGAGAGTTCGGTGCGGGCAGTGCGCAGAAACTTCTTGCGGGCCGGAGTGTTGCCGAACAGATTCTTAACCTCTATGATGGTGCCGGCAGCGGCTCCCGTCTCATGCACTTTCTTGATCGAGCCGAAGGAACTGTAGGCGGCGGTACCAAGCTCATCTTCCCGGCGCCGGGAGACGATACTCATGATCGAGACCGAAGCGATGGAGGGAATCGCTTCGCCTCTGAAGCCGAGACTTGTGACCTCGAACACACTCTCATCCTTGGTGATTTTCGAGGTGCCGTGGCGTTCGAAGCTCATCAGCACATCGTCCTCATCCATCCCTTCGCCGTTGTCGGCGATACGGATCAGACGGGTGCCGCTGCCCTCGATTTCCACTTCGATCCGGTCGGCCCCGGCATCGAGGCTGTTCTCCAGAAGTTCCTTGACCACCGAGGCGGGGCGTTCGACCACCTCACCGGCGGCAATCTGATTGGCCAGGTGCTCTGGCAGGATGCGGATTTTGGCCATCTAATCACCGCGCCCCAACCGTGCTGTGGCAAGCAGAACGCACCGATCAGGCCAGCAGATTGAGGGCCGAGCCGGCCTTAAACCACTCAACCTGCGCTGCGTTGTAGGTGTGGTTGAGTTTGAAGGTTTCGCTGCTGCCGTCCGCGTGACTGACAACGCAGTCGACCTGCTGGCCTGGTGCCAGTTGGTCAAGATCGGGAAGACTAACCCTATCGTCTTCTCGTATCCGATCATAATCGTCTGGATTGTCGAAGGTGAAGGCCAGCAGTCCCTGCTTCTTGAGATTTGACTCGTGGATCCGGGCAAAGCTGCGGACAATGATAGCAGCCGCTCCGAGCAGCCTCGGCGACAGGGCGGCGTGCTCGCGGCTGCTGCCTTCACCATAGTTCCAGTCACCGATTACCACCCATTTAACCCCTTTGGCCTTGTAATCCCTGGCGATGGTGGAAAATGGCACACCCGGCTCGCCGCTGAGGACGTTGAGCCCCTTACCCGCTTCGTCATTGTAGGCATTGATCGCCCCCATGAACATATTGTCGCTGAATTTATCGAGATGACCCCGCAGCCTCAGCCAGGGACCGGCAGGTGAGATGGCGTCGGTGGTGCATTTGCCTTTGGCCTTGAGCAGGATCGGGGCGTCGACCACATCCTCGCCGTCCCATTTGGGCCAGGGCTTCAGAAGCTGCAGCCGCTCGCTGTCGGGGTCGACCTTCAATTCGATGTCGCTGCCGTCCTCGGGTGGGGCGTGAAACTTCGATTCCCCCTTGTCGAACCCGAGTTCGGGGACGTCCGGTGCCTCCTTTGGGGAGGCGAGTACGAAGGGCTGGCCGTTGCCGTCGGTCAGACTATCGGTCAGGGGGTTGAACGACAGTTTGCCCGACAGGGACAATGCCACCGTGATTTCCGGGCTGGCGATGAAGTTCATGGTAGTGGGCTGGCCGTCGTTGCGCCTCGGGAAGTTGCGATTATAGGAGGTGACGATGGTATTCGGTTTACCGGCGATGGCGGTGTCGCGTCGCCACTGGCCGATGCAGGGACCGCAGGCATTGGCCAGCAGGGTGGCGCCTATATCGTTGAGGGCGGCCATCTGACCGTCGCGTTCGATGGTGGCTCTGATCTGTTCCGATCCCGGGGTGACCATCAGCGGCACCGCAGCCTTGATTCCGTGGGCCTTGGCCTGCTCGGCGATGTCGGCAGCCCGGCTCATATCCTCGTAGGATGAGTTGGTGCAGCTGCCGATAAGGCAGGTTGAAATGTCATCGAGCAGTTCTCCGTTGCTTTCCTCAATTTCTCCGGCCAGTTTGGACAACGGCCTGGCCCGGTCGGGGGAATGGGGACCGACGATATGGGGCTCCAGCGTGGAGAGATCGATCTCCACTACGCGGTCGAAATATTTCTCGGGTTCCCGGACGACCTCTTCGTCGAGGCAGAGCATCGCGTAGTTGTCAGCAGCCAGCGCAGCCAGTTCGGCGCGTCCGGTGGCCTTGAGATAATTGGCGATGTTGTCATCGAACTCGAACATCGAGGTTGTGGCGCCCAGTTCCGCACCCATGTTAGTGATGGTTGCCTTGCCGGTGCAGCTCAGGGTTTTGGCACCGGGACCAAAATATTCGATGATCGAGTTGGTCCCGCCGGAGACGGTCAGTTCGCCCGCCAGGTAGAGGACAATGTCCTTGGGCGCGGTCCAGCCGTTGAGTTCGCCTTTGAGCACTACTCCGATGTGTTTGGGATGCAGCACTTCCCAGGTAAGGCCGGCCATGGCATCGATGGCGTCGGCTCCGCCGACCCCCACCGCGCAGGCACCAATTCCTCCACCGTTGGGCGTATGGGAGTCGGTGCCCAGGATGACAGCCCCGGGGAAGGCGTAGTTTTCAAGGTTTACCTGGTGGATGATGCCGGCGCCGGGCTCCCAGAAACCGGCCCCGAATTTGGCCGCCGCTGATTTCAGAAAGTCGTACACCTCGTTGTTCTCAGCAATGGATGCGGGCAGGTCTAAATTACCCGCGACCCGGGCCTCAATCAGGTGGTCGCAGTGGATGGTGGTCGGCACCGCTACTCTCTTGCGGCCGGTCATCATGAACTGCAGCATCGCCGACTGGCCCAATACGTCCTGCAGAATTACCCGGTCAGGCCGAACGTGAAGGTAGCTCGATCCGGGGTTCATTTCCTGGTATTCGGGATCGTCCAGATGGCCGAGCAGCACCTTGTCTGCCAGGGTTAATGGACGGCCGAGCCTGCGGCGGACGACTGCGATGTTGCGCTCCATGGTCTGGTATACGTTGGCAACGAATTCAGGGGTAGATTCAAGGCTTGTCATCAATAATTCCTCCGGGATGAGAAAGAGATTTTAAAAGATTCCATTAACTAGTAAGATCGGATGTGCTGCTTTTCAAACATTTTCTTGGATCGTCTTCGATGCGTTTGTCCACGCTAAAACACCGGTGTGTATCTCTTGCCGGCCTGAAGGGAATAATCGGGCCCATCCTGTTGTCGGCCATTGCGGTTGTGCTTGTGCTGTCCGGCTGTGCCAAGCTGCCTGACAATTCCGGCCGCTCCACTTCATTTGCTCTCAAACCAGACGAAACCACAAAGCTCTACCGGGAAACTGCCAAAGTCCTGGGGCCGGACCCGGTTGAGAATGGTTATCTGCTGCTCGGCAACGGCCTGGATGCCTTTGTCGCCCGCGCTGTGCTGGCCAATCTGGCTGAAAAGAGTATCGACGCCCAGTACTATCTGCTGCACGATGATACAGTCGGCCGGCTTTTCGTCGATCAGTTGCTCAAGGCGGCCGATCGAGGCGTGCGGGTCAGATTACTGGTGGATGACATGGATTTGGAGGGGAGGGAGCTCGGCAGTGCGGTGCTGGACTCTCATCCACACATTGAAGTCCGTCTCTTCAATCCCTTTGGCCGCAACACCGCCAGGGTGTTCCAGTTTATCTCCGGCTTCGGTACCCTGACCCGTCGAGCCCACAACAAATCATTCACCGTCGATTCCATCGCCACCATCGTCGGTGGAAGAAACATCGGCAACGAGTATTTTGTCGCCGACCCGGATATGGCTTTTCTCGATCTCGATGTGCTGGCCGTTGGTCCTGCCGCAGCGCTGGTAGCCGGGTCCTTTGATCTCTACTGGAACCATGAATTGAGCTTCCCCATCTCAAGGTTGATTGAGACCCCGCCGGCACCTGAGGTGGTTAAGAGAAAAACGGCCGATTTTAAAGACTACATCGAGCAGCAGCACGACACGGTCTACTACAAGGAGCTGACCGAGTCCAGACTGGCCATGGCCTTGAAAGGATTCGAAGCCGAGATGGTCAAGGGCAGGGGCGAAGGCCATGTGGTCTGGGATCATCCGGATAAGTTGCTCGAATACGGCGAGAAATCAAACCTGCTGCTGGCCGACCTGATGCCCTATTTTGAGGAGACCAGAGAGGAGTTGCTGATCGTTTCTCCTTATTTTGTGCCGGGTGGCGGGGCGCTTGATTTTTTCAAGAAGTTGCGTGACCGTGGGGTCAGGATCGTGGTCATTACCAACTCGCTCTCCTCAACCGACGTGTCCGTCGTCCATGCGGGCTATGCCAACTATCGACGTCGACTGCTCAAAATGGGGGTGGAACTCTACGAACTCAACCAGAACCTGGCTGCAGAAAACGTGGATAATAAAAGCGGAAAATTTTACCAGTCAAAAGCTAGTCTGCATGCCAAGTGTTTTGTGATTGACCGCCGCCAGACCTTTATCGGTTCTTTGAACCTCGATCCTCGTTCGGTGATTGAAAACACCGAAATCGGCATAGTCATCGACGCGGAGGAGATTGCTCGCCCGCTGGCTGAAGCCATCATCGGTAAAATTGATCAATTTGCCTTCAGATTGGAGCTTAAGCCGGGTTATGACAAGACCAGTTATCTTGTCTGGCACGGCCTGGTCGACGGCAAACAGCGTACCCTCACCGTGGAGCCCTACACCAGTTTCTGGCAGCGCTTCATGGTTGGTTTGATGCGTATGCTGCCCATTGAATCGCAGATATAACGGCCGACCGATCTTCCCTCAATCGCACGTCATCCATTGCCTCCAGAGAACTCATGAGCCGACAGATCCTGATAACCGTGCTGTTATCGGTGTTCATAGCCCTTCTGGGCATCGGCATCATCATCCCGGTGATGCCCGTGTTCGCCACCGAACTGGGGGCCAACGGCCTGGCCCTGGGCATGATTATCGCCGTGTTTTCAGTATGCCGGGGAGTACTGCAGCCTGTCATCGGCAATCTCTCTGACCGTTATGGCCGCAAGGGCTTTCTGGTGGTCGGTCTGTTCGTTTACGGCCTGGTCGGGCTCCTCATTCCTCAAGCCGGCAGCGTTGGGCATCTTCTTCTGATCCGCGGTTTCCAGGGGGTGGGGTCGGCCATGATCGTGCCCATCGGAATGGCATACATGTCGATCCTCGCCCCAGCCGGACAGGAAGGCAGGTATCAGAGCTACCTGAACATCGCCATTTTCTGCGGTATCGGCTGCGGCCCGGTGATCGGCGGCATCGTCGCCGACCTGCTTGGTTTTAAATCGGTTTTCTATGTGATGGCTGCGCTCAGTTTCGGTGCCTTCGTTCTGGTGATCAGAAACATGCCGGTGCAGCACTCTCCTGCTAAAAAGGCAGCTGCTGGGCTGTTAACCAGTATGGGACTGATGCTGCGCAGCAGGCTGACGACGGGAATTCTGCTGGCCCGTTTCGTTACCATGATCATCATGGTGCCCTCGATGGCCTTTTTGCCGCTGCTGATGACCCAAACCATCGAGGCTTCAGGGCTGCAGATCGGTCTGGTGATTGCCTGCAGGACGCTGGTCAATGCCGTGCTGCAGGTACCCGCCGGTAAAGTGGCCGACAGGTCCAACAAGCTGCTTCTGCTGGTCTCCGGCTGTATCTGGCTGAGCGGCGTGATCATGATGATTCCGTTCATGAAGAGTTTTGCCATGTTCTTGATTATCTACTGCCTGCTCGGCTGCGGCGAGGCGATCATCTGGCCTGTTCTGGGGGCGTATGCCTCCATAGAAGGAAGGAGACACTACGGCCACGGGACCATGATGGGGGTCTTCAGTCTGGCCATGAGCGGCGGAATCATGGCGGGGGCACTGCTGGCCGGCTTGAGCATGGATAACTGGGGAATCGATTTCGCCTATTTCGTGACCGCAACAACTGTGTTTGTTGGTGCTGCGGGTGCAGCGCTGCTCATAGGAAGAGGGGAGAGGGAAGTGAACGAGTCGCATATTACAGGCCACGCCGATGCGCACGAGGCCGGGAACGGTGTGGGGATGGAGTGAAATGATGGAACTGTCATTCAGCACCAGCTGCAGCACTATGGATTGGCACCGGGTAGCAGAGATTCTGAAAACGGTGGGCATGAGCTACCACGCTCCTGAGATCCACCAAAAAGCATTTGAGGCCAGCCATACCACCATCTTCGTCCACTCCGGCGAGATGCTGATCGGTTTCGGCCGGGCGATTTCAGACGGCCAGTATCAGGCGGCAATCTATGATTGCGCAGTACTTCCGGAATACCAGGGCCGGGGGGTAGGATCAGAGATTATCCGGCGTGTTGTGGAGCAGCTCGCCCATTGCAACATCATTCTCTATGCTGCCCCGGGCCGGGAAGGGTTTTACCGGCAGCACGGCTTTGCCAGGATGAAAACCGGTATGGCCCTGTTTTTGGATATGGACAGTAAACGGCAGCATGGTTTCGTCGAATAGCTCTCGCGTGGCAGTGGTTGAGCACACTAGAAACGAGTTGACGAGCCGGGCGAAAAACAGCGATAGTGCAATGTTGGCCAGGTAGAATCAGGTTTTAACTGGGGCGCGGCAGATTGAAAAGAGCGCCACGCCCTGCGGGTTGGAGTAGATGCTCAGATGAGGATTCACATAATTGCCGAGAAACAGAAGGCGGCGATTATCGCCTGCGAGATTATGCGGGCGGAAATCGAGGCGGTGGCGCTCGGTCTTGATCATATCGAGACCCGCTATCTCGACCAGGGCCTCCACCGCACGCCAGCGCGGATGGCTGGGCGGATTCAGGAGCTTGTCGATCGTCTGGATAACAGGGTCGACAGAATAGTGCTCGGCTATGGCCTCTGCTCCAACGGCATCGTCGGTGTGCAGGCCAGAACCCGGGACATCGTCGTGCCGCTCTGCCATGACTGCATTGGCTTTTTCCTGGGGTCGCCCCAGGCCTATCTTGACGATTTTAAGGCCAGGCCTGGCAGCTATTATCTCACACCCGGGTGGATTGTGGAGAAAAAGGATCCGCTAAGCATCATAGAGCAAGACTATGTGCCGCGCTACGGCAGGAAAACGGCTGAATGGGCCAAGAAAGAGGAACTTAAGCACTACACCCATATCGTTCTGGTGGATACCGGGGTCGACGATCTCGAACCGATGCGCCGGATCGCCCGCAAAAATGCCGACTACTTCGGCATGGAGTACCTGGAGATCAAGGCCAGGAGCAAAGAATTTTTTATAAAGCTGGTGAGAGGCCCCTATCCGGAGGAAGAGTTCTTTCTGGTTCGACCTGGTGAAACGATCAGGCAGGGGATTTATTTTTGACTGGGAAAAAGAGTGAAAATGACAGACCCGGCTCCCAGGTCCGGGTGACCTTCGAGCCCATGGGCATTTCCTGCACGGTTCCGGCGGGGCAGACGGTACTGGCCGCCGCGGCCTCCCAGGGAATCGATCTTTTTTCGGAGTGCGGCGGCAAGGGAAAATGCGGCAAATGTCAGGTGGAAGTGACCCCGTCGGCGCATGTCTCGGCAGTCACTGCAAACGAGTCCCGCCTGCTGCCGGAGGCCCTGCTCAACAGAAACGGCCGGCTGGCCTGCCAGGCCAGAGTAAAAGCTCCGCTCTCCGTGCTGGCCATGGGTTCGAAGCGGGACTGCGGGGAGCCGCTAGGCAAAAACCTTGACGGGGCCACGCTCACACCTTCCAGATCGCGGCGCCAGAAGAGTCGTGCGCTCAGTGGCTCGTTCGGCCTGGCTCTTGATATCGGTACGACAACACTTGCTCTCTACCTCTGCGATCTGCGCTCGGGAACGATAGTGCACTCCGCAGCCGAAGCGAATCCCCAGCGTCGCTTTGGGGCAGACGTGATCAGCCGCATCGCCCATGCCAACGATCAGCCCCACGGTCTTGAAGAGCTGCGCAGCATCGTAGTCGAGGCGGTGAACGGGCTTATTGAGCGGGGTCTGGAAAAAACAGGTGCAGAGAAAGAGGACATAGGAAAAGTGACGGTGGTCGGCAATACCACCATGCAACATCTCTTTGCGGGGCTGCATCCGGAGAAACTGGGAGTATACCCTTACCTGCCCGAATCATGCGCCGCCCGGGTTTGCGCGGCCGAGGACCTGGGCCTGGCGTTAAAGCGCGGGTGCGAGGTCTACCTGTTCCCGGTTATTTCGGGATTTGTCGGCGGAGACACGGTGGGGGCAATGCTCCACGACAGACCCTATTGCAGAGATGAGATAACCCTGCTCATCGATATTGGCACCAACGGTGAGATTGTACTTGGTAACCGGGAGGCGATCTGGGCCGCCAGCTGTGCCACCGGCCCAGCTCTGGAGGGCGCCCATATTGCGTGCGGCATGCGGGCTTCAGCGGGTGCCATCGACAAAGTGGTAGTCGATCCGTCCTCGTACCGGGTGGACTATGAGATAATTGGCGGCGATACTGGTCTTGCTCCGCAGGGGCTGTGCGGCTCCGGCATCATCGATGCGGTGGCCGAAATGGTCCAGGCCGGTCTGATCCTGCCCAGCGGCCGACTCTGTGAAGGGCTGCCGGGCGTTGTGGTCGATCGGCACGGAATCGGCCGGGAATTTATTATTGCCGACAACACCGCCTCCCCCGAAAGCAGTCGGATTGTGCTCACCCTGGCCGATGTCCGACAGGTGCAGCTGGCCAAATCAGCTTTGTATTCAGGCATAAAGCTGTTATTGAAGAAGGCGGGAATTGACAAGATCGATCGGCTGGTCCTTACCGGCGCCTTTGGTGCCCGCTTCAACTGGCGCAACGGCGTGGCAATTGGTATGCTGCCCGAGACGGTTGAAGAGGCCCAAGTAGTTGTTGTTGAAAACGGCGCCGGCCGCGGCGCGGTTATGGCGCTTCTCGATGCGGAACTGCGAGAGGAGGCTCGGATTGCGGCCGCACACACCCGCCTCCTGGAACTTGGGGGGGACCCGGATTTTGCTAGGGAATTTGCCCTTAACACCTCGTTTCCGCAGAGACGGAAATAAGGCGGCCGGTCCAGCGCACGACAGCGGCAACGCTTTTAATACTGACGGGTGCAGTAGTGAAGGATCTACTATCAGAGGTTGAACCTCAAGGAGCGATAGATTATGCGATCTTCAGGCTATCAGCTGGTCATGTCGGCGATGTTCAAGGGGCGTAAAGGAGAGCGGCCGCCCAGTGGTACCCCGACTTCTATTGCCTGCCACGAGCTTATGGACGCAACCGGTGTTTCCTTTCCGGAGGCGCATCTCAACGCGTCATCAATGGCCGAACTGGCTCTCGGGGGGCACGAAATCATCGGTTTCGATACGGTCATGCCTGAATACAGTGTGGATCAGGAAGTTGCCGCCCTTGGAGCCGCGGTTGACTGGGGCGACCGGAACATGATGCCGGATACCAAGTCTTTTCTCTATGAAAACTTTGAGGACATCGCGGTCCCCGAAGATTTTCTGGAGAAGCCGTCCATGCGGGTGCTGCTTGATGCTCTTGCCATCCTGCGCCGGCATGTGGGAGGCTCCGCAGCAATCATCGGCAAGGCCATGGGACCCTGGACCCTGTCGTATCACATGGCGGGCACCCAGAATTTTCTACTGCAGATCGGACTCGGAGAGACGGACAAGGTAAGAAAGATGGTCGAGCAGTTGATGCCGGTCACCATCGCTTCCGTGAATGCCCAGTTCCGGGCCGGTGCGGATGTGGTAGTGGTTGCCGATCATGCCACCGGCAACCTGATCAGCGCCGCTCACTATGCCAAACTGCTGCTGCCCTATCACCAGGAGTTGACCCGGCAGATTGATGGTCCGACCATCCTGCATGTGTGCGGCAACTGCACGGACCGACTGCACCATTTTGCCGAGGCCGGGTTCAACGCCTATCACTTCGAGTGGCAGGTCGATGCCAGAGAAGCTGTGCATACAGTCGGGGATAAGATGGTGCTTATTGGCAATGTGAACAATCCCCAGACCCTGCTCCAGGGTACTCCTGAAGATGTCTACCGGCAGGCCCGCTATGCGATTGAAGCGGGGGTCGAAATTATCGGGCCGGAATGCGCCATCCCCCTGTCGACGCCGCTGGAGAATCTCAAAGCCATTGTCACCGCGGTCAGGGAAGGATATTGAGCGATCAGCTGAGGGAAAACGCAAGTAAAACTAAAAAACAGAGGTTTAGAAGATGAGCGAACAGCTGGATAAGATCAAAGAAGCCATCGTCGGCGGACAGCACAACGAGATCGAAGCGCTGGTTCAGGCGGCCCTCGATGCTACCCTTGCTGCTGATCAGATTGTCAACCAGGCTATGATTCCAGGGATGGATGTGGTGGGCCGGAAGTTCAGCAACAACGAGATCTTCGTACCTGAAATGCTGGTGGCCGCGGTTACCATGAACAAAGGACTAGCGCTTCTAAAGCCTTTTCTCCAGCAAAGCGGCGCCGAATCAAAGGGGAGGATCATCATGTGCACCGTCAAGGGCGATCTTCACGATATCGGCAAAAATCTGGTGATCATGATGTTGGAAGGGGCCGGATTCGAAGTGCTCGACATGGGAGTCGACATCAACGTCGACAGCCTGATCGCCACGGTGAAAGAGATCAAGCCCGATGTGCTTGGCCTCTCCGCCTTGTTGACCACCACGCTGCCGGAAATGGCCAAGGTCATCGAAGCGCTCGAGGCCAATAATATTCGCGACGAGGTCAAGGTAATGATCGGCGGAGCCCCGGTCGATGCGGCGTTCAGTGATAAAATAGGGGCCGACGGGTATGGCAGGGATGCGGCAGAGGCGGTGCAGATAGCCCGGCAGTTGATCACTGGATGATGGTCCAGCCCCCCATTCGATAGGTTTTGTGCTCCCTGCGCTTTCTGTCGATGTAAGCCTCGTTTTGCTGAAATTCCTGGCGCTCTTTTTCTAGCTTTTTGACGCAGGCGACCGCAGCCCGGAAATCTTTCGAGTAGGTCTGGATATATTGTTTGCGACAGGCTTCCTTCAACTCAGGCGTCCACTTTTGAGAATCCCAGACGTCTCTGGCGACTGCCTGTTCCTGGGCGCAGGCCTTATCCTGGTTGCAGATGGTCAGGTGGACACGCCAGTCACTTGCCGAGACCAGCAAGGGAAGGCCGAAAAGGAGAAGGGTGCAGATAAGAATTCGTGGTGCCAAAATGAAACTCCTCGATATTTCTAAAGCTCTTTGTAAATACTGATTTACTCCGCGACATCGACCCGTTCATCTTCTTGTTGAACACCCTCCATGAGAAGCATCATGAATTCGCCAATCTCCGCGGCCTTCTGGCCGGTCGCCGGCAATCCCGGGATGAGCCGATAGGTGCCGTCGTCCTCGCCCAGGATTGTGAAAATCGCCTCTTTACCGCCGCAGTTCAAATAAGAGGCATTGACGATACCCCCTTCCCGAAAGAATACAGACGCATCGCCGCGGTCAAGGTTGAGCTTCAGTATTCCAGTCTTCTGATGCAGATGGAACACCTGGAAAAGCTCGGCGGGAGTAATATCCTCCAGGCTGCCGCTCATGGTCGCCCTGGTGTCGATGAGCTTGACCGCGTTAAGCAGCTCAAGGCGGATGGCCAGCAGCTTTGCTATGTAGATCAGCACCGTGGCCGAACTGCTGAGCAGGTGGCCGAATTCCTGAGCCGTGACATCGACTACCAGGCCGTCCTCCAATGCCCGTACGCTCCACAGGGTGCGCACGGCGCCCAGACAACTCATCTCGCCAATTATTTCTCCTGCATTGAGAATAGTAACCACTTCCTTGTTGCGCTCCAGGGCAAATCGTCCGGAGAGTATCAGGAAGAGTTTCATGCTGGGGCGGTTCTGTTTGATCAGGACGGACCGGGCCGGCACGGCGAGCGGTTCGAAATTATCCAAGATGCTGTCGATGCTGTCTGTTTTCAGGGCCTCGAGGAAAGGGCAGTCGACCGGACGGCCGTTGAGCTCTTCCATCACCTGGAGCAGCCGGGGAACAGTCTTACCTGTTTCCCGGTCCGGAGTGTCATCTTTGGCGCCTTCGCTGAACTTGATAAGCCCGCTGCAGCCGCTGCAGCTGAACGTCTCACCCCTTTTCATGTTGTTCCATTCCGGATCGCTTTGCATTTTTACCAGCAGATGCATGAAATCCCGGGCCAGTACCAGGCAGATTTCTTTACCCTCCGCGCAGGAGCAGGATCTCATGGTCAGCGATATGGTGTCCCTTTGACATAGAGGGGGCAGTGTATCGATTCGGTGGCTTGGTAAACAGTTTTCTTGATGCTCATATTCCCAACAATCGACCGCTCCGGCAGCATGAGAGATCTGCACAATTTACAGTTAACAATCTAGAATTACATATATTCAGTGGATCGGTCAAGAGTGAGGGACAACTATTGCCTGAGAAGCTCCAGAAAGAACGGCTGGGGCCGCTAAAACGATTGCCAAGAAGAGCCGAAACAGCTAGTTTGTAGTCTGATCGTAAGAAGCAATCAACCACGGTGGCGGACAGCGATCATCCGTCTGTTCCGGTGGAATCCATTATTGCAGAGGAGGGGTGCCATGGCCTGCGGATATACTGGAAAAATTTTAAGGGTTGACCTTTCGAACAGAGTCCTGAGTGTCGATACACCTTCTGAGGAGTTCTACCGCACTTATATGGGCGGCAGTGCCCTCAACCTTTATTACCTTTTGAAGGAGATGGACGCCAAGGTCGATCCCCTGTCACCCGAGAACATCCTGGCCTTTAGCGTCAGTACTTTGACCGGGGCCCGGGTTTCCGGGCAAAGCCGTTTGACCATTACCGCCAAATCACCGCTTACCGGGGCCATCGGCGATTCACAGAGCGGGGGCTTTTTCCCCGCCAAACTGAAATTTGCCGGGTTCGATGCGGTGATAGTCACAGGCCGGGCCGCAGCCCCTCTCTATCTCTTTATCGATGAGGGCAAGGCTGCCCTGCGCGAGGCCGGCCACCTGTGGGGAAAGACCACCGAAGCGGTAGAGGCGGCCATCAAGGATGAACTGGACGATCAGGAGAACCTGGAGATACTGCAGATCGGTCCGGCCGGCGAGGTGGGCGTCAGGTACGCCAATGTCGTGAGCATGTGCTGCCGGGCCAACGGCCGCACGGGCATGGGAGCAGTCATGGGCAGCAAGAATTTCAAAGCCATTGTGGTCCGCGGCTTTGAAGAGCCGGAGATAGCTGATCGGACGCTGCTCAAGGAGGTGATCCGCACCGGAGCCGAGCTGTTTAAAAATCCGGCCAACAGCGGTTTCGGCAAATATGGAACGGCCATCGTCTTAGGCGTCAATAACGGTCTCGGCGGGTTGCCAACCAACAACTGGCAGAGCGGCAGCTTTGACAACTACGAGGCCATCGACGGTCCCGCCCTCTACGACGAAGCCCTGATGGGTGCCGCTGACGGACGGCAGGAGAGTTTGGGGCGTGACACCTGTTTCAGCTGCATCGTTCGTTGTAAACGAGTGGCGGAGATCAAGAAGGGACCCTATCAGGTCGATCCCGTATTCGGCGGTCCCGAATACGAGACGCTTTCCACCCTTGGCAGCTATTGTGGAGTTGCCAATCTGGGGGCGGTCTGCAAGGCCAATGAACTGTGCAACAAATACGGGCTCGACACGATTTCCTGCGGCGCCACGATTTCCTGGGCCATGGAGGCCTTCGAGGCCGGCCAGCTGACTACCGAACACACAGGCGGCCTGGAAATCCGTTTTGGCGATGGGGACATGGTCGTTACACTGGTCGAGATGATCGCTGCCCGCGAGGGCTTTGGCGATCTGCTGGCCGAGGGTTCGGCCCGGGCGGCAGAGAAACTTGGAGTGGGCCGAGAATTCCTGCTCACCAGCAAAAAGCAGGAGGCGCCGGCCCACATGCCTCAGGTCAAGAGGGGACTGGCCCTGCTCTATGCCATGAACCCGTTCGGGGCCGATCATATGGGCTGCGACCATGACCTGTCCTACACCAAGGAGAATTATCCGGCCTTCGAGGAACGCCTCAGCTTCCTCGGCCTGACCGACCCCCTGCACGCCTACAGCCTGCAGCCGGCCAAGGTGGAGTGGGTGCGCCGAACCCAGTATCTGTTCAGTTTCATGGACAGCGCCAACCTCTGCCAGTTGTGCTGGGGCGCCTCCTGGACCCTCTATGGTCCCCAGGATATGGTCAAGCTGGTCAGGGCCGTTACCGGCTGGGACATGAGCATCGACGAGCTTCTCGAAGTGGGCGAGCGGCGTTTGGTGATGATGCGGCTCTTCAACCGAAGAGAAGGGTTCGACGCCAAAGATGATGCGCTGCCTGATAAATTCTTCAACCAGCCGCTGAGAGGTGGGGTGTCGGATGGGGTGACGGTCGACCAGGCCGAGTTCGACGCCGCCATGGTGGAGTATTACCGGCAGTCCGGCTGGGATGAGACCAGCGGTCATCCGACTGCCCAGACCGTCGCCCGTCTGGGTCTGGAGTCGCTTTAAAGTAGACACTGCCTAAGGCTCCGGCCGCAGCAGGCAGAGGACGTGAAACGTGGCAACAGGGCAGCGGGCCGTGGTTTTCTGATCGGTGCTTGGCTGGCCAGGGGCGCTGCCTGGCGGGGGCACCATCAGCGTCGAATACAGAGGTGTGATTAAAACTGACCGGCAGCATTGTCACCCGTGGCCAGTCATATCAATACCTAAGCCAGGAATCTCATACTATGGGCCCCACCTCAATTATTTCGGGTTTCACCGACGAAGTTTCCGACGATCTGGATGTGCAGATCAGGGCGCTCAAAGAGCTTGGCTGGAACCATATCGAGCTGCGCACCGTGGACGGCAAGAATGTGAGCACCCTCAGCGATGAGGAATTTGCACGCATTCACCGCACACTCGAAGAAAACGGCATCACCATCGCCTGCTTCGGCTCCACGGTTGCCAACTGGGGCCGCGAGGTGAACCGTGATCTGGAAATGGATCTCCATGAGCTGCGCACCTCGATTCGGCACATGCACAGTGCCGGAGTACGCTACCTCAGGATCATGAGCTACAAAGTAGAGGACCCGCAGCCGCTCGGCACCCCCATGGAAGAGCAGGTGATTGCCAGTATCAAGAAAATCGTCAAGATTGCCGAAGACAACGGCGTCGTCTGCCTGCACGAGAACTGCCTGACCTGGG
>JAHEER010000121.1:0-2743 GCA_024640625.1 Desulfobulbaceae bacterium
GGTTCTGCCGGGTGAAGATATGTTTTGAATGCGACTGCACCGGCATCGGCCAGACCTTGAATTTCGGCGAGATTTTCGAAACCGGCGGTGCCGTAGAGAGCAAAATCTATGAGGGCCCGCAGTTGCACAGTCTCCGCCCGCTGTTTGAGAATTTCAGCGGTATATACGGGCGGAATGGATATGGGCATTTCACATACGGTGGTGATACCGCCAGCTGCAGCAGCCTGCGTCCCTGTCCAGAAATCTTCTCTTTCCATCCGGCCTGGGTCTCTCATGTGACAATGGCCGTCAATAATGCCTGGAAACACATGCAGTCCGCCAGCATCGATTGTCTCCCGGGCGGCGATATCCTGACCAGGAGTCAGCAGAGCCGCCACCTTGCCATCATGTATGGCAATATCCAGCGGTGTTTCTCCCTCGCCAGAAACGAGAATTCCATCTTTTATGAGTAAATCAGATATCATGAGTATTTCTCCTTAACGCATTGGTTTTAGGCGGATTTATATTTTTAGGTCTAGCTCAATTATGCCTTGCAGCAGGGCATTGGCACCGTTCACGCAGGCCTCGGGTGTACAGTATTCCTCTTTGGAATGACTGATTCCATCTTTATTGGGAACAAAGAGCATCGCCACGGGACATATTGTCGCCATGAGATTGGCGTCGTGCCCGGCACCACTGGGCATTACTACGTATTCCAATTGTGCCCTGCGGCAGCCCTCTTGAAGAGCTGCAACAATCACCTTATTGGAGATAATGGGAGGCTTGTGAGAAAATTTTTCAAAAGAGGCATCGAGTTCCCTGGAAAACGACGTGAGTCTCTCTTGAGCCTGATCGATCACAGAATCATCCAGCCCCCGCATTTCAAAGGAAAGCTCAACACTTCCTGGGATCACGTTGGGAGCGCCGGGAGTAACTTCCAGGGTGCCGACAGTTCCCACAATTCCAAATTTTTCTGCGGTCTCTTTCACCCCAACAACAAATCGGGCAGCCTTGACTAGCGCATCATCTCTTCTATCCATAGGGGTTGTTCCCGCATGATTGGCGCGGCCTGAGAATACAAGCCGGTAGCGCCTGAATCCGACAATGCCGTCCACGACCCCAACGGAAATGCCATCTGCATCGAGGTTTCCCCCTTGCTCGATGTGAAGTTCCACATACGCAGCAACAGATCCTTTCTTCCTTTCAATGGTGCTGAGGTTTTCAATAATGATACCGACCCGTTCCAAAAGTTCCCTGAAAGTTTCATCACTGTAGACAATCTGATCGAGCAAGCCTTCTTCAAAATGGCCGGTCATGACACGACTGCCGAAAGTTCCCCCGGGGGACACCGCTTCTTCTCCGGAAAAGTTTATTACCTCTAGGGGGTGCTTCAACCTCGTTCCATTGCTATGCAGGGCTCTCACTAATGCGATACCTGACAATACCCCAAGAACACCGTCGTAATTGCCGCCACAGGGCACCGTATCTGTATGCGAACCAATCACTATGGGGGGAAGAAAATCATTTTCTCCAGCATAACGACCAACAGTATTAAAAGCGGCATCCCTGGTGACCGTCATTCCTGCTTCCTCCATAAACCCTTCCACCAGGGTCCGCCCGTCAAGATCTGCCTGTGAGAAGGCTTCTCTGTAATATCCACCATCATCACCCAGACCGATCTTGCCCAGTTCGGCCAATTCAAAGGTAAGACGGTCACCATCAACAGTAAATGTCTCTGGATTCATTATTATTTCTCCCTGTGTAGTCTTCTACATAGTAATGTGGCAGGCGTTAAGTTTTGCCCAAGCCGCTCAGGGTATCCCCCAATCGGCCCGCGTCTTCAGAGTTGCTTTCATGGTACGGGCCGTGTGCTTTACCTCAAACTGTATAACGCGGGTCGATCACCCCGTGGGCAGGGGGCTGCCAGGTCGATAACTGACTTGCTTTGCAGGTGATGTTTCTGTAATTGTAAAGATAAAGCCAGGGCGGATCTTCAGTCAAACGACGGTAACATTGTCGGTACATATCTTCACGACGGCTGGCATCCACGGTCTCTCGGGCCATATCCAGCAATTTTTCCACTTCAGCGTTCTGATATCCCTGCCACCAGGACCCTTCGAAGCGTGAATCAAGCTTCTCTTTGAGCACTCGAAAGGTGCTCAACGGTGAAGAATCGAAGACACACATGTCATGAATATTTTTGAGCCGTACCTTGTTGGCATACAATTCCCGATCTTCGGTGAAAACGATATTGATTTCCACCCCAACTCGGCTTAGCTGTTCGGCCAGAGCCTTGGACAGTCGCACTGCCTCGTTGGGCAGCGATGTCGGGCTATCAAGGGTAAGGCTCAAACCTGCGCCATACCCGGCTTCCTTTAGCAAAACCCGGGCACGGTCTGGATCATGTAAAATGTTCGGCTGATCAGCGTCGTAACCGAAATGAACGGGGCTGATAAAACCGTTCAAAGGGTAGCCTGCGCCATTCAGGACTGTAGAGATAAGAGCCCTGCGGTCCACCGCCAAATTCAGGGCTACCCTTACCCGAGGATCCTCGAGGAGACCTGTTTTGGTGTTGAAAATAATTATATAGGCTGTTGTCCCCCGGGAATATTCGCAGTTTAAACTTTCGTCATCTTCGATTGAAGCCATGGGTGGGCCGGCAGCAATATGGGCTCTGCCCTCCCTGATCAGGCGCAATCGTTCATCGGGGTCTGGCACCAGACGCCATTCTATGGCGTCGATATCCGGAATCTCTTGGAAATAA
>JAHEER010000121.1:2843-9368 GCA_024640625.1 Desulfobulbaceae bacterium
TATCGGGTTAAGCTTCCAGAAGATGACAGCTTTCCATGCGGCCGGGTTCACGTGAGAGAAGCTGGGCACCTCCTGAAGACATCGCTTTGTGAAGAAACTCAAGCTCGATACAGATCCATGTCGCACGTCAATATATTCCGTGTTCCACATCCCATGAAACAAGGTACTCATCTGGAGAACCAGATGAAAAACGTATGAAATTCAAATAAAAGCACTGACAGGCCTTGGTCTTTTCGTCTGACCTGTCAGTGGTGCTAAAGGCCTCTTAAGAGCCGGTTATTTTATAGTTTTATACCAGTTTTCAGGATACTCGTCGTCAACGTACACTCGCTCTATCGGCGACAGGGTTTCAATCCCTTTGATTTCAGTGATAAAGCATTCCAACACACCTTTTACGATACTGCCTTGTTCGAGGTGGCCGCCAAACGTTGGGCAGTCCCAGGCACCACCGGCGACAAAATGGATAGCCGGAAACGGCTCTGGTTTCCCATCTTTGTCCGGCCGGGTATGGATCATTCCACCCAATGCCAGTACCATACTTAAATTGGCTGTGGTGGCTACAGCCTCTTTGTGCCAGTTCTCCGGGTCAGTAGTATCCGGCGCCCAGACCAGGTACTTGGCCGGCTGAAGTCCACCCATAAAAGCGGCATGGATTTTGGCAAATTCGATATCATGATCGATGGCAAATTTCTGAATTGCCAAGAATACGTCTGCACCAGTCGTCAACCGGATAATAAATTCGCGTCCGCGGATTGCTTCTACGCTATGATACTCATCAGGTGTCTCTGCGTCCCGTTCCCAAACTTCTGTCATGGTATTCTCCTATTGATAATTTTTTAGGGGGTATTTAAATGGCACACTCAGTCATTTACTAAAATAATGCCATCCATCGTTTTTACCGCGCAACCGCCGACTTTAATTGTCTCAATTTCGGCGTTTGATCCTATGATCTCAACCATTCCTATCCCCGGTCTGCCCCAAAGGTGTCCCTATCCGACCTTTGACACAGGCCCAGAGTGAAGGCCGTAGCGAGCGAAGTAAGCAGCCATGCAGCCTACTGCAGAACCGTTTTAAAAAGAGTCTTCTAAAGACGCTGCTGAAGTGAGTAGACGCCCGTAAGCTTCAGTATCTTTTTCGAATCCTTCAAGACAAAAGGTGTACACCGCATCTACGCCTATCCGTTCCAGTAGGGATCCTAAAAAAGCTCGGTCAATTCGTACGTCCTTCAAAATAGCCATTCCGTTGACCGGCGCCATAAGAAAAAAACACCAGTGCTGATAATCTGCAGAACCATTCGCTCAATAAAATCACTTTTCTCCAGGCCCAAACACCCAATCAGCTCATCTTTTGCTACCATGGTGTTAAATGAAGGATTCTGCTGAGTCATTATCGCTGCATAAGGTCTGCCGGAAGAAGCCAATTTAATTTCAACTGGCTTTCTGCCCAATGATGGACAAAAATCGCTTCGAATCAATATTTCGCCCGCTGACCACCAGTACCACTTTCTGATCCTGTAGATCTACTTTCTGGGAAAGAAGAACTGCCAGGCCCACCGAAGCACCACCTTCGACCACCAGCTGTTCCTGATGAAAAAATGTTTTCATGGCTGAAATGATTTCATCTTCAGATGCCAGTACAACTTCCTTGATAAGAGGTTGGGCAATCTTGAAAGGAAGGGGGCTGAAACCACCTGAAAGCCCGTCAGCCACTGAAGGTTTTAAGGTGATGCGCTCACATGGTTTACCTTCCTGCAGAGACAGGTAGGCACCAGGCGAGGCTTCAGGCTCAGCCCCGATGACTGCTATACTGCTCTGCTCTTTTTTAATTGCGGCAGCAATGCCTGAAATCAAACCGCCTCCGCCAACAGGCACGACGATCGCATCAGCATCAGGTAGATCTTCCAGAATTTCAAGGCCTATCGTTCCTTGACCCGCTATAACCAGAGGATCGGCGTTCGAGTGAACATAGCACGTACCGTTTTTCGCGCTGTACGATTGGGCAATATCGAAAGACTCATAAAAGTTTTTCCCCTCAAGCACCGGTTCGATACCGTGTCTACGAATCTGCTCTACTTTCGCTGGATCCGCACCTTCAGGGAGAAAAATTTGTATCCGTTCCACCTCCATCTTTCTGGCGGCATAAGCAAGAGCCAGGGCGTGATTACCACTGGAAGCAGTGGCAACGCCGGAGCGCATCACCTCTTTGTTGTGATGCATCAAGAAATTAGTTACTCCACGGATTTTAAAGCACCCGCACCTCTGCCAGCACTCCATTTTCAAATATACCTGACAGCCACACAAGCTGCTCAATGAGGGGGAGTATATAACGGGTGTTCTCAGGATATAGGGCTCAATTCTTTTTTGAGCTGCATGAAGCAGAGCTGTAGTAAAAATTGTCACGAAGGGTGTCTCATCTGTCGATTGGGTAGCATGGCATAGTACGGACCTGTTCCTCTTTATTACTGGCGGCAACGCTGTTGTTTATAAGAAAGGGCCTTCAGGAGCGGGACTGCTGAGTTAAAGGCGCACTTGGCGCTGGCTTTCTTTCATCCTTTTTTCAAGGTACCCGGAAAACCGTGTCAGAGGAACGAACATCACCAAATAGAGCGCAGTCACAAATATGAGCGGAGAGGGATTGGCGAGCAGCGATTTTTGTGAGAGTCCGGCTTTGAGAAGTTCGATAATTGAAATAGACGATGCCAGCGCCGTGTCTTTTGCACTGGCAACGTAGTTTCCCACTAACGGCGGAATGACAACGCGGAAAGCTTGGGGCAAAATGACAAAGCGCATGGTTTGGATCGGGTTCAGCCCCAGCGCACTTGAGGCTTCAATTTGACCTTTCTTGATCGACAGAAAACCAGCCCGAAATATCTCGCTTACGTATGCGGAGCTATTGAGTCCCAGGGCCAGAATACCTGAGACGATCGCGCTCAGTCGAATCCCCATAAAAGGTAACGCATAATAGATCAGCATCATCAGCACGATGATCGGCATTGCCCTGAAAAAATCAACATAAGCGATGATAAAAAAATTTAGTACCGGATTGTTAAATGAACGAAATATCGCTAGCAAAAGTCCGATGACAGTACTCATAATCGCAGCGCAGATGGCCAAGAGAAGGGTTGTCCAAAAGCCTTCAACCAGTGTAGGCCAGGCTTTCTGCACCATTTCCAGATTAAAGAACAAAAACCCCATCTCGCCCCACCGGGCAGTTGAGTAGCGATAGTAAAGCCAGCCGGCAATAATGAATATGCTGAAAACCATTATGGTTTTTAGTTTTTCAGGTTTGAGCTCATCCGTAAAAATGATAAAGGCCCAGACAAGAAGCAGCAGACAAAAAATAACTATTCTGCCAAGATCGACGGTATCAGGCGAACCTTTTGATGGCAGCAGGAAAAGCGCATATATAACCAATAGAGAAAGAGAGCCATACACGAAGCTGTTGCGGCGAATAAATGGTACATGTCCGACCTTGTCCTTTAAATCTGACAATCTTGATATATTGGTTTGTGACGATGCTGGCTGTGCCATGGTATGTCTGTTTAACCCGACTGTTGATTAAATTATCTTGCTGAGAAATTCGAGTGTCCGCTCATTCTTGGAATAATTGAATATTTGATCTGGTGTTCCATCTTCAACGATGAGTCCGTCAACAAGAAAAAGAATGCGGTCGGCGGCTTCTTTTATAAAGCCCATCTCGTGACTGACAACCATCATGGTCATGCCCTCCTTTGCCATGTTCCGCATAACATCGAGTACCTCGCCAATCATCTCCGGATCCAGAGCCGAGGTTGGTTCGTCAAAAAACATTATCTGCGGCTGCATTGCCAGAGCGCGGGCTATGGCTACACGCTGCTGCTGACCGCCGGAAAGCTGCTCAGGATAGACTTTAGCCTTGTCGACCAGGCCCACCTTGTCGAGCAACGCCATACCCCGTTCAGTAGCTTCTTGATCCGATATTTTGCGCACACTCATTGGGGCCAATTTTATATTTTCTATTGAAGTTAAATGCGGGAAGAGGTTGAAGCTTTGAAAAACCATGCCGATTTCAGTCCGCACTCGATTGATATCTATATAGGGGGCTAGTATGTCTATTCCTTCGATATATATATGGCCCGAGCTTGGTTCCTCGAGCCGATTCATGCACCGCAAAAAAGTACTTTTACCACTGCCTGACGGACCCATCACAGCCACAACCTCAGACTGTTTAACGCTCGTAGAAATTCCTTTCAGAACGTGTAAGTCTTTGAAACGCTTGTGCAGATCAACAACTTCTATCATTGCTCCGGTATCATTCATTTTACACTTTACGCCTTTTCTGGAGCTTGTTCTCAAGAACATTGACTGCCCTAACCAACGGAATCAGGACGACGAGATAAATCAATGCAGCTGCGACCAGTGGTGTCGGATTTGTTTCACTGGTATACAATTCTCGGGCCCGCTTCAGCAATTCTGGAGCCGCCACGATCGAGGCAACAGCTGTGTCTTTTAGCATCGCCACAAGTGTTCCAGTCAGTGGCGGTATAACCACCGGAAATGCCTGCGGGAGAATTATTTTGGAAATGGTTTTCCAGCGCGATAATCCCAATGATCGTGCCGCTTCAAGCTGACCGGAGTGCACGGATTCTATACCAGCTCTAAAACACTCAGATGCATACGCACCGTACCCAAGCGATAATGCCAGAATAGTCGTTACAATTGAGCCAAGTGAAATGCCCATGAAGGGCAGGGCGAAAAATATAAAAACCATGACGACTATCATCGGGATTGAGCGAAACACGTCAACATAAACCTTTAGAAAGAAATTTAGTGTTGGGCTGTGCAAGGTGCGCAATACGGCAATCAAAAGCCCCACCAGAACGCTGCCAATACCCGAGATAAACGCCAGTAAAAGGGTGACCTCCAGACCTTGCCAGAGTATCCACCAATTGCCCTCCAGTGTCTCCCAATTAAAGAAGAAGTCTTTTAAACGTCCCCATTGTGCTCCGGAATAACGATAGAAAAGCCAGCAGAATACTGCGATCAGCAGCAGGGCAGCAATCATCTTGAGGGCTTCAGGTTTTTTGGGGTCAGCCAAGATGTTCCCCGTGAAGGCCAGGACGAGCACTATGAATAAATTAATACTGAGGTAAAACAAAAATGGAGGAGCAGTGTCTTTGGTGGGTAGCAGGAAAAAAGCATAAGCGAACAGTACCGCAAAAGAAAGTGCAGTGACTGAAGGCCGTCTCAGCCAAACTGACCAGCCCGGATGGGTACGAGCGAACTTATTTTTGGGGGCAGGTGTCGCTGACATCGGGTTCATGGACGTCAAGGTTAAGGTTGCGAAGCAATTTTGATCTGGTGACCGAGGAGCATGTCCTATCGCTAATGGTTTATTGAGTCGGTGGGAATACGATGGTCAGAGGATGCTTTAGAGCCCGGAATGAGTCATGAAACGAGCCCCGACCAGGTCAACGATCGGGGCCCTGTACCATATCTTGCTAGTGTTACATCGCTGGTTTCTCGTTTGGCATGTAGGGAGCAACAACGTTAATAACCGAGCTATCTTTGGGCGGCTCGGTGCCAAACCATTTCTTATGAATGGCTAACATTGTACCGTCTTTTTTCATCTCGTTCTGAATGTTGTTGAATTCGTCACGAAGAGGAGACCCTTTCTTAAACGCCAGCGCCTGGCCTGCTTTGAAGCCTGGAATATAGATTTTCATGACAAGATTTGATTTAGGGTGCTGCTTAATATAATAAAGTGCAATGGGATCATCCACTACGACACCATCTATTCTGCCGGCTTCAAGGTCGAGGGCAGCATCTACCCAATAATCGTAGCTCTTTACCTTGTATGGTCCATACTCATCCTGCGCGTCTACAAGCCAAGCCTCATTGGCGGAACCAGTGTCAGAACCGAACACTTTTCCTTTCATCTGGCTCAAGTCAGTGATCCCGTCTGCCCGCGTCATCATGCCAATACCCGAGTCATAGTAGGGATCCGCAAAGTCCATAACTTCAGCACGTTCCTTTTTGATCCAGATTGACGACATGGCGATATCCCATTGGCCCGACTGCACACCGGTGAGTACTGTGGCAAATGGGGCGGATTTGTAATCGAGTGTATAACCGGCGCGCTTGGCAAACTCTTCAACTATATCCGCCTCGAATCCAGTCATTTTTCCATCTTTGGCGAAAATCCAGGGCGGATTTTCGCTGTTGACTCCAACCGTGATGGTTTTTCCATCCGCTGCCGCAACTTCTCTGTTCATTTCACCGAAAATACCTAAACCCCCGATAGCAATCAGTGCAAGAATAACGCCCAGTCCTTTTTTCATTATGTGTCCCTCCTTAAAGGATTTTTTGCTTCGCCGATATGGTTGAAGCACCGTCAAAAAAAATAAAATCACAACCACTCATCCGCGTGCCTGCAAAAGATTTAACTACATCAAAGCAATGCGGAAGAAGCATAGCCCTGTAGATTCGGCTCATACCATGTGGCTGCGTCGGTAAATGATAAGCATAATTGTTGATGATGCCGTTA
>JAHEER010000122.1 GCA_024640625.1 Desulfobulbaceae bacterium
CGCAGAACATGCGCTCCAATTGACCTGCCGCAGGAAGAATGAAGGAGGCCGGAATTTCTTCGCTGCCGATCTCAAATAGTAAGTCGCTCATGGGAACCTTTTCTCGCTGGAAATAGTTGTGTTTTATGCTTAGTGCGGTCGATTATTATCGGGACCGGAGGTTCTGGCAAACAGAGAATACCCCTGGGACTCGTTTTCCACGGTAATCTCATACCAGGCCAGTTCCTCGAGCCGGGAAAATCTCTGCTCGAGTTTTGCCAGCAAGGATTCCACCAGCTTGGTGCTGTCATCCTCGATACTGAAGAATGATTCCGACCGGGTTATCGACTCAACCATATCAATCAGGTCTTCGAGCCACATGAACCTGTTGAATCGCACGCTCACCAGCACTTTCCCCCAGAGTCCCAGCACCGGAGCGGTGGCGTCCTGCCTGCCGCCGTTGAAAGGATGGGCCACTGGTACGCTGATATCGAGGCGCAGATCATTTTCCTGTTCGAGATAACAGTGCATAGTGCAATCGTATTGTCTCACCTCGAGGGTATCGAGATCATCTTTGCGGTGCAGAAAGAATGGAAAGATCATCTCCAGATGGGCGGCCTCGGCATCGAGCCGCCGCTTCATCTCTTCGAGAATAAGATGAAACTGACTGATGTCTATCTTACCGTGATAGCGGTTCAGTATTTCAATGAAACGGCTCATGTGGGTGCCCTTGAACCGATGCGGCAGATTGACGTACATGTTGACAGTGGCCACCGTCTTCTGACTGGCCTGCGCCTTGTCGAGCACCGTTACCGGATAGGTGATGGTTTTCACCCCCACCTTTTTGATGTCGATGCGGCGGTGGTCGGTCTGGTTTTGAATATCCTTCATCTAGCGTCGTTCCAGGAAAACCCCTTGCTCAACCGATGTGTTTTTCTACCGCAGTCATCAACTCGCCGATGTCTGAGGATTTGACCACATATTCGTCCGAGGCCCAGGCCCCCAGATCCTGCTTGAATTCCTGGTAGGCGCTGTTGAGTATCACCGGCACCGACGCATCGACCATCTTGATCTGGCGCAGCACCTCGATGCCGTTCAGGCCGGGCATCTGGATATCGAGAATGACCAGGTCGGGCGCGGTGTTCTTGAACGCCTCAATCGCTTCACTCCCATCATAGATCGAGACCACCTTGTAGCCCGCTTCTTTGAACTCCTCCTGGTAGAGCAGTTGAATGGATTCGTCGTCGTCAACAAGCAGTATGGTTTTCATGAAAAACTCCTTCAGCTATCCAGAGATTCGCGTAAGTATCTGGTAGCTTCCTCGGGGGGCATGGGATTTATATAGAAGCCCGAACCCCATTCGAAACCGGCAATAGAGGTCAATTTGGGGACGATTTCAAAATGCCAGTGAAAATGCTCCATCTCACCCGACCGCAGCGGCTGGGTGTGCAGTACGAAGTTGTAAGGTACATTGGGTATACATTTTTCCAGCCGTTTGAGGATTTCTGAAAATATGTGCGCCAGAGCCATCAGCATCTCCTGGCTTTGGGTTGTCGCACAGTAGCCGGAGGCATGTTTGCGGGGCAAAACCCACATTTCAAACGGCGTGCGGGGTGCAAACGGTGAAATGGTGATGAAATGCTCGTTGGCGCACACCACCCTGATGTCCTGCTGGAGTTCCTGGCTGACGATGTCGCAGAATATGCAGCGATCCTTGTAGCGGTAGTAGGATTCGGCACCAGTAAACTCTGACACCAGCATGCGCGGCAGCACCGGCAGAGCGATCAATTGTGAATGGCTGTGTTCCAGGGAGGCGCCCGCAGCCTTGCCGTAATTCTTGAAGATCATCACGTAACGGAACCGGGGGTCGCGTTCGAGATCCTTGAGCCGATCGCGATAGGCCCTGAAGACCAGGGCCAGGTGTTCGAGCGGCAGGTTCCAGAAGATATCATGATGATCGGGACATTCGATAATGACCTCGTGAGCGCCAATACCGTTCATCCGGTCGTAAAGCCCTTCGGCTTCTTTGCCCAGCTCGCCCTCGATCTTGAGGGCCGGATATTTGTTGGGTACGACCCTTACCTGCCAGTCGGGACTGTTTCCTATGGTGGCGGTGCCGTTTCTGTAGGCCAGCACCTCCGGCGGGGTGAACGACTCATTTCCCGGGCAGAGCGGACAAAACCCGCCAATTACCTTGGCCTCCTCGATAACGAAATCATTCGGCCGTTTTCTCCGCTCCTTGGAAATGATGATCCATCGTCCGAGAACCGGGTCTCTCCTGAGTTGGGGCATAAATTACTGGCCCTGTGATTTTTCCTTTTTTTCCTGAAGGGTCTTGCAGTCGATACACAGCGTCGTCACCGGCCTCGCCTCGAGGCGCTTAACGTTGATATCGCAGCCGCATTCCTCACAGATGCCGTACTCGCCTTCATCGATCCGGATGAGCGCGTCTTCAATTTTCGACAGCAATTTCCGCTCCCGATCCCGGATGCGAAGCTCGAAACTGCGGTCGGACTCGATCGTGGCCCGGTCGTTGGGATCGGGAACATTCGAGTTTTGATCGGTCATCTCGGCCAGTGTTTTGTCAGCTTCGCTGAGAATCTCCTGACGCTTTTCAACGAGCTGTTTTTTGAATTTTTCCAATAACTTGTTGTCCATCCAAAATTCTCCTATTATCCGTTACGAACAGGAAATCAGACACCAGTGGGTGATTCAGTCGGCACGACTGAAATCGCCACTTTTGCCTCCCGTTTTGCTGAGCAGACGAATATCGCTGATCTTCATCGTTTTGTCCACAGCCTTACACATATCATAGATGGTCAACGCCGCCACCGCTACGGCTGTCAGCGCCTCCATTTCAACTCCTGTCTTGCCGGTGATCGACACCATGGCCTCGATTTCCACCCGGCAGTCCTCCTCGTCGAAGGAAAAATCCACCTCGGCTCTGTTGATCAGCAGAGGGTGGGTCAACGGAATGAGACGATCGACATTTTTGGCCGCCATTATGCCTGCAATTCTAGCCACACCGAGCACGTCGCCTTTGGCCATGGATCCGCTTTTCACCAGATCGAACGCCACCCGGCTCATGGCGACACTGCCGGCGGCGACGGCAACCCGCCGGGTCTCCTGCTTGCCCCCGACATCGACCATAACGGCCTTGCCGTCCGCATCGAAGTGGGTCAATTTAGTGTCTTTGTTGTCGGCCATCCGTACCCATTCTATCCTGTTTTACCCATCACCTCGTTTACCAGCTTGGTGAAAAATCCTTCATGCTCCTTGTTCTGGCCATGCTTATCACACAGGGTATCGAACTCCCGGAGAACCTTTTTCTGTTCCTCACAGAGATTGGTCGGCGTCAGCACCTGAAGTTCGACGTACATATCGCCGCGGCCGCGGCCACGCAGATTTTTCACTCCCTCGCCCCGCAGGGTAAACACCTTCCCTGACTGGCTGCCCTCGGGAATGGTCAGCTTTTTGGTACCGTGGATGGTCACTACATCAGTTTTTACACCCAAGGCTGCATCGACCATGGAAACAGGCAAACGGCAGTAGATATTGTCGCCTTCTCGGCCAAAAAAATCATGCGGTTCAACATCGATGATCACATAGAGATCACCGGCAGGGCCGCCTCTTCTGCCACCCTCTCCTTCACCTTTGAGCCGCATGCGGGCCCCGCTGTCGACGCCGGCGGGAATCTTGATGGAAACTTTCTTGGTCTTATGTACCAGGCCGCTGCCGCGGCAGTCATCGCAAGGATCGGTGATGATCGCACCTTCGCCGTGGCACTGCGGACAGGTGGAACTGACTTGAAAAAACCCTTGGGAACGGATCACCTGTCCCCGGCCGTTGCAGGCTGGACAGGTCTGGCGCTGATGGCCCGGGCGGCAGCCTGAGCCCTCGCAGGTCCAGCAGGTATCCCGCCGGCTCAGTTCAACTTCTTTGGTGGTTCCGTGCACCGCTTCCATAAAGCTGATGCGGGTATCATAACGGAGATCGTTGCCGCCAATGGGACCGTTTTTTCTGGATTGACCTCGAGAAGAACCGAAACCGAAAAGATCACCAAAAATATCGCCGAAACTCGAAAAGACGTCCTCAAAATTGCCCGGTCCCTGGTAGCCGCTGTTTTTCAGGCCTTCGTGACCGTAGGTGTCGTAAATCTGTCTTTTCTGATCATCGCTCAGAACTTCATAGGCCTCGGTGCATTCCTTGAAAGCATTTTCCGCTTCACTGTCACCGGGATTGCGATCCGGATGATACTTCATGGCCAGCTTGCGGTAGGCCTTCTTTATGTCCGCACCACCGGCATTTCTGTCAACACCAAGTATTTCGTAGTAGTCTCGTGCCATGGTTGAACTTCTCAATTTTCCTCACCCGCTCCCCGTTCCTGCTCGTGTTCCAGGCCATTCAGGTCATTGAGTTCCGGCAGTTCCTCGACGTTGGAAAACGTCACCTCCCCGGCCGCGATCTCACGCAGGGTCATGACCACTTCCTTGTTCTTCGCCTCGATCAGAAACGGTTCGCCCTGACGATGCTGCTTGATGCGCTTGACGGCCAGATGGATCAAGTTAAAACGGTTGTCATCTCCGACTTCCTGTAAGCAGTCTTCAACGGTAATACGTGCCATTGTTACCTCATTTATTAATACTATAGTGAATTTTAGATGATTTTAAATCTATCTGATATTCATTCGAAAATTATCATTTTGAGCAAAAAGACAATTTTTTATACCTCAAAGGGGTCTTTAAGCAGCAACGTCTCATCCCGATCTGGACCAACCGAAACAATCACCGCCTCCACCCCGGTGAAATCCTCGATGCGTTTTATATAATCCTTGGCTTCAACCGGCAGATCCTCGTAGTTGGTAATCTCATTAATCTCGGATGGCCAACCGGACATTTCTTCGTACACCGGTTCCACCCTGCCGGCCTCCTTTACGTTGGCAGGCATGGCGCTTAAACTGAGCTCATCCAGCTTGTAGGAGGTGGCCATCTTTATTCTCGACTGGCCGCTGAGCACATCGAGCTTGGTAATAGCCAGACCGGTGAGGCCGTTGAGCCTGACCGCATCCGAGGCGACCACGCCGTCCAGCCAGCCGCATCGTCTTTTTCTCCCGGTGGTGGCACCGAATTCACCGCCTTTACGCTGCAGCTGCTCGCCCGTTTCATCATGCAGTTCGGTGGGAAACGGCCCCTCGCCGACCCTGGTGGTGTAGGCCTTGAGAATGCCGATCACCGAATCGATGTGGGTCGGACCAAACCCGGCGCCGTTGCAGGCGCTGCCTGCAACCGTGTTGGAAGAGGTGACAAAGGGATAGGTGCCGTGATCTATATCGAGTTGGGTCCCCTGGGCACCCTCGAACAGGATGTTCTCGCCTCGTGTGCGGGCCAGGTCCAATTCCACCGAGACGTTGCCGACGAAGGGAGCGAGTTTCTCCGCATAGTCGAGCAGATTAGCCAGCACACTGTCAAAAAAAACCGGTTGTTCACCAAACTTTTCCTTGAGCAGAAAATTCTTTTCCTCCAGTGCGGCGGTAAGCTTGTCCCTGAGAATCTGTTCATCAAGCAAGTCGCCAACCTTTATACCGACACGGCCCACCTTGTCCACATAACATGGTCCGATCCCCCTGCCGGTGGTACCGATTTTCTTGTCTTTGGTCAGGGATGCTTCCTGGGCCTGGTCCAGACGCCGGTGGTATTCCATGATGAGATGGGCGTTTTCGCTTATCATCAGTCGCTCCGGGGTCACCGGCAGCCCCTTCTCGGCAAGACCGCCGATCTCCTGCAGCAGTATGGCAGGATCGATGATCACGCCGTTGCCGATCATGCATTTTTTATCCTCGTAGAGAATACCCGAGGGAATAATGTGAAAAATGTATTGCTGCTTGTTGACCACCAGGGTATGGCCGGCATTATTGCCGCCCTGGAAGCGAACCACGTAGTCGGCAGAACGGGTGAGCAGGTCGACAATCTTACCTTTTCCCTCGTCACCCCACTGGGTGCCAACAATTACCACGCTGGACATTAAACGCTCCTGGTATGCTAAAAAAAATTGTGGTTTTGCGCCAAAGACGCAAAACCCGCATTGTAATCCTGAGGTAGAACCGGGTAATTATAGTCAAACAAATCGATTATGTCAACCGAGTAACTCACAATCAAATCTATGTAATTTCAGCTATTTGCAAAAACCAAGCAAGGGCCAAACGATTGGCTTGGCTTGGCGATCCTATTTACCCGTGGATTTCTACCTCCTGTTCTGGTAGATTTTGACTCCGTCGGCACCCCCGGAGCAGCCAGAGGTAGCCGCAGGCAAATCATGTGGTAAGAGGTATAAATGTTTGGAATCGGCCTGCCCGAAATGATACTTATCATGGCTCTTGCCCTGATTGTCGTCGGTCCGGATAAGCTCCCGGACCTGGCCAGGTCGGTGGCCAAAGGAGTCCTGGAACTGAAAAAAACCGTATCAGCCTTAAAAGAAGACCTGGTCGACGAAAATCCCTTCGACGCGGTCAAACCGGAACTTGAAGAAGCTGCTGATTCGATTAAAAAGCAGCTTGGCGAGGTCACCCCTGACGGATTTTCCGGGATTGTCAAAGACCTTGAGGAAGGGCTGCAGGAGGTCATCGATAAGGACGGAACGGTTATTCCGGTGACCACCGATGATATCATCAATACCGTGACAGACTCGCCCAGTCCCGAGCCGGAACACGAGGACCCAGCCCTGCCCTCTGCCGCCAGCCAGTCCGTTGCAGAAGGAGAAACGTCAGCAGATAATGACGTGGGAGCAAAGACCTCCGAGCCGGTTAACGAAGAAAAAAAATCCCCCGGCCCTGACTCGCCTGCCTGATTCTCCGCCATGTCGACGCTTGAGCGCAGTCTCGCCTTTTTCAGGCCTCACCACGATGAACTCCGCAAGCGGCTGGTGCGCAGTTTCATCGCCATCGCACTCTGTTCGGTCGGCTCCTACTTTTTCGCCGAGCAAATCGCCCAGTTCATCATCACTCCCCTCTTCAACGCCAGCCCGATGGTCTATCGGATGGTCTACACCAACCTGCCGGAAGCCTTTCTCGCCTATATTAAACTCGCCATTCTGGTCGGCCTGGTGGTCAGTTTTCCTTTTCTGCTCTACCAGGCCTGGAGCTTCGTCGCGCCGGGTCTGCACGCCCATGAACGCAAACTCGCGGTCACCGTTGTCTTCTGGTCCACTGTACTGTTTTTTTCCGGTGGTGCCTTTGCCCTGTTTTCGGTGCTGCCTAAGATGCTCGTCTACTTCATGAGCTATGCTCACCCGGGCCTTGAACCGCTGCCCAAACTCGGCAAGTACCTGACCTTTGTAATCCGCATGATCATCGCCTTCGGCCTGTCGTTTCAGATCCCCTTCCTGATGGTTATGACCGGCAAAGCGGGGCTTGTTCAGGCCACCTATTTCAGGTCTAAAAGGCTTTATTTCTATGGCGCAATCGTTGTCCTGGCCTTTCTTCTCAGCGCCGGCGACTTCATGGCCTCGGCCCTGCTCTGTTTTCCCCTGTTCGGCCTCTACGAGGCGGGAATCTTTCTGACCCAGCTGTTTGGTAAAAAGAAAGAATCAAACGAGAAGCCTGGGTAAAGCATGTATTGAATCGATCTGCTGCTCTGCGGCCTTTTCGCCGCGTCAGGGAAAAGTCGATGGGATGCCGGCCTTCGGCCTTTTTTGCCATCGACAATCATTTTCACTGCCGCAGCTGGCCTACGCGATGCAGACCAAGTCAATACATGCCTTACTTGCATTAGGAAGGAGAGCCCAATCCCAAAGATGTATAGCCCTTTAATTGGCATTTAATTACACGTTAAAATTGAGGATTTTTTTTCAAGATCAAGGCATGGAGGCGATTTGACCCGCAGGCGTATATTAAAATACGTCGAGGATTCAAATCACCTCCATAACGCAGAGATTGGACAAAAAGACAATTTTATTATTAGCCTAGACGCTGCTTCAGCAGGCAACACGATACCCGATGCAGCGGCTTACCGGAATCGTCGTAGGCGATGGTGTCGGGCTGCAGCAGTTTGTTCATCACACAGCCCTCGGCGATGTCGAGTGCGAAGAACCGCTCTTCGGTGAGACCGTCAACCTTGACGAGTGTGTCATCTCTAATTTCATAGCTGTGGATTGGATGATCCTCACAGAGGGGGCACTGGTACACCCGGCCGTTGGGAAAGATAAAGAAATTTTCGGCCACCGTGCCCGCACACTCGAAGACTTCCCCCTCCTCGAGAAACACCTTGGGATAGATCACCGTAATCCCGAGTCGAGACACCGCCTCGGCGACTCTGGGCACGACCTCGAGCCAGCGATCAGGGTCGACCTGCAGAGGGGCTTGTGCATTTTTTGCGGCTGCAGCCGATTTGCCGCGCAAGCCGATCACCTGGATGAAAAATCGCTTCACCTGGAGTTTCTCGAGTAGCGGGGCCATTTTTTCCAGGCCGTCGATGTTTCTGTTGGAAACCGTGTAAATCAGAGAAGTGTTGATTCCCCGCTCCACCGCCTTTCTGAGATTGGCGGTTACGACCTCGAATACCCCGTCACCGCGAATCGGGTCGTTGATCTGCGCATCGGGACCATCGAGGCTGAAGCTTAAATAGTCGAGATGGGCGGGATTAACCCGCTCTAGAAAATCATGAAAAAGATAGCCGTTGCTATCGACGGTCACTGCGTACCCGCATGATTTTGCCACCTCGATGCCGTGGACGAGATCCGGATGCATGGTCGGCTCACCGCCTAGAAACACGATGTTGGACTGCGTGGCCGGATGGCTGAACAGCCGGATCCACTTCTCCATCTGGTCCCGGCTCAGCATAGAGCTGCCGTGCTCTTTGGGGTTGATGTAACAGTGCGCACAGGAAAGGTTGCAGGCGGTGAGCAGATGCAGGAAGATATTTCTCTCGCCGGTCTTGAAACCGACAGTGTGAGGTTTACTCATGGTGCGCCTGCAGCTGGAAATTGTCGAATTGGCCTGGCGGCGAACTCTCAATCGATGTGCTGATCGAGGGTGTACTGAGAAAGAGCTGAATCACGCCAGTAATCGTTTTTTTCATCCTGGAAAAAACGCTGAAAAAGATCAAGACAGGCAGCCCGCTCGACGCCTGGAATCACCTTGACCTGCATCGACGCATAGAGCGGTGAAAGCCGCTGCAGTTCCAGGTTGCTGCCGCCTCCCATCACATCTTCATAGCCATAGACGATGGTTCTGAAACCGTTGAGTATCAGGGTCGTGTAGCACATGAGGCAGGGCTCCAGGGTGGAGTA